>NZ_JBFUKY010000004.1:0-425683 GCF_056400625.1 Allobosea sp. P5_A5
GAGCGCGAACAGATCGCGGCTGCCGCAGCTATCAATGGAGAGACGGTTTCAAACTGGGTTCGCCGCACGCTTCTGGCGGCTGCCAGGAAGACCAAATGATGGTGGGCGATACAGGGATCGAACCTGTGACCCTTCCCGTGTGAAGGGAATGCTCTACCGCTGAGCTAATCGCCCTAGGGTTCAAGTGAACCGAAGGTCCGGAGATAAACAGATGCAGCGATTGATGTCACCCCTCCCGTGTGAAGGGAGTGCTCTACCGCTGAGCTAATCGCCCGAACGGCCCTCTCCTAGTCGGAGGGTCGGATGCCGTCAAGGATATCCGCGTGGTTCAACGCATAGCGGAAGGGGCGAGAGCCCGCATGACCGCCGCGGGCAACTCGTCGAAATGCTGGATCACATAATCCGGCTGCAGCGTCTCGATCGGCACGTCGGTATAACCGAATGGCACGCAGATCGAGGGAATGCCAGCGGCCCGCGCCGTCAGGATGTCGGTAAGCGAATCGCCGATCATCACGGCGCGCTTGGGGTCGCCCTTCGCCAGTTCGATCGTCATCGTCAGATGCCGTGGGTCCGGCTTGAAATAGGGGAAGCTGTCGCGCCCCGCGACGGAAGCGAAGCGGTCCGCAATGCCGAAATGATCGAGGATCAACCGCGTGTGCAGGATCGGCTTGTTGGTGCAGACGGCAAAAACAAATCCATCCTTTTCCAGCTGATCCATCGCGGGGAGAATGCCATCGAAGAGGTGACTGCTGGATGCGACGTCCTCCGCATAGATCGTCAGGAAATCCGCAAACAGCCGCTCCAGCGTTGCGGCGTCGAGCGCGCGCCCGGAGGCAGTGAAGCCGCGCTCGATCAAGGCGCGCGCACCGGCCCCCACAAGCTCGCGGGCGCGCTCGATCGGCAGGGCCGCGAGGCTCTCGCGGGTCAGGATAACATTGAGCACGCGCATGATGTCCGGAGCGGTCTCGGCCAATGTGCCGTCGAGATCGAAGACGACGATGGGGGGCAGGCTCATGTCACGGGCTCCGGATGGACGATCGGCCTGCGCCATGCGCGCGGCGCTCCGGCCTTAAAGGACCTCGGTTCGTGCTTGGCAAGCGGCCCCCGACCTCGGCTGCTCCGGATTGTGGCCGATGGTGCTATCCTCCCTGCGATTCGCCGCCATGGCGCGGCCGGGAACCTGACGATGACGAAAATCGCCGCTTTCGCGACTTACCCGGGCCGCCTTGCCCCTGCGCTTTTGCTGTGCCTGGCGGCGGCGCCGGCCCTGGCTGGCAATTTCGAGTTCGCGCCGGCACCGCAGACCGATCTGAACCGCGTCTACCGCATCGACCACTCGACCGGTGAGGTCGGCGCCTGCCAGTTCCAGCTCAAGGAGGGTGGCGTCGGCGTCACCATCTGCTTTCCCTCTGGCGATGGCGCCGGCCCGCAGCCGGCCGGCGAATACACCTTGATGCCGTCGCGGCACGAGCGCGAAGGCGGAATCTTCCGGGTCAATACGCGTACGGGCGAGATGAGCATCTGCTACGTCTTCGACGACAAGACGGTGTGCACGCCGCAGGCGAAATAGCGCTCGCGCCGCCCGCAAGACTGGACTCGGCGATGATCGCGCGGCAGGACGGCCCGAGCTTTCCGGTCGCATTTCCTTCGCGACCATGACCGCCGGGGCCCTGACGATGACCGCCGATGATCTGAAGAAGCAGGCTGCGGCCCGTGCCCTGGAGCTGGTCAGGCCCGGCATGAGGCTTGGCCTCGGCACGGGCTCGACCGCGAAGCATTTCGTCGACCTTCTGGGAGTGCGGGTGGCGGCGGGTCTCGATGTCCTGTGCGTCGCCACCTCGGAGGTAACGCAGGCCCAGGCGCTGTCGCTGAACATCTCGATGTCGACGCTCGACGAGACCCCGGAACTCGACCTGACCGTGGACGGAGCCGACGAACTCGATGCCCAGCTGCGCCTGATCAAGGGCGGCGGCGCTGCGCTTCTGCGCGAGAAAATCGTCGCGGCGGCCTCGGCCCGCATGATCGTGATCGCGGATGAAGGCAAGCTGGTCGACAGGCTCGGGCGCTATCCGCTGCCGATCGAGGTCGTGCCCTTCGGTCTGGAGGCGACCCGGCGCGCCGTGGCTGCCGCGATCGCAGTTGCCGGTGCCGAGGGCGATCTGTCCCTGCGCCGAAAGGCTGATGGGTCGATACTCCTCACGGATGGCGGCCATTACATCCTGGATGCGCGCCTGGGCGCTATCGTCCGGCCGGAGCTTCTGGCGCAGGCGCTCAACGCCGTGCCCGGCGTGGTCGAGCATGGCCTGTTCATCGGCCTGGCGACAGGCGCGATCCTCGCCGGCGGGGACGGCGTCAGGACGCTCGGCACCATCGAATGATTCCCTTTGGGTACGATCCGGGCTAAGGAACGCACCGATTGGGATGGGCCGCGCCCGACGAATGATCAACGATAAGGATGTCTGACGCATGATCCGCCACACGCTCGCCAGCTTATGCCTGGGCCTGTCATTGTTCTGCGCCGCGCCGGCGTTCGCTCAAGTGGCCGCGCCGACGCCGAGCCATCTGCAGGCGGCCCGTGACATCATGGACATGACGGGCGTCACCCAGAGCTTCGAGGGCATCTTCAAGCAGTTTGACGACAGCGCGCAGCAGCTTTTGACGACCCGGCCCGAGGCGGTGAAGGATGCGCGGGCCATTCTCGACGAATTGCGTCCGGAGGCGGCCAAGCGCTCGGACGAGGCGATCAAAAACGCGACCGAGATTTTTGCCAGGAAGATGACCGAATCCGATCTGAAGGACTCGGTCGCCTTCTTCAAATCGCCTGTCGGCCAGCGCTATCTCAAGCTGCGCACGGAGGCGATGACCGAGATCTTCGACATGATGCAGCCCTGGAGCGTCCAGACAAGCAACTATCTGTTCGACCGGTTCTCCCAGGAGATGCGCAAGCGCGGCCACCAGCTCTGAGCCGGCGTCGCATCGAAGACCTGATCTGAGGCTATCGGGCCGGCGAGCGATCGCCGGCCTTTTTGTCAGGCCGCGCGACCAAGGCCGGCCGGGGCGTCCGGGAGGACAAGGCATGTCGGGTGAAAAGGTACTCGTCACCGGCGGCTCCGGCTTCCTGGCCGGATATTGCATTCTCGCTTTGCTGCGGGCGGGATACGAGGTCCGGACGACCTTGCGTTCGCTTGCCCGCGAGCCCGCGCTGCGACAGGGGCTTGCGGGGGCGGGTGTCGATGCGGGCGACCGGCTTCAGATCGCGATCGCGGACCTGCTGGACGATGCCGGATGGGACGATGCCGTCGCCGGATGCGCCTATGTCCTGCACGTCGCATCCCCGCTTTCGGCTGCCGTGCCGAAAAACGAGGACGAACTCATCCAGCCGGCGCGAGACGGCACCTTGCGCGTCCTGCATGCGGCGCACCGGGCCGGCGTGAAGCGCGTCGTCCTGACCTCGTCCTTCGCCGCGATCGGCTATGGCCGCCCGGTATCGAAGGCTTATGATGAGCGGGACTGGACGGACGCGCAGGCGCCGGGCCTCGCCGCCTATCCCAAATCGAAGACGCTGGCCGAACAGGCGGCCTGGGCGTTTGCCGACAGCGAGGGGCGGGGGCTGGAACTCTCGGTCGTCAATCCCGTCGGCATCTTCGGCCCGTTGCTGGGGCCTGATCTCTCGGCCTCGATCCAGTTGATCAAGGCGATGCTGGAGGGGCGGCTGCTGGCCTTGCCACGCCTGATGTTCGGGGTCGTCGATGTCCGGGACGTCGCCGATCTTCACCTGCGGGCGATGACCGATTCCGCCGCCGCAGGCGAGCGGTTCCTCGCGACGGCCGGCGATTTCCTGACCATGACGGCAATCGCGCATGCTTTGAAGGACGGTCTCGGCGAGCGTGCGGCAAAGGTTTCTACCAGGGTGCTGCCGGATTGGCTGGTGCGACTGGCAAGCCGCTTCAGCGCGACAGCCCGGCAGGCAGCGACGCCTGAGCTGGGGCGCGCCAAGACCGCGACGAGCGCGAAGGCGATCGCAATGCTCGGCTGGCAGCCGCGCCCGGCGGCGCAAGCGCTGGTCGCGGCCGGCGAGAGCCTGCTCAGGCTCGGCCTCGTCAGTCCTCGGCGGCCTTGAACCGGTTCAGTCCGCGCATCGCGAAGGGCGCCACCAAGGCCAGTGCTGCAATCCCCAGCAGCGTCGCCGAGATCGGATTTTCAAGCAGGATCATCGGGTCCCCAAGGCTGATCTGGAGAGCGCGCCTGAGCTGCGCCTCTGCCATCGGACCCAGGATGAGCCCGACCACCATCGGCGCGACCGGGTAATCGTACCGGCGCATCAGATAGCCCATGAAGCCGAAGGCGAAGAGCATGGTGAGCTCGACCGGCGAACCGTTGACCGCCAGCGTGCCCATCGTCGCGAAGACGAGGATGCCGGCATAGAGCCAAGGCTGCGGGATCGCTAGAAGCCGGACCCAGAGCCCGACCAAAGGCAGGTTCAGGATCACCAGCATCACGTTGGCGATGAACAGCGAGGCGATCAGACCCCAGACCAGATCGGGCTTCTCGGCGAACAGCAGCGGGCCCGGATTGAGGCCGTATTGCTGGAAGCCCGCCAGCATGATCGCCGCGGTCGCCGAGGTCGGCAGGCCGAGCGTCAGCAGCGGCACAAGCGTACCGGCAGCCGAGGCATTGTTGGCGGCTTCCGGGCCTGCGACGCCTTCGATGGCGCCCTTGCCGAACTCGCCGGGATATTTGCAAAGCTTCTTTTCGGTCGAATAGCTCAGGAAGGTCGGCACCTCCGCGCCGCCGGCCGGCAGCGCGCCGATAGGGAAGCCGAACGCGGTGCCGCGCAGCCAGGGCGCCCAGGACCGCTTCCAGTCCTCCTTCGTCATCCAGAGCGAGCCCTTGATCGGGATGATTTCCTCGGGATCGCGGAAACGCTTGGAGGCGACATAGAACGCCTCGCCGACCGCGAAGAGGCCGACCGCGAGCGTGGTCACCTCGATGCCATTCAGCAGCTCAGGCACGCCGAAGGTCAGGCGGGCCTGGCCGGTCAGCTTGTCGATGCCGACCAGGCCGAGCGCGATGCCGAGGAACAGGCTTGTCAGGCCGCGCAGGGGCGAATCGCCAAAGGTCGCCGACACCGTGACGAAGGCCACGATCATCAGCGCGAAATAGTCCCAGGGGCCGAACTTGACGGCAACCTCGACCAGCCAGGGCGCCAGGAAGGCAAGCCCGATCGTGGCGATCAGCCCGGCAACGAACGAGCCGATGGCGGCTGTCGCCAGCGCCGGTCCACCACGGCCCGCCTTCGCCATTTTCGAGCCTTCGAGCGCGGTCGCGAGCGAGGCGCTCTCGCCGGGCGCGTTGAGCAGGATGGCGGTGGTCGAGCCGCCATACATGCCGCCGTAATAGATGCCGGCGAACATGATGAGCGAGCCGGCCGGGTCGAGCTTGAAGGTCACGGGCAGCAGCAGCGCGACGGTGAGCGCCGGCCCGATGCCGGGCAGCACGCCCACAGCCGTGCCAAGAAAGACGCCGATCAGGCAGAACAGCAGCTTGGACGGTTCCAATGCGACGGTGAAACCGTGGAGCAGGGAGAGCGTGGTTTCCATGGTACGGCTCTCCTTTACAGGAACAGGCGTTCGAGAGGGCCCGCGGGCAAGATCAGCGTCAGGAGCTTGGCGAAGGTCAGGAAGATGATGAGCCCCATCGCGAACCCGATCGCGAAATCGACCGCGAAGGCCTGCCGGCCCATGCCGCGCGCGGTGCAGGCGAAGAGCAGCGCGATAGCGAGAATGAAGCCGCCGCCGAGCCCGATGCAGGCGATCAGACAGACGAGGCCACCGGCGATCCAGAGCAGCGCGGCGGTATCGGCCGCTTCCGGCTGCGGCAGGCCACCCCGGAATGCCGTGACGAAATGGGCCAGCCCGAGGATGACGAGCCCGCAGGCGACGACATAGGGCATCGCGGTAGGCCCGATGCCATAGGTCGAGACGATGGTTTGCTGCGAGGCGTCGTAGCCGACCAGAATGGCAACCGCCAGCAACAGCACGCCCACGATCAGGGCCGGCTTGTTGGCGCCTTGCGCGCGCGTATCGTTGGTCATGTCGTTCCCGCTTGCGGCCGCGACGCCGGAGCGTCGCGTGGGAATGGCGTTGAGATGCGAAAGGGGCCGGTCGCCCGGCCCCGTCCTGCCGAACCCGGCTGGCTTACTTCACCAGGCCGACTTCGGTCATGACCTTGGAGACGCGGTCGATCTCGCTCTTCAGGAAGCTGTCGAAGGCCGCGCCCGTCAGCAGGGAATCGTCCCAGCCGCGGGACTTCAGGATCTCCTGCCATTCCTTCGACTTGGCCATCTTCTCGACCGTGCCGGTCAGAGCCTCGGTCTGCTCCGCCGAAATTCCGGGAGGGGCGACGACCGAACGCCAGTTGAGCAGTTCGAGATCGATACCCTGCTCCTTCAGCGTGGCGGCGTCGGGTGCGTTATCGAGACGCTTGGGCGAGGTCACCGCGAGCACACGCAGCTTGCCCGCCTTGATCTGGCCTTCGAACTCGCCATAGCCGGAGACGCCGACGGTCACTCGGCCGCCGAGCATGGCCGCAAGGGCCTCGCCGCCGCCCGAGAACGGAATGTAGTTGATCTTCTTGGGGTCGGCGCCGACGGCCTGCGCGAACAGGGCCGCGAGAATGTGGTCCGTGCCGCCGGCCGAGCCACCAGCCCAGGTCACCTTGGCCGGATCGGCCTTGAGTCGCTCGGTCAGATCCTTGGCGGTCTTCAGCGGCGATTCCGTCGGTACGACGATCACTTCCGCCTCGGCCGTCAGGCGCGCGATCGGCGTCACCTGGGTGAGGTTGACCGGCGACTTGTTCAGCAGGATGGCGCCGACCATCACGAAGCCGTTGACCATCAGCTGGTCGCCCTGGCCCTTCGCATTGATGAGCTGGGAAAGGCCGATGGTGCCGCCGGCGCCGGTCACGTTGTTCACCTGGACGCTTTTCACGATCCCGGCGGCTGTCAGCGCCTGCTGCATCGAGCGCGCCGTGCCGTCCCAGCCGCCGCCCGGCGCCGCCGGAGCCATGATCTTGAGTTCGTTGACCTGTGCAAAGGCAGCCGTCGAGAACGCTGCGAGAGCAATGGCAGCCACGGTGCCGCGCTTCAGCATCGATGTCATCATGGGTTTTCCTCCGCATTGCGGCTTGGCCGCGATTATTAAGGCTTGATTAGCCTGTGGCACCATGCCGCGAGGGGCGTCAATTGCGTGGGATTACATAATGGAAGAGGGATAATCATTGCCTGCCGAACTCCGTTTCCAAGGTTCTACGTCTTTCGTCGAAGCACGGCGCTGGAGCTGCGAGTTCGGTGGACAGCCCGGCCTCTGGCGTCAAATTCGCCGATCGCGTAAGCGCAGCCGATGAGCCAGCCTCGACATCCGGTGAACCCCGCTGTGCAGCCTTCCCCGCGGTTCGCCCATGCCTTGAGCATCGCCGGCTTCGCGCTGATGATCTCGCTCCCGCTGGCGATGTGGCTTGCGAACCGCTCGGCGCCACTCCTTCTGGGGTTGGCGGCCGCGTCGTTTCTCGGCGCCTGCCTTTTGACTGGAGGCGCCGGCTCTCTCACGGCCAGCCTGCGGCGGCTGGTGGCGACGCCGCTGGGCCTTGCCGTGTCCGCGTTCCTGGCCTGGTCGCTCGTCTCCATTCTGTGGAGCCATCGGCCTGCTGCGTCCTTGCGGGGATGGGCCGAACTCGCGCTGCCTATTGCTTTCGCTATGGCGATCGCCGCCTCCGGTCGATTCAGGTCGTCCTTGCCGTGGCTGCGGGCGTTGGCGGTGGCGATCATCCTCGCTTGCCTTCTTTGCGTGATCGAGCTTGCATCCGGCCTTTCGCAGCGCGCCGCGCTCGGCATCGGCAAGCTGATGGCCTTCGTCTTCAACCGCCCGGCGATCACGGCGGTGGTGCTGGCGGTGCCGGTGATCCATGGACTTTGGACGATGCCATCAGCGCGCCGGTCCGACCGGCTGCTCGCGATCGTTACCGCGGCTGCCGTGGCGGCGCTGGCGCTGCGTTCGGAAAGCGCATCGGCACGGCTGGGCGTCGCGGTTTGCGCGCTGGGCTGGGTCTGTGCCTGGCTCTGGCCGCGATTTTCGCTGCGCGCGACCGGCTTCGCCTTCGTCGTTACCATGGCCCTGGCACCCGTGCTCGGCGTCCTCGCGAACAATTACCTGCCCGGAATGATCCTCGACCGGTTCGCTGTCATGACCGGCAAGGCACGCATCGATATCTGGGAGAGCTTCGGCCAAGCGGCCCGCGCGCGACCGCTGATCGGAGCGGGGTTCGATACCTCGCCGAGCCTCGACCAGCATCCCGTCGCCGCGCTGGTCGCACCCGAACGTCGCCAGCTTCTGGCCGTGGGCCACCCGCACGACATGCCCTTGCAGGCCTGGGTTGAGACAGGGGCGATCGGCGCCATCCTCGTGACTCTGGCCGGCCTGCTTCTGCTGGCGCGCCTCGCCCGCATGCCGCGAAGCGAGGCTGCGCCGCGCCTGGCGCTCTTCGCGGCCTGTTTCGCGATTTCGGTGGTGGGTCACGGCGCCTGGCAGGGTTGGTGGATCGCCGTTCTTGGCGCCGCCATTCTCTGGTTCCCCGCATCAGAGCATCGGCAAGGAGAGCATCATGGCTGAGTTCGACGTCGACCTTTTTGTCATCGGCGCCGGGTCGGGCGGCACGCGTGCGGCCCGTATCGCCTCCGGCCATGGCGCCCGCGTCATGATCGCGGAGGAGGACCGGATCGGCGGTACCTGCGTTATTCGTGGCTGTGTGCCGAAGAAGCTCTTCGTCTATGCCAGCCGTTTCGCCGACGAGTTCGAGGATGCCGCCGGCTTCGGCTGGACGCTTCCGGCCGCGCCGGTCTTCGATTGGCCGACCCTGCGGGAGGCCGTTGCCAACGAGGTCACTCGCCTTTCCGGGCTGTATCGCAAGGGGCTCGACGGTGCGAAGGTCGAGATCCGGGAGGAGAGGGCGGTTGTCGAAGGTCCGCACGAGGTCCGTCTGCAGACCAGCGGTGAGCTCGTCCGCGCTCGGCACATTCTCATTGCCACGGGCGGCTGGCCGGCACTCGATCCGCCGATCCCCGGCGGCGAACTCGGGATCTCCTCCAACGAAGTCTTCCACTTGGCCGAACTGCCCAAGCGCATGCTTGTCGTCGGTGGCGGCTACATCGCGCTGGAATTCGCCAGCCTGTTCGCCCGCCTGGGCGTGGCCGTCACGGTGCTGCATCGCGGCGACAACATCCTGCGCGGCTTCGACGACGATCTCCGCACGCGCCTGCGCGATGCGCTGAAGGAGGCCGGCATCGCGATGAGACTCGGCTGCACCATCGAGCGCATCGAGGCCTTGCCGGACGGGGCGCGCCGGGCTCATTGCGCGCATGGCGAGCCGATCGATGCCGAGGTGGTGTTGGTCGCGACCGGCCGGCGGCCGAACACCAGGGGGCTGGGACTGGAAGCGGCGGGCGTCAAGCTCGGCCCCATCGGCGAGGTGATGGTCGACGCGAACTCGATGAGCTCGGTCCCCTCCATCCACGCTGTCGGCGACGTGACCAACCGCGTGAACCTGACCCCGGTCGCGATCCGCGAAGGCCATGCCTTTGCCGACGGCATGTTCGGCGGAAAGCCCTGGACGGTCGACCATCTCACGGTCGCCTCGGCCGTCTTTACGACACCGGAACTGGGCTCTGTCGGGCTGACCGAACAGCAGGCCTATGCGGCCGGCTATGAGCTGCGCGTATTCGAATCGGCTTTCCGCCCGATGAAGGCGACGATTTCAGGCCGGCAGGAGCGCATCTACATAAAGCTCATCGTCGACAGGACAAGCGACAAGGTGCTGGGCGTGCACATCCTTGGCCATGACGCTGGCGAGATCATCCAGGCGGTCGGCATCGCTGTGACGATGGGTGCGACCAAGGCCGATTTCGACCGCACCATCGCCTTGCATCCGAGCGCGGCCGAAGAGTTGGTCACGATGCGCACGCCAAGAGCCGGCTGAACGCTCGAAACGCCGTGCGACGGGACGGTTTCCCCGGTGGTGGCCTTGCGGCATCCGCGGGTGTATAGCCGCCCCCTCGCGCCGAGAGGTTCATGCGCGCGATCGTCAAGAGGTCAGGAGCACGTAGTCCCATGTCCGAGCGGTGGACGCCAGAGAGCTGGAGGGCCAAGCCCGCCCAGCAGATTCCGGATTATCCGGATCAGGCAGCCTTGAAGGCGGTCGAGCAGCAGCTCGCCGGCTTTCCGCCGCTCGTTTTTGCGGGCGAAGCGCGCAAGCTCAAACGGGCGTTGGGCAAGGTCGCGGCCGGCGAGGCCTTCCTGCTTCAGGGCGGTGACTGTGCCGAGAGCTTCGCCGAGCATTCGGCCGATAACATCCGCGATTTTTTCCGCCTGTTCCTGCAGATGGCGGTGGTGCTGACCTTCGCCGGCGGCTCGCCTGTGGTGAAGGTCGGGCGCATCGCCGGCCAATTCGCCAAACCGCGTTCGGCTCCCACCGAGAAAGAGAACGGCGTCGAGCTGCCGAGCTACAAGGGCGATATCGTCAACGACATCGCCTTCACGGAACAGTCGCGCACGCCCGATCCGCGCCGCCAGCTCGAGGCCTACCGCCAGTCGGCCGCGACGTTGAACCTGATCCGCGCCTTCGCGACCGGCGGCTACGCCAATCTCGACAACGCGCATCGCTGGATGCTCGGCTTCGTCAAGGATTCGCCGTCCTCCTCGCGCTACAACGAGATCAGCGAACGCATCACCGAGTCGCTCGACTTCATGCGCGCCATCGGCATCGACCCGGAAGCGCATCCCGAGACCCGCACGACGGACTTCTACACCAGCCATGAGGCGCTGCTGCTCGGCTACGAGCAGGCGATGACCCGCGTCGATTCCACCACCGGCGAATGGTACGACACCTCCGGCCACATGGTCTGGATCGGGGACCGCACCCGTCAGCTCGACCACGCCCATGTCGAGTTCTTCCGGGGCATCAAGAACCCGATAGGCCTGAAGTGCGGCCCCTCGACCACAGTCGATGGCTTGCTGAAGTTGATCGAGGTGCTCGATCCGCAAAACCAGCCGGGCCGCCTGACGCTGATCGGCCGCTTCGGCGCCGACAAGGTCTTCGACAATTTACCGGCGCTGGTTCGGGCGACGAAGCGGGAAGGGCGCAACGTCCTCTGGTCCTGCGACCCGATGCACGGCAACACGGTCAAGGCCGGCAGCGGCTACAAGACCCGGCCCTTCGACCTGATCATGACCGAGGTGAAGAACTTCTTCTCGGTCCATCAGGCGGAAGGCACGCATGCCGGCGGCCTGCACCTGGAAATGACCGGCAAGAACGTCACCGAATGCACCGGCGGCGCGCGCGGCATGACCGATGCGGACCTGAACGATCGCTACCACACGGTCTGCGACCCGCGCCTCAATGCCGAACAGGCGCTGGAACTTGCCTTCCTGGTGGCTGAGCTGGTCAAGCGCGAGCGG
Source organism: Allobosea sp. P5_A5 (assembly GCF_056400625.1). Taxonomy (NCBI): domain Bacteria; kingdom Pseudomonadati; phylum Pseudomonadota; class Alphaproteobacteria; order Hyphomicrobiales; family Alloboseaceae; genus Allobosea; species Allobosea sp. P5_A5. The sequence goes on from NZ_JBFUKY010000004.1 coordinate 11,508, forward strand.
GCGGGGCGCGTTCGGCCTGAGGTCGAAGCGGCGGAGTAAATCCTCACATCGGGCGCAGAAACGAAAAAAAGGCCGGGCGTTGCCCGGCCTTTTTGCGATGGTCGCTGCTTGTCAGAACTTGAGGCCAGCACCGAGGCGAGCGGTATCGACGACCGCATTCACGCCCTTGTAATCCGCGAAATAGATGCGGTTATATTCAGCCCGCACCAGCAGGTTGTCGCCCAGCAGCGCATCGATGCCGGCACCGAGCACAAGGCCCGGTACATAACCGGACGATATCTGGGTGACGCCCCGGCTGCCCGTCGCATCCGGCCGGCCGATCGTGCCCGTGCCGATCAGCGTCGTCCGCGAGACGGCGCCGGTTTGGTCGGTGATGGTGTTGAAGCGGGAGTAGTTTTCGATGGTCGCATAGGCGTGCTGGATTTCAGCATTCGTCGACACGCGCCCCACGGCAAGGCCGATATTGGCGAAGGGCATGAAGTTGCCGAAGGCATATCCAGCCCTTGCTTTCAGCATGACCAGATCGTCGATCTTGTTCGTCGAATGACCGGCGACGGCCACAGCCGTCTTCGTGTTGAGCGGCTCTGCGCTAGGCGAGGACGCGACCGTGGTCGGATACAGGTCGGTGAATACGCCGCCGATCGAGCCTCTTTGATCGGTCTGTGTATTGATCTTGAGGTATTCCGCCTCGATGCCAAGGACAGCGTCACCGAATGAGGTGTTATAGCCGACGAAGCCGCCGAAGTTCGTGCGATCCTTGCTGGCGCGGCCGAAGCGCAGCATTCCGCTGGCGGCATCGCTGATCACCAGGTTCCGGAAGGCTGCCGTCGAAAGGGTGCCGGACTGCTTCTCGGCATCGAATTGGGTTGATGTATAGCCGGCGCTGCCACCGAAGTAGAAGCCGCCCCAATTTGGCGCGAAGGATGGCGCCGGAGGAGCATCTTCGACCTGCGATCCGCGAAGCACCGGATAATCGGCGCCGAGAGCAGCAGAGGCAGCGAGGGCTGCGAGCGACACCATCGCGAAAGCGGGCAAGATCGAACGGATGCGCATCCCTGGCTCCCCGGCGACAACGGGTGAAGATTTCGCCTTGAAGCTTTCATGCCTCAGTAACCCTAATGCGCGGTTAATGCCCGCCAGAGACGCAACGGGTCCGTTGTCCAGCGTCGGCAAAAGCGCCATAAGCCGCCCATGAACTCCCCGCTCGTACGCTTCGCACCATCACCCACCGGCTATCTGCATATCGGCAATGCCCGGCCGGCCCTGTTCAACTGGCTGTTCGCCAGGCGCCATAGCGGCCGTTTCCTGCTGCGATACGACGACACCGATATCGCGCGCTCCAAGCCGGAATATGCGGACGCCATCGCCGAGGATCTCGGCTGGCTCGGCATCGTGCCGGATCTCGTCATCTGGCAATCGCAACGGCTTGCGATCTACGACGCTGCGGCTGATCGCCTGCGCGCTGCCGGGCGCCTCTATGACTGCTACGAGACTGCTGACGAACTCGACCGACGCCGCAAGCGCCAGCTCGCCCGCGGCCTGCCGCCGATCTACGACCGGGCGGCGCTGAAGCTGACGCCGGACCAGAAGGCCGAATTCGCCACTGAGGGTCGCTCGCCACATTGGCGCTTCATGCTGGAGGCGCGTGAGGTCGTGTGGGATGATCTGGTGCGCGGCGCCTCGCATGTCGACTGCGCCTCGCTGTCCGATCCGGTTCTCGTGCGCGAGGACGGGAGCTATCTGTACACGCTGCCGTCGGTGGTCGACGACATCGAGACCGGCGTAACCCACGTCATCCGGGGCGAGGATCACGTCACCAACACGGCCGTCCAGGCGCAGATCTTCGAGGCGCTCAACGCGCCCTTGCCGGTCTTCGGCCACCACAACCTGCTGACGACCGCGAGCGGCGAGGGGCTTTCCAAGCGGCTCGGCCATCTTTCGCTCCGAGGGCTGCGCGACAGCGGCGTTGAGGCGCTCGCCGTTGCGGCGCTGGCGGTGCTGGTCGGCACGTCGGACGCCGTGCGCCCCGTCGCGAGCCTCGACGAACTCGCCGGGCTGGTCGAGCTGGCGCATGTCTCACGCGCGCCGGCCAAGTTCGACGAGCACGAGCTGGAGACACTGAGCGCCCGGACGCTTCATCAGATGCCGTATGAGGCAGTGGCCGCGCGGCTTGCGGCGGCCGGTATCGCGGGCGGCGAGGCATTCTGGCTTGCGGTGCGCGGCAACCTCGCCAACCTCGGCGAGGCCAGGCTGTGGTGGAAGGTGGTCCAAGGACCAGTCGAGCCGGTGATCGCCGACGCGGCTTTCGCGAAGACGGCCGCCGGCCTGCTCCCCGCCGAGCCCTTCGATGCGACCACCTGGAAAAGCTGGACGCAAGCCGTGGCCGCCGCCACAGGCACCAGGGGCAAGGCGCTGTTCATGCCCCTGCGCCAGGCGCTGACGGGCCTCGACCACGGCCCTGAGCTCGCGGCCCTTCTGCCGCTCATCGGGCGTGAGGAAGCGCTGAGGCGGCTGGCCAGCGAGAGAGTCTGACCACTGTCATTCCGGGTGAGGCCGAAGGCCTCAACCCGGAACCCACGACGGGGTGCGCCCTTTATACCGTCGCTCTGACGCGCTCACGCCGTCGTAAGTCCGGGTTCGAGCGCTATGCGCTCGCCGGAATGACACCCGTTCACTCGTGCCGGTCGATCGCCGAGCGGTGCTTGGTGTCGCGCATCGTTGCGTAGACCAGCAGCGAGATGAAGATCATCCCGGCGAGGTAGTAGAAGAACCACTGCTCGTGGCCTTGCTGCTTGAAATAAAGCGCGATCGCCGGCGCCGTGCCGCCGAAGATCGAGACCGTCAGTGCATAGGGCACCGCGACGCCGGTGGCGCGGATCGCGGTCGGGAATAGCTCGGCCTTCACCACGGCGTTGATCGAGGTGTAGCCGGCGACGAAGATCCAGGCGCCGCAGATCAGCAGGAACGCCATCCAGGGCGATTTGGTGCCGGCGAGCGTGGTCAGGATCGGCACGGTCAGCAGTGTGCCGGCGATACCGAAGAACATCAGCACCGGCTTGCGGCCGATCCTGTCCGAAATCAGCCCGTAGATCGGCTGCAGGATCGAGGCGAAGATCAGCGACCCCGCGATGACATAGGTCGTCACGATGTCGGAGAGGCCTACCGTCTGCTTCACGAAGGTCTGCATATAGGTCGTGAAGGTGTAGAAAGCCGCCGTGCCGCCGGCGGTCAGCCCGACCACGATGGCGACCTCGCGCGGATAGCGCAGCAGGCCGCGCAGCGAACTCTCCCGCTTGAGATGGCCGGCCTCCTTGGCCTTTTGAAACGACGCCGTCTCTTCCATGTGGCGTCGCATGAACATCGCGATCACCGCCAGCAGCGCGCCGATCACAAAAGGAATGCGCCAGCCCCAGGCCACGAGCTGCTCATGGGTCAGGAAGACGTTTTGCAGCAGCAGGAGGACCAGGATGGCGGTGAGCTGCCCGCCGATCAGCGTCACGTACTGAAAGCTCGAATAGAAGCCGCGATGCTCGGGATCGGCGATTTCGGTGAGGTAGGTCGCGCTGGCGCCGTATTCGCCCCCGAGGCTCAAACCCTCGATGATGCGGGCCAGCGCCAGCAGGGCCGGCGCCGCGAAGCCGATCGAGCTATAGGTCGGCGTGAAGGCGATGATCAGCGATCCGAAGCACATCATCAGCACCGAGAGCGTCAGCGACAGGCGCCGCCCGTAGCGGTCCGCGAGATGTCCGAACAGCCAGCCGCCCACAGGCCGCACGATGAACCCGGCGGCAAACAAGGTCGCGGCGTTGAGCTGCTGCACGACGGGGTCGGTCGAGGGGAAGAAATGCGGCGCGAAATACAGCGCGAAAGCCGTATAGGCGTAGAAATCATACCATTCGACGAGATTGCCGACCGAGCCGATGAAGATCGCCTTGATCCGCCGCTGTGCGTCCGCGAGCTGGATCGGGTGCGGATGACCCGGCGTTTCGCTGTTCGACATGAGCTGGCCTGAGGCTGGGGAGCGTCAGGAGCGCTCCAGCAGCTTGAAGGCTACGTCTGGACGCGATCTGGCGGCCTCCCGGAGGGCGCGGAGGCGTCAGTTATGCGACTTCAGATACCCAGGCGTCCAGCGCCGGAACCACGCCTTTTACAGAGGGGTGGTGTGAGACGGAAGCATGGAACAGCCGCCTTATGGCTGGACCAACTGCGGACTGAGGTTCGGGGCGAGGTTCGGTGCGACGATCCGGACGGCACGGCGCTCACCCGTGACGCTGCGCGATTCGCTTTTCAGCCCGTCCTTCTTGTCGAGCGTCTTCTCGGTCACCGCGTCGGGGCCGACGCCGGCGGATTCGGTCCCCGAGGTCGGTGAGTTCTCCGAGGTCATGGGCTTTTCGTCGGGAAGGTCCGGCGCAGGCGCGGCAGTGGCCGGGGCGGTGGCGGAAGCCGCGCCGGGAGCCCCGCGCCGCTTCGGATCGACGGCCTTGGGCCTGGAGAGTTCGGCGGCGCGTTGCTCGCTGACGATGACGTCGCCCTTGCGCTTGTCGAGCAGGTATTCGGCGTTCTTCAACGCCTCCGACCAGCTCTGGCCCTGGCCCCGGCAGGTGCAGCTCGCATCGAAGGAGCGGACGTATTTTCCAGCATTCGGTAACGAGGAGTAGGGTTGCCCGGTCGAGCGCGAGGCCGCGTTCTGGATTTCCCCCCCCGCGGTCATGCCGAAGGCCGTCGTTTCCGAGCCGGGACAAAGCGCCTGGCACATCTCGTCGGCATTGCCGTTGTTGTTGGCGAGCGGAAAGAAGAAGCCGTCGCAGGTCCGCACGCAGACCGTCTGGGCGCCGCCCATGCGCGGCTTTTCCGGCTCGATGATCGACTGCTCGGGGTCCAGCTCCGGCACGGTGGAATCGACGCCGCCCGGCCCCGGATCGCGCCCGAAGATGGTGTCGAAGAAGCCACGTTGGCGCGGGCTGCAATTGTTGCTGATCGCGGCTGCGAGCTGGGCCCGCCGCTGCTCGACGCCGCCGCCCTGCGCGCGCGCCTGCGCAGCACCATACTGCGCCTGCAGCGTATCCATCTGCCCGCGAATCGAGCCGCATTGCGGTGACACGCCTTGGCCGAACAGTGAGAACCCCCGGTCGCAGCCGAGGCTGCGAAACTGGCCGTTCAACTGCGCCAGCTGGGCGCCGATGCGTTGCGCGGCCTGGGCCGCGCGGGGGTCGCCGCCGCTGCGCCCTTGCAGGCCCTCCAGCTCCGAGCGCCAGGCGTCGCAGGAGGGCGACTGGGCCGCCACCGGTCCGCTCAGGGCGGCCAGCGCCAGAAGCGTCAGGCCGAAAAATCTGGAAAAGCGCAGAATCATCGCAGGCGGGTCACGTCATCCAATGTCGGATCGCGGCCGTCGAACCGCGAAATCCTGCCGAGAACACCCGCCAAAGGAGACGGAACTATGGAACGAGCCTTGCGGCTCTTTGGCGCGGAGCCAACAGCCGCACCATCTGTCGCCATGCCATATCCTTAACGGCGCAGCAATCCGGGGATGGCTCTGCCGTCGCTGTGGTGGAAAACCCGCGGTTTCGCTAGAAGACCGGGCCGGCGCCGTCGCACCGGCTTGATCCGACCCGCCATCGCACGAGGCGAGAGCCACGCCATGACCGCCTTCCCGCCGCTTCACGAAGCCGTCATTCCCGAACTGCCGAATTATTATCGCGGCAAGGTGCGCGAGAATTACGACCTCCCGGACGGGCGGCGTATCCTGATCTCGACCGACCGGCTCTCGGCGTTCGACCGCGCCATCGCCGCGATCCCGCTCAAGGGCCAGGTGCTGACCCAGACGGCGCGCTGGTGGTTCGAGAAGACCGCCGACCTCTGCCCCAACCATGTGATGGAATACCCAGACCCGAACGTCGTCGTCGGCAAGCGCCTCGACATCCTGCCAGTCGAAATGGTGGTGCGCGGCTATCTCGCCGGGACGACCGGCACGTCGATCCTGACGATGTACAAGCAGGGCCGCCGCGAGATGTACGGCATGACCCTGCCGGACGGCCTGCGCGACAACGAGGCGCTGCCGCAGGCGATCATCACCCCGACAAGCAAGGCCTTCGACGGCGGCCATGATGAGCCGCTTTCCGCCGCGCAGATCATCGACAGCGGCCTGCTGACCAAAGAGCAATGGGACCGGATTTCGGGCTACGCGCTGGCACTGTTCGCGCGCGGCCAGACGCTCGCCCGCGAGCGCGGCCTCATCCTCGCCGACACGAAATACGAGTTCGGAACGGATGCCGAGGGCAACATCCTTCTCGCCGACGAAATTCATACGCCTGATTCCAGCCGCTATTGGTTCGCGCAGAGCTATGCGGAACGCCTCGCCACGGGTGGAAAGCCGGAGTCCTTCGACAAGGATTTCGTGCGCAACTGGGTGGTGGAGCGCTGCGATCCCTACAAGGAAGAGCTGCCACCGATCCCGCAGGAGCTGATCGACCAGACCTCGGCGGTCTATGTCCGCGCCTTCGAGACGATCACTGGGCAGTCCTTCGCCTATCCGCCGGCCGGCGAAGACCCGCAGGCCAGGATCAGGCGGAATCTGGCGAAGTATTTCTGATATACAGCCGTCATTCTCGGGCTTGACCCGAGAATCTTGCGCCGGAAGAGGCTCCGAGCCTTCGTGTGATGAGATGCTCGGGTCAAGCCCGAGCATGACGCTACCGACAGGCCTTACGACCCGTCCTCTTCCCGATACGTCCCGGCCAGGTGCCGTCCGCGCTCGGTCAGGGTCGAGAGGACACGCTCGAAGGTCTTGAGTTCGTCGGGCGCGATGCCCTCGATCCAACGCGCCTCGAAGCCCAACGCCAGCGGCACGATCTGGTCGTAGACGCGGCGGCCGGCCGAGGTCAGCTCGACGAAGGACTCGCGCCGATCCTGCCGATTCTCGGACCGAGAGACCAGACCGCGCTTCTCCAGCTCGGTCACGGCGCGTGAGACCTTGGTCTTGTGCATCTGCGCGAGCTCGCCGATGTCGCGCGAGGTCAGCTTGCCGAACTCGCCGAGCTGCGCCACGACCCGCCATTCGGGGATGCCGATGCCGAAATGCTCGCCATAGATGCGGCCCAGCGCCCGGCTCGCGAACGAGCCGACGACATTGAGGCGATACGGCAGGAAGCGCTCCAGCCGGAGCGCCTGCTTCTCGGAGTCATCGGGTGGTTTCGTCGACATCGGCGGGTCCCAGGCTTAGCCGGTCAATTCCGGCTTCAACGCGCTTTCAGGCGGTTCATGAACGTGTCGTAGGAGAGTTCGCCGAGCTGCCACCAGAGCAGGTTTTCGCCCCGGAACGCCACCATCGACTCGTAACCCTTCTTGAAATCGGCGCTCTTGGCGCTGGTCTCGGTGTAGTATTCCTCGGACGCTTTGAGCGCCGCTTCCATGACCGGCAGCGGGAAGGCCCTCAACTGCGCGCCCTGCGCGACCAGCCGGCGCAGGCCGCCGGGGTTCACGAAGTCGTATTTCGCCAACATCCAGTTGTTCGCCGCCTCGCAAGCCTGGGCGACGATCGCCTGGTAATGCTTCGGCAGCTTGGCCCAGGCCTCCTTGCCGATGATCAGGTGCAGCATGGCGCCGCCCTCCCACCAGCCGGGATAGTAATAATATTTCGCGACGCGGATGAAGCCGAGCTTCTCGTCGTCATAGGGGCCGACGAATTCGGCCGCGTCGATCGAGCCACGCTCCAGCGCCGGGTATACGTCGCCCGGCGCGATCTGCGTCGGCACGACGCCGAGCTTCGCCAAAACCGAGCCGCCCATGCCGCCGATGCGGAACTTCAGCCCCTTCAGGTCATCGACGCTCTTCAGCTCGTTGCGGAAAAAGCCGCCCATCTGGCAGCCGGAATTGCCGCAGGGAATGGAGTAGGCGTTGAAGCGGTCCAGCACGCCGTTCACGATCTGCTCGCCGCCGCCGAAATACCACCAGCTGTGCTGCTGGCGGGCGTTGAGCCCGAACGGAATGCCGGTGCCCAGACCCAGCGTCGGATCCTTGCCGATATAGAAATAGGTCGGCGAATGGGCGCATTCGACGGTGCCGGAGGACACCGCATCGAGTGCTTGCAGACCGGGTACGATCTCGCCCGGCGCGAAGACCTGAACCTCGAAATTGCCGTCGGTGGCTTCGGAGACGAGCTTCGCGAAGTGCTGGGCGGTGCCGAAGATGGTGTCGAGCGACTTCGGAAAGCTCGAGGTCAGCCGCCATTTCACCTGCGGTTGCGACTGCGCCAGAGCCGGCATCGCGATCGGTGCCACGGCTGCGGCGAGAGCCCCGGTTTTCAAAAACGCCCGACGTTCCATATGCTCTCCTCCCGAGGCCTTTTTTCGAAGGCCGTTGGCCTCTTATTGGCGTGTCCCGGAAGGAATGGAAAGAGATGAAACTCGCTTCCCTCGCTCATGGTCGGGACGGCCGGCTGGTCGTCGTCTCGAACGATCTGACCCGTGCTACCGACGCTTTCCCGGTTGTCGCCACCTTGCAGGCGGCGCTGGATGATTGGGAGCGTCTGGCCCCACGCCTGGCCGATCTCGCCGAGGGGTTGGAGCATGGCTCCGTGCCCTCGTTCCGCTTTCATGAGCACGCTTGCGCCGCTCCGTTGCCGCGAGCCTATCGCCGCCTCATCCAGCAAGGGGAGGGCGCGCTGCTCGACATCGCCGGGGACGCCTCGCTCGGTCCGCGTCAGCCGACCCGCTTGCCGGGGGAGGAGGGCAGCGATTGCGCCTGCGGTCTCGCGATCGTCATAGGCGATGTGCCGATGGGTGCCTCGGCGTCGGAAGCCTTCGGTCTGGTTCGCCTGGTCATGCTCACCGTTCACGTGAAGCCGTGGAATCAGGATGTGAACTCGTCCGGCCAACCCCTTGGAACGACTCACGCAGCGGCCTTGACGCTCTCCCCCGTCGCCGTCACGCCGGATGAACTCGGCGTGGCATGGACCGATCCCGGCAAAGCAATGGCCCTGCATCTGCAAGTCAACGGCGCGTCCTCGGCGGTCTCGGTCCCGCTGGCATTCGGCTCGCTGCTCGCGTCTGCTTCCGCGCGGCGCGCGCTGACGGCGGGCACGATCGTCGAGCACATCCCGGCGGCGCCGGCGCCGGTGCCGCTGCGATTCGGGGACACGGTGCGCATCGAGATGAAGGATGCAGCCGGCCATTCGATCTTCGGCGCGATCGAACAGGAGATTCTGCCCGAGGGCTGATGGCGGAACAGCTTGGCGCTTGCCGGAGGGCCGGGTAACCTGCCTTGATCCGCCCGTCTTCCGAGTCTCCAGCGAGAGCCGAGCCCCAATGACCGAATCCGTGCCGCTCTACACGACGACGATCCCGCTCGCCTTCTTTATCTGGGCGCCGGTCTTCGTCGTCGTGCTCTACTGGTTGGTCGGCTTCTGGTCGAACCGGCAAGGCGTGCCGCGCATGCTCGAAAGCGACTGGGATGGCTACAGCGTCGCCGATGTCGAGAAGCTGTTCGGCCTTTATGGCGAGGCAACGCGCGCCCGCTACCGCAGCCGCGTCCTGCCGGCGGATGTCGCTTGCGCCTTCACCTACGCCATCGTCGGGGGATTGCTGATCGCGGGCCTCGCCATGCGTGGCCAGCCCTGGTGGATCGCGGCGCTGTGCGGGGGCGGCTGGCTGATCGGCGGGCTTTGCGACGTCGCCGAGAACCTGGCAGTCGCGCGCCTGCTCGATCGCTATCCTGCGGTCGCCGAGGGCGATGTCGCCTTCGCCAGCGGCATGACGCGTCTGAAGCTCATCTTCTTCTCGTTGGGTGTCGTCGGCGCACTCGCTGCCGCCTGGCTGGTGTTTCGGCCTCTGGCGCCCTGATCTCGCCGGGGCCATATGCGGCTCGCCTCGGTTTCGAGCGCGTGCCTTTCGGAGTTCGCCAATGCGCCTGCCTGTCATCCTCTCCGCCCTGGCGGTCTTCTGCCTTGCCGCCGCCGGGCCTGCGGCGGCGCAGGAGGACCTGATCTTCAAGAAATCGACCGTCTGGAAGGCGTTGACGCCGGACGACAAGCTTGCGGTCTACGGGGTCGACGATCCCGTGGTCGAAGGCGTGGCCTGCCATTACACCGTGCCGGAAAAGGGCGGCGTGAAGGGCATGCTCGGCGTGGCCGAGGAGGTTTCGGAGGTTTCGCTCGCCTGCCGTCAGGTCGGACCGGTCAAGTTCAAAGAAAAGGCGGAGCAGGGCGATGTCGTCTTCCGCGAGCGCCGCTCGCTCATCTGGAAGAAAATGCAGATCGTGCGCGGCTGCGACGCCAAGCGCAATGTGCTCGTCTATCTCGTCTACACCGACAAGCTGATCGAGGGCTCACCGCAGAACTCGACCTCGACCGTGCCGATCATGCCGTGGGGCGCGGCGACCGACGTGCCGAAATGCGCGGACTGGATCCGTTGAGGAGGAAGATCAGCCGCCGCAGGTGATGCTGAGCGGCTGCTCGCTGACCGCGGCGACGGGCTTGGCGACCGTGCCGGTGAAATCGGCGCGGTCGGCCACGCCGAAGGCGACGGCCTTGCCGAAGCCCTGCGCTTCGCACCAGGCATTGGCGACGATCTTGCCGCATTCCGACGCCGTGCTGAGGCAATCGGCAACGCCGTAGCCGTCGCTTGCCGGGATCAGGAAGGTGCGCTGCTCGTTCGAGGCTGCCGTGGTCTTCGTGGCCGGCAGCACCGAAAGCGAAAGACCGCCCGCGACGATTCCGAACAGTCCGAGAAGGGCGACGGCGCGGCGCATGCGAGGAGATCCTGTTTCAACGGGCCAGCAACCCGAGAATCGGGAGGATGGTTCCGGTCCGTTAAATTTGAGTGAATTGCGCGGCGATGTTGCGGCGCAGCAAAGTGGACGCCCTCTTGACGGACGTGCTGCGGAAAGGCAATCACTCAGCACTATGACGCGAGCCGCCATCCACAACCGGATTTGCTTGATTTGCCGCTAGCTTTCGCTGGCCGGCTGCTCACGTCCTCGTCCTGAAAACGAAAAGACAACAGCGCCCCGGCCAGCGGCCAGGCTGTTCTTGTTCTGCTCTTCGTTCGTTTTCAGGATTTCCGCCCGATGTCGCCGACGCTCAGGCTCTACAACACGCTGACGCGGACGAAAGAGGATTTCGTCCCGATCGATCCGCGGAATGTGCGGATGTATGTCTGCGGTCCGACGGTCTACGACTACGCCCATATCGGCAATGCCCGCCCTGTCATCGTCTTCGACGTGCTCTATCGGCTGCTGCGGCATCTTCACGGCGACGCTCACGTCACCTATGCCCGCAACCTCACCGACGTCGATGACAAGATCAACGCCAGAGCGGCCCGTGATTATCCCGGCATCCCGCTGAACGAGGCCATCGCCAAGGTCACCCACGGCACGACGGCGCAGTTCCATGCCGATATCGATGCGCTCGGTTGCCTGCGGCCGGATGCCGAGCCGCGTGCGACCGAGCATATCGAGGAGATGAAGGCGATCATCGAGCGGCTGATCGCGCGCGGCGTCGCCTATGTCGCCGAGGACCATGTGCTGTTTCATGTGCCGGCCGTCGCGCATCTGGCGAAGGCGCCGAAATATGGTTCGCTGGCGCGCCGCTCGCTCGACGAGATGATGGCCGGCGCGCGGGTCGATGTGGCCCCTTACAAAAAAGACCCGATGGATTTCGTGCTGTGGAAGCCGAGCCGCGACGGCATCGATCCCGGCTGGCCGTCACCCGCCGGCATCGCCACGCCCGGCCGCCCCGGCTGGCACATCGAGTGCTCGGCGATGTCGATGGCGAAGCTGCTCGCGCCCTTCGGCGGCGGACTTTCCTGCGACGATCCCGCCAAGAACGCCTTCGACATCCATGGCGGCGGAATCGACCTCGTCTTCCCGCACCACGAAAACGAGATCGCCCAATCCTGCTGCGCCTTCGGTGGGGCGGACGGAGCCGGGCGCATGGCCAATATCTGGATGCACAACGGCTTCCTGCAGGTCGAAGGCGAGAAGATGTCGAAAAGCCTCGGCAACTTCGTCACGATCAACGAACTCTTGGAGACGGAGAAGTTCGGCGAGCGGAAATGGCGAGGTGACGTTCTTCGTTTGGCGATGCTGAAGACACACTATCGCCAGCCGATCGACTGGACTGTGAGTGCGTTGAACGAAGCCGAGCGAACCTTGAATTCTTGGGGGCGGAAGTGGGTGCCCGATCAGACCGCGTCTATCGAGATTGATGCTGTCGAGGACGCATTATGCGATGATCTGAATACTGCGGCTGCTATCACCGCTCTGCACAAAACGTACAACGATGCCGAGCGGGGCGACGCATCGGCGGGGCGTCGGCTGACGCGTACGCTTCTGGCGCTCGGTTTCGATAACCTTTTTTACGCTAGCGCCGGTACATTCGGTCTAACCGACACGGACATCGCCCTCATTGAGGCAAAGAAGGATGCGCGCCTCGAAGCCCGCCGCGCCAAGAACTTCGCCGAATCCGACCGCATCCGAGACGAGCTGGTTTCGATGGGCATCGTATTGATGGACGGCAAGGACCCGGCAACCGGCGAGTTGACGACGGCCTGGGAGGTGAAGCGATGATCGATCTCGTCGAGCTCCTCGCTGCGCCGGACGCAGCGGCAGTCGAGCAAGCCCTGTCCGACTATGCAGGCTTGGTCGCAGATGTTTATGGCGACCGGCTTGTCGGGCTCTATCTCTTTGGCAGCCGGGCGCGGGGCTCCTCTCGACCCGAAAGCGATGCGGATATCGCAGTGGTGCTGACGGCCCTGTCCGGGTCGGCACTGGACGAGAAGATGCGTCTTGTCGATCTTGCCTTTGACGCTCTGACGGAATCTGGGCTCATGATCCAGCCATGGCCGTTCAGCCAGGCCGATTGGGAGAACCGTGGAGTCGAAGCCCGCTTTTCTGGCCTGCTGCAAGCCGCGCGTCGCGACGCCGTGGCGGTGGTGCCGGCGAGATGAGGCCTCATCTCGACAAGGCCCGGCAATCCTTGCGCTCCGCAGAACTGCTTTTGCAGGTCGGCGATTTCGACGGGGCGGTCAATCGCGCCTATTACGCCTGCTATGACGCGGCACGCGGCTGCATCGAGGCGCTAGCCGCGATCGACACGACCGAGGTCAAGACCCATGCCGGTCTGATCAGGTTGTTCAACCTTGTCGTCGTCAAGGCCGGTCATTTACCATTGGAGATCGGTCGGCTGATCGGCCGCGAGGAGCAGCTGCGCCTTTTTGCCGATTACGGCGACGGTGTGCAGCACCGCGAAGAGGCCGAACTCGCCGTTTCGCAGGCGCGGGACTTTGTTTCGGCCTGTATCGCTCTCATCGACAAGAACAAGAAAAGCCCATGACCCCCAACATTCGCCCCGCAGGCTCGCTGTCGCTCGCCATCAAGCTCGTCATGCTGGCCATGGTTGTGCCTCGCATGTTGCGCTTCAAGCTGAGGCGCGAGCCGTGAGCGCCGCGCGCATCCATCTTTTCGACACCACCCTGCGCGACGGCGCGCAGACGACCGGCGTGGATTTCTCGCTCGACGACAAGCGCGCCGTCGCAGGCCTGCTCGACCGGCTCGGCATCGATTATGTCGAGGGCGGCTATCCCGGCGCCAACCCGCTGGACACGGCCTTCTTCGCCGAAAAACCTACGAAACACGCGAAATTCGCCGCCTTCGGCATGACTAAGCGGGCAGGGCGCTCCGCCGCCAACGATCTGGGCATCGCCGCGCTGCTGGAGGCGAAGGCCGACGCCATCGTCTTCGTCGCCAAGGCGTGGGACTACCATGTCCACGTCGCCCTCGAGATCTCGCTGGAGGACAACCTTGCCGGCATCCGCGAAAGCGTCGAGGCGGCGAAGGCCGCCGGCCGCGAGGTAATGCTGGATTGCGAGCACTTCTTCGACGGCTACAAGGCCAATCCCGCCTACGCCCTCACCTGTGCCCGCACGGCTTATGAAGCCGGCGCCCGCTGGATCGTGCTCTGCGACACCAATGGCGGCACGTTACCGGACGAGATCGGCACGATCGTCGCCGAGGTCACGAAGACAGTGCCGGGCGAGCATCTCGGCATCCACGCCCATGACGATTGCGGCTGCGCCGTCGCCAATTCGCTGGCCGCGATCGAGGCCGGGGCGCGCCAGATCCAGGGCACGCTGAACGGGCTGGGCGAGCGCTGCGGCAACGCCAATCTCGTCACGCTGATCGGCACCCTGAAGCTCAAGGAGCGCTATCGCGATCGCTTCGCGCTTGGCGTCGATGAGAGCCGGCTCGCCGATCTTGCCCATGTCTCGCGCGCGCTCGACGAGATGCTGAACCGCGCGCCCAACCGGCATGCCCCCTTCGTGGGCGCCTCGGCTTTCGCGACCAAGGCCGGCATCCACGCTTCGGCTGTGCTGAAGGACCCGCGCACCTATGAGCATGTAGCGCCGGAGGCGGTCGGCAACACCCGCAAGGTGCTGATTTCGGATCAGGGCGGAAAGTCGAACCTCGTCGCCGAGCTTGAGCGCATCGGCGTCACGCTCGGCCGCGACGACCCGCGCCTCAACCGCGTGCTGCAGGAGGTCAAGGACAAGGAGGCGCAAGGATACGCCTTCGAAGGCGCCGACGCCTCGTTCTTCCTGCTGGTAAAGCGCATCCTCGGCGAGGTGCCGGATTATTTCGAGGTCGAGCGATTCAAGGTGAATGTCGAGCGCCGATACAACGCGCTCGGCGAACTCGTGACCTTTTCCGAGGCGATCGTGAAGGTGAAGGTCGGCGACGACCTGCTGATTTCGGCCGCCGAAGGCGACAGCGGCCCGGTCAACGCGCTCGATATCGCGTTGCGCAAGGATCTCGGCCGTTACCAGTCGCTGATCGGCGGCTTGCGCCTTGTCGATTACAAAGTGCGTATCTTCCAGGGCGGCACCGACGCCGTGACCCGCGTCCTGATCGAGTCCGGCGACGAGACTGGCGAGCGCTGGACCACGGTGGGTGTCAGCGCCAACATCATCGACGCCTCGTTCCAGGCGCTGGTGGATTCCATCACCTACAAGCTGGTGAGGGCCGGCGCGACAGCTTGAGCAGCGCGCCTCGCCGCAAACGTCGCTCATCCCGGGCGAAGCGAAGCGCAGACCCGGGATCCATTCCAGAACCTTTATCTGAGGCGCTCCGGCATGGATCCCGGATCGGCGCCGCCTCGCGGCTTGTCCGGGATGACGGCGCCGATGTTGGAGAGGTTCACTCCGTCAGGCGCAGCACCCGTTCCTTGCAAAGGTCGATGTCGGAGTCGGTATCGGCCTCGTCGTCGAACTTGCCCTGCACGGTAAAGGCGCAGCCTTGCGCCTTGGTAAGTTTCAGCGCGACGCTCTTGCCCGGCGGTAACGGTCTGGCGAGCTTGGCAACAAGCAGCGGCTGCTCGCCCGCTGTCGTGATCTCCAGTGCCATCAGCGGCACGGCCCGCTGGTTGGTGATGGTCACCTGCGAGACGGGCTTCTTGCCCTGCGCGTAGGCTGGCAGCGCGGCGGCGGCCATCGTGAGGCCGAGGCCTGCCGCGATCAGGATGCGCGATGTCATGGTCGTGTCTCCCGATATGAGCATGTTTTGCTCTGGCGCGATCAGACACCCGCGCTTCGGCGAGAGCAAGGCAGCATTCCGGCGCAAGGCCGACCCCCGACAAGACCCATGCGCGCCGGGGCGTTTGCGCCTATATCAGCCGCGCAACTGGAATCATTTTAAATGCCATCGCCTGCCGCGCCGCCTCCGGCGCCGAGTTTCTCGCGCTCCGCCGTGATCGAGCCGGGATCCGGCTTCTTCGCCACGTTCCGGGCTCTGTGGCCCTATTTGTGGCCGGCGGAGAGGGCCGATCTGCGTGGGCGCGTCGTGGCGGCTTTCGTGCTGATGCTGTGCGGGCGCCTGATCCTGATGGGCGTGCCGTTCACCTTCAAATGGGTGACGGATGCGCTGGCCGGTACACGCTCGGGCGTGGAGAACTGGCTGCCCTGGCTGGTCGGTGCCCCGCTGGCGCTGACGGTGCTCTATGGCCTTGCGCGCGTCGGCTCGGCCGCTTTCGTGCAGTTGCGCGACGCCATCTTCGCCCCGGTGTTCATGCATGCGGTGCGCACGCTCGCGCTGCAGACCTTCGGCCATCTGCATTACCTGTCCCTGCGCTTCCATCTGGAACGCAAGACCGGCGGGCTGACCCGTGTGCTGGAGCGTGGCCGCAACGGCATCGAGGAGATGGTGCGGCTCGGCCTCAACCAGCTCGTTCCGGTCATCATCGAGGTGGTGCTGATCATCGCCGTGCTGCTGGCGCTGTTCGACTGGCGCTATGTCGTGGTCCTGGTGACGATGGTCACGACCTATATGACCTACACCATCAAGGCGACGGAGTGGCGCATCGCCATCCGCTCGGCGATGAACGAATCCGACACCGACGCCAACGCCAAGGCGATCGATTCGCTGCTGAACTACGAGACGGTGAAGTATTTCGGCGCCGAGGCCCGCGAGACCGCCCGTTACGATGTGTCGATGGCACGCTACGAGCGCAATTCGATCAAGTCCTACACCTCGCTCGCCTGGCTCAACTTCGGCCAGGCCGCCATTTTCGCCGCTGGCCTGACGCTTTCGATGGTGATGGCGGTCCGCGGCTTTCAGTCCGGTGCCAACACGGTCGGCGACCTGATCCTGATCAACTCCATGCTGATCCAGCTCTATATTCCGCTGAATTTCATGGGCACCGTCTACCGCGAGATCAAGCAGGCGACGCTCGACATCGCGCAGATGTTCTCGCTGATCGGGCGCGATCCCGAGATCCAAGACAAGCCGGGCGCGTTGCCGCTGCAAATCCCGGCAGGTGAGGTGGTCTTCGACGACGTGCATTTCGCCTATGTGCCGGAGCGACCGATCCTGCGCGGGGTGTCGTTCACGGTCCCGCCTGGAAAGACCGTCGCGATCGTCGGCCCGTCCGGCGCCGGCAAGTCGACCATTTCCCGGCTGCTCTTCCGCTTTTATGAACCGCAGGCCGGCCGTATCCTGATCGACGGCCAGCCGATCCCCGACGTGCAACAGGTCTCCTTGCGCGCCGCCATCGGCATGGTCCCGCAGGACACGGTGCTGTTCAACGATACGATCGAGTACAACATCCTCTATGGGCGGCCCGGCGCGACCAAGGCGGAGATGGAGGAGGCGGCGCGCCTCGCCCAGATCGACCGTTTCATCCGCCTCCTGCCGGAAGGATACGCCACCTCGGTGGGGGAGCGCGGGCTGAAACTGTCGGGCGGCGAGAAGCAGCGCGTCGCCATCGCCCGCACCATTCTGAAGGGCCCGCCGATCCTGGTGCTGGACGAGGCGACCTCGGCGCTCGATTCCTTCACCGAGAAGGAAATCCAGGATGCGCTCGACCGGGTCAGCGAAGGCCGAACCACGCTGGTCATCGCTCATCGTCTCTCGACCGTGGTGAATGCCGACGAGATCATCGTCCTCGACAAGGGCGTCATCGTCGAGCGCGGCAACCATCGCGACCTGCTCGCTGCCGAGGGCGTCTATGCCGCGATGTGGAACCGCCAGCGCGAGGTCGACGAGGCCAAGGCGACCCTGCAGCGCGCGACGCAGGCGGAGGAGCCGAGCGTCCGCGTCAGCCTGACGACCTGACGCGCCTCTTTTCACCGGGGCCGGCATTCGTCATGGTCGGTGGGCGAGGCGGGGGAGGGGTTCCATGTTCGATCCGACGACGTTCACCGGGTTTCACACCTGGCTCAGCTTGATCGCCATTGTCGCCGGTTTTCCCGTCGCGGCGGGGATGCTGCGGGGCCACACGCGACCGCGCTGGACCGGCACATTTCTGTCGACGGCTTTTGCCACCAGCGCCACAGGCTTCGGTTTTCCGGTCAGCGGTATCCTGCCGTCGCATATCGTCGGCGCGCTCTCGCTCGTGCTGGTCGCTATCGCCGCCTTCGCGCTTTACGCACGTAGGCTGGAAGGCGCGTGGCGCCGCGTCTATGCCATTGCGGCCCTGTTGGCCTGGTACCTTCTGGTCTTCGTGCTGGTGGCACAGCTGTTTCTCAAGGTGCCGGCCCTCCATGGGCTCGCACCGACCGGGGCGGAGCCCGCCTTTCTCGTCGCGCAGCTGGTGGTGCTCGCCGCGTTCGCGGCGCTGATCTGGCAAGCCGCGCGGCGCTTCGTCCATCCCCCGCGACTTGCTGCTTGAGTCTCGCGGCCGCGCCGAGCCTCAAGCGGCCCGGCGTTCGGTCGCGGACATCATCAGCGGACGGCGCGGCCGCAGCGTGATCTTGAGCGAAGGTTCGGGGGCTGCGTTCGAGAGCGGCGCGAGCTTCAGTGCCGGTAGCAGCACGGCAAGGATCGCAACCGCCTCCATCGTCGCGAACGCGCTTCCGATGCAGATCCGCGGCCCGGCGCCGAAGGGCAAATAGGCGTAGCGATGCCGGCCACGGCTGGCTTCGCCCAGAAAGCGGCTCGGGTCGAAGCGGTCCGGCTGGTCCCACAGTTTCTCGTGGCGATGCACGGCCTGGATCGGCACGTAAAGCACCGAGCCTTCGCTGAGCGAGAGCCCGCCAAGCGAGAACGGCTTCTCGACCTGTCGGGTGATGACCGGCGCCGGCGGATAAAGCCGCATCGATTCCTGGAAGACCGCCTTGGTGAGGCTCAGTTGTGCGACATGCTCGGGCGCCAGCGGCGTGCCTTGCGTGACAGTCGCGACCTCGTCCAGCACCTGCCGTTCGATCTCGGGATGCTCGGCAAGCAGATGCAAGGTCCAGGCGAGGCCGAGCGCGGTCGTCTCGTGGCCGGCGGTAATGAAGGTCAGCAGGTTGTCGACGATCTCCACGTCCTGCATCGCCCGGCCCGTTTCGCGGTCGGTCGCCGCGAGCAGCATGTCGAGCAGATCGCCGCGGCGTTCGCCTGAGGCGCGCCGCGCCGCCACAAGTTCGCCGATGCTCTCGCGCAGATACCCTGTGGCGGCCTTGGCGCGGGCACGGCCGGGATAGGGCAGCCATTCCGGCAGGCCGAGCATGGTGTAGGCGAAGACGTAGCCCGTCGGCTCGAGATAGTGGCTGATCGACCGCTCGACCCGATCGACATCGAGATTGGCGCTGCCGGACAGCATCGTGTCCACGATGATCGCGAAGGTCGTCCGCATCATCTCGTGGCCGATGTCGAGCGGCGCGGCGCTCTCCTGCCAGCGCGCCCGCGTGTCTTCAGCCGCGCCGATCATCGCCGGCAGGAAGCCCAGCAGCTTGTCATGCTGAAAGCCGGCTGCGACCGACTGCCGCTGCCACCGCCAATGCGCGCCCTCTGCGGTCAGCAGCCCATCGCCGAGTGCCGGACCCAAGACCTTGCGCGCGATCTCGCCCTTGCCGAGCGACGCCGCGTTCTTGACCAGCGCCTCCTGGATCAGCGCGGGATCGCAGACATAAAGGCTCTGCCGCCCGGCGACGCTCGCCAGGACCAGCTTCTCCCGAAAGATCTCCTGGGGAAGCGCCGTCAACGGGTTGCGCAGGATGGCCGCGAACAGGCCAAGTGGCGAGCGACTCGTCTCGACGAGGCCCTCGGTAGCGAGTTCGGACGGGTTCACGGAGATGTTCATCGGATTGCCTCCAGGGCCGGTTCGGTGCTCTCCAGCAACTGGGTGTTGAATTGTGGCGATAAAAGAGGGTGCGACCCCGCCGGGCTTCCCCTTCCGCCCGGAACCGCCTAAATCACCGCGTCGCTCCGCCAGCTCCGCTGCGAGCAAATCCATTGCCGCGCCGACGCGCGGCCAGAACAACGGAACAGCCCATGTCGCTCGTCGATTCCGTCCGTAAGGTGATCGTGCCCATCCACAAGGAGGGCTATGTCTTCATCGCCATCGGGCTGGTCGCGACCATCATCCTCGCCAATTTCTGGTCGCCCTTCGGCTGGATCGGCGCAATCATCACGGTCTGGATCTGCTATTTCTTCCGCGATCCGATCCGCGTGACGCCGCAGCGGCTCGGGCTGGTCATTTCGCCGGCCGACGGCAATGTCAGCCAGGTCGCGCTGGCCCTGCCGCCGCCGGAACTTGACCTGCCGGCCGAGCCGATGATGCGCATCTCGATCTTCATGAACGTCTTCGACTGCCATGTGAATCGCAGCCCCGTGCCCGGTCGCATCCTGAAGATGGCCTATACGCCTGGTCTCTTCCTGAACGCCGAGCTCGACAAGGCCAGCGACGACAACGAGCGCAACGCGCTGGCGATCGAAACCGCATCCGGCACCGTCGGGGTGGTCCAGATCGCCGGGCTGGTCGCGCGCCGCATCGTGCCCTTCGTCAAGGAAGGTGACGTTCTCGGCACAGGGGAGCGCTTCGGCCTGATCCGCTTCGGCTCGCGCGTCGACGTCTACCTGCCGGCCCATGTCGTGCCGCTGGTCGGCCCGGGCCAAACCGCCATCGCCGGCGAGACCGTGCTCGCCGACATGGCCGCCAACGAGGTCGTCACCCGCAGCTACCGCCCGATCTGACGGGACGGAGCGCGGGCGCGACTGGCGTGACGGGTAGAATCCGCGTATTCCCGCTGCCATGAGCGACCTTTTCCCCCCATTCGAGCCCGAGCGCGTCGAGCCCAAGCGCCCGCGGTTCAAATCGATCCCGTTCCGGTTGATCGCGCCGAACCTTGTCACGCTGCTGGCGCTCTGCCTTGGCCTGACGGCGATGCGGCTGATCGTCGAGGGGCGGCTGGAGACTGCGACGATCTGTATTCTGGTCGCCGCTGCGCTCGACGGCATCGACGGACGGCTTGCGCGCATGCTGAAGGGCACCTCGCGCTTCGGCGCCGAGCTCGATTCGCTGTCGGATTTCGTGAATTTCGGTGTCGCGACAGGCTATGTGCTGTGGATCTTCGTCCTGCACGACCTGAAATCCTTCGGCTGGATCATCGTGTTGACGCTGGCATGCGCCATGGCGCTGAGGCTTGCGCGCTTCAACGTCATGATCGACGATCCCAACCGCCCGGACTGGCAGAAGAACTTCTTCGTCGGAATGCCGGCACCGGCCGGCGCGATCACCGCCTTGTTGCCGGTCTATCTCCAGACGGTCGGTGTTCCCGTGCAGGAATACGGCGCACCCTTCGTGGGCCTCTATATCCTGTTCATCGCCTTCCTGACGATCTCGCGCATTCCCTGCTATGCCGGCAAGACCCTGGGCACCCGTGTTCCCCGCGACATGGTGCTGCCGCTCTTTGCCGGTGCAGTGATCATCGCAGGGCTGCTTTTCGCCTACACCTTCGAGACGCTGAGCGTCGTGGTGCTCGCCTATCTCGGGCTGATCCCGCTCAGCATGGCGCGTTATCGCAAGCTCGAGCGCGAGCATGCCCTCGCGGCCCCGCTACAGGAGACGCCGGCACAGGAGACGCCGGCGCAGCCGGAGACGACCCTCTAAGCAGGCAAATCGTGATCAGCCGCGCTGGCGCAGCCGCGCGGCATTGGCGTGTGCGCGGCGGGAGAACGGCTCCAGCGTGCTGTTGGCCACCTTCGCGGACGCTTCGGCGAAATCGACCTGGGCGAGGGGATTGAGCGCAATGCCCCACCAGAACGCGGCGGCAGCGCAGCCGGCCGCGACGCCGCTCTCCATCAGGGCCGAGACTTTTTCCACGACGGCCTTGGTCGCTTCGCGCTGGCCTGAGCGGTCGCCCATGGCGCCCTTCATCAGCATAGGCATCCGCATGGCGATGGTCAGTCCGGCATCGGCCTGCATCGTCGCCATGCGCATGGCCAGCGCCTGCGCCTCGACGCCTGCCGCGGCAATGGCAGTGACGGCCTTTGGCTTGCGCGATGTGGGCATGGACAAACTCCGGGGCGCCAGCGGACGCCGACGATAAAGGACTCTGGCGTTGCGCCTGCCGCTTGGCAATGGCCGGGAAGCACAGGGGCTGGCCAAGGCCATGCGGCTTCGACATGGAACAATGTGCGATTCCCCTTTGGCGTGCGATGCTTTAAAGCCGGGGGCGGCGCGTTCCGCTTCACCGGCGCCGAGCACAAATCCGAGCCTGCGATCTTGAGCCTCTTCACGTCTTCCAAACCGGCCGGCTGGCGCCCGATGCTCGTGCTTGCCTCCGCCTCGCCGCGACGGCTTGCTTTGCTCGAGCAGGCAGGGCTCAAACCCGATGCGCTGCTGCCGGCCGATCTGGACGAGACCCCGCAGAAAGCCGAGCGTCCTCGCGATCTCGCGCGCCGCCTGGCCCGTGAGAAGGCGCAGGCCGCGCGGGAAGGCGCCAAGGCGAGGGCCGATCTCGACGGCTGCTATATCGTCGCCGCCGACACCGTCGTGGCGGTCGGCCGGCGCATCCTGCCCAAGGCCGAGCTCGTCGACGAGGCCGCCGCCTGCCTGCGCCTGCTCTCCGGCCGGGCGCACAAGGTCTTCACCGGCGTCGCGCTGGTCACGCCTTCGGGCACGATCCGCGAGCGCATCGTCGAGACGAGGCTTCGCTTCAAGCGGCTTTCGACCGAGGATATCGAGCTTTACCTCGCTTCGGGCGAATGGCGCGGCAAGGCCGGAGGTTATGCGATCCAGGGCATCGCCGGATCGTTCGTGATCAAGCTTGTCGGCTCCTACACCGGCGTCGTCGGCCTGCCGCTCTATGAGACCGTCAGCCTGCTGGGCGGCGAGGGCTTCCCCATCCGTTTCGGCTGGATGAATACGGTCTGACGGGCCCGGCGGCTTGCATCGGACCGCGTCTCCGCCGATCTTCGAGCGACAAGCGCGCCGATCCGACAAGGCGCGCGGCGGGAGGCAGGGATGGGCGAACGTCTGAGGGGCAAGGTCGCGATCGTGGCCGGCGCGGGGTCGATCGGCCCCGGCTGGGGCAACGGCAAGGCGACCGCGACGATCTTCGCCCGCGAGGGCGCCAAGGTGATCTGCGCCGACATCAACCTTGCCGCGGCCGAGGAGACGGCCGCCATCATCCAAAACGAGGGCGGCCAGGCCTTCGCGGTCCAGGTCGACGTGACGCAGGCCGAGCAGGTTGCGGATCTGGTGGGCCGCACGCTGGGTCGCTATGGCCGTATCGACATCCTCCACAACAATGTCGGCATCGCCGAGGTGGGCGGCGTCGTCGATTTGCCTGAGGAGACCTGGGACCGCGTTTTCCGCATCAACCTCACCGGCGCCTTTCTGGCGATGAAGCATATCATTCCGGTGATGCAGCGGCAGTTCGAGGAGACCGGCGAGGGCGGCTCGATCATCAACATCTCCTCCATCGCCTCGATCCGCTATACCGGCGTGCCCTATGCCAGCTATTCCGCCACCAAGGCGGCGTTGAACCAGCTCACCCGTACCACGGCGGTCCAGTATGCCGCCCAGAAGATCCGCGTGAACGCCATTCTGCCTGGGCTGATGAAGACGCCGATGGTCGAGCACTCGGCGGGTCTTGCCCAGGCGTATGGGGATGGCGACGTCGAGGCCATGTGGGTCGCGCGCGCCGCGCAGGTTCCGATGGGTCATATGGGCGAGGCCTGGGACGTGGCCAACGCGGCGCTCTTTCTCGCAAGCGACGAGGCGCGCTATGTCACCGGAATCGAACTCGTCGTCGACGGAGGCATCACGCTCAAATATGGCTAAGACGGAAGACAATCCTGCGCGCCCCGAAAAACCTTGCCCCCTCTGCGGCAAGCCGATGGCGCTGAAATTCTGCCCCTTCTGCTCGGCGCGCTGCGCCGATATCGATCTAGGGCGCTGGCTGAAGGGCGGCTACGTCATTCCCGGCGCGCCGCTCGACGAGGCCGACGACGTGCCCGGAAGCGAGCCTCGGCACGACAACTGAGTGCGCGGACGAACGCTTGAAGCGCCGGATACGCCATCCCATCTGCAACCCGCAGGAGGTGTACCATGGCGAGCGGTTGGGCTCCGGACGGAGCGGTTCAGGACCAGATCGACGATTCGATCAGCGATGCGGTGAGGCTAGCGCGATCGCGCCTGCCCGCCGGCGAAGGCGAAATTCATTGTCAGGAATGCGGCGAGGAAATTCCCGCGGCCCGGCGCCGTGCCATGCCGGGTGCCCGCACCTGCGTCGATTGCCAGAGCGTGCTCGACCGCCCTGCATCGGCCGCCGCCTACAACCGCCGTGGCAGCAAGGATAGCCAGCTGAAATGATCGTCGGCGCGCTGGTGCTGGACGGCGAGGTGCGCCGCTTGCGATTCGGGGGTGCACGCCCCATGCCGAGACGTTAGGATCGGGCCATGTCTGAATTCCCCGGTATCATCCGTTCGCCACTTTCCCAGAGCGTCACCCATGATGGGATGACCGTGCAGGTCGAAATCTATCGGCTCGACGGCACCGATGGCTGGACGCTGGAACTCGTCGACGAAGAGGGCGGCTCGACCGTGTGGCAGGACAGTTTCGCCACGGATGCCGAGGCTTTCGCCGAGTTCATGGACGGCGTCAGCCAGCTTGGCCTGGCGAGGCTGATCGACCCGGACGACGACGATATCGCCACGGTCCACTAGCAGGATGACAAAGGCCCGGCAGGTTTCCCGCCGGGCCTTCCCTTTTCCCAGTCGCAGACGTGTGTGCGATTCTGCCGCCTTCGACAGCGGGACGTGTCCAGGTCCCGGCACGGCAGCTTGGCATTTCCCGAAGGTGGACACACCGACCGAGCAGGATACCAAACGCTGAAGGGCGGCTCGTCGCGATGTGCAGGTCAGCCCGCCAAGCGATCACGCCTGCGCGTGATCGAAGCCTTGAAGGCGGCATCAGAAAGCCGGCTGAAGTGACTGGACAGCCCTGCCGCCAGCCTCTATATCGCCCCCACCAACACGGACGGCGCAGCGCGCCCCGGCGGCGCCCAGGTAGCTCAGTTGGTAGAGCATGCGACTGAAAATCGCAGTGTCGCTGGTTCGATTCCAGCCCTGGGCACCATTTTATTTTCAATGACATAGCGACCGCCGTAGCGCAGCGATCATTCGTTCATTGGTTCAAGTGCCGCGGATCGGCGTTCTCGCCGGTGTATTCCTGCGTCACTGCGGAAACAGCATCGCGGCATAAAAGCGCGCGCGGCAGCAACGAGGGCCATCCGTCGTGGGATTGTATCCCACTGAGTTCGGCCCTAGATCATCCCGATGTCGGATCAGTCGCAGGACCCCTCGGCCGAGAAGCTCTATCCACCGCTGGCGCGGCTTTTGCGGCCGCTGGTTCGGCTGAGCATCCGCGCAGGGATGACGTTCCCCGCGCTATGCCAGCTGCTGCGGGAGCTTTACGTCAACGTCGCGGAACATGATTTCGCGCTTGCCGGCAAGGAGCAGACCGACAGCCGGGTGAGCCTTTTGACAGGGATCCACCGCAAGGAGGTCAGCCGCCTGCGCGGCGCGGGCGCGCCGGTCAACGTCGTTCCGGCCTCGGTTTCGCGCACGGGCGCGATCATCGCCCGCTGGTTGGGCTCGCCGCGCTATTGCGATGGGAACGGAGCGCCGCTTCCTCTGCCGCGCAGCGCCGATGACGGGCGGCCGTCCTTCGAGGAACTCGTGGCGTCGGTCACGCGCGACCTGCGGCCCCGCGCCGTGCTGGACGAATGGTTGGACCGCGCAATCGCCATGATCGACGCCGAAGACCGGGTGATACTGGCCGAGGCGGCGTTCATCCCCCGGCACGGCGACGACGACAAACTGTATTATTTCGGCCGGAACATGCACGACCATCTTGCTGCGGCGTCCGCCAACATGCTTGCTGCGAAGCCGCCCTTCATCGAGCGTTCGGTGCATTATGACGGGCTCTCGGCGGAACTGGCCGAGCGGCTCGAAGCACGCTCGCGCGAACTGGCGCTGGAGATGCTCCAGCAGCTCAACCGCGAGGCCAATGCTGCCTGCGAGGGCGATCCGGGCGGCGAACACCGCTGGAATTGCGGCGTTTATGTCTATCGCGAGGCCGCCATAGGGCCGTCCGAGGCGGAACGGGGATGAGCCGACGTATAGCCCTCACGCGTCGCACGCTGCTCGCCTCGCTGGGGGCGACCCTGGCGTGGCGACCCGCCGTGGCGGCGCCCGAGCGGCCGCGCGATGTCGGCATCGGCGGCACGGGCTTTGCGCCGGACGAGCCTGCCGGGTCAGATCGCGGCATCGGCGGCACCGGTTTCGTTGGAACGATCCAGCGCTTCGGCAGCATCGTCGTCAACGATAGCCGCATCGCTTATCCTCCGGGCGTATCGGTCACCATCGACGGACGGACACGAGCCGCGCGCGAGCTCCGCATCGGCCATGTCGTGCGCGTGCTCGCCCAAGCCGATCCGGCCGGGCTGACGACGCAGGCGATCGTGGTTGACAGCGAGGTGGTCGGCCCGGTGACCGCCCTC
Source organism: Allobosea sp. P5_A5 (assembly GCF_056400625.1). NCBI lineage: Bacteria > Pseudomonadati > Pseudomonadota > Alphaproteobacteria > Hyphomicrobiales > Alloboseaceae > Allobosea > Allobosea sp. P5_A5. The sequence goes on from NZ_JBFUKY010000004.1 coordinate 37,766, forward strand.
TATCGCGACGGGATCGATGTGCTGGGCCAGCGTATTCTCCTGCCGCCGGGCGGGACAGGGCGGTCTTGGCGCAAGAGGCAGCTTGTCGCCGTGAGCGGCCTGCGACGTCTGGACGGCATAATCGCCGCAAGCCTCGTCGAACCCCGTGTCGAGGCGGCCCATCAGGTGATCGGCGTGGTCGAACGGGATGCAGATGGGCATTGGATCGACGGGCTGAAACTTCTCGGGCTCGACGAGAGCGCTGTCGGTCGTCGCGTTCTGGTGCGAGGCCGGATCGCGACAGGGGGTTTTGCTGTCGAGAGCCTGACACCGGCGCCTCTGCTGCCCGGCGCAGGCCCAGTCTCGCTGGAAAGCTACGTCGGGACACGCGACGGGCGCCTGCATCTCGGTTCTGGTCTTTCCATCAGGGCCGATAGCTTCGCCGATAAGCTGCTGCCGTCGCAGGAATGGCGCGCGGTGCTTGACGGGCGCGTTCGCGCCGACGGGACCTTGCAAGTCGACGACATCCGTTTTGCCCGCGCGAGTGGGACGGGCGGCGGGGAGGGCGGGCGTGGCGGCCCATCGGCAGGATTCGGACGTGACGGTCTCAGTGGCCGGGCAAGCGCAGGGGCCGGCCAAGGCGCAGGCGGCCGCGGCGGGTTCGGCGGTCCGGGTGGCGGCACGGGCGGCGGAAACGGACCCGGCGGCGGAGGCCATGGCGGCGGTCACGGCGGCGGCGGCCCTGGCGGAGGCGGGCCTTCCCGCTAATGGGCGATTTGGCGGCCGCACGATCGGCGGGAGATCAGCTCGCCAGCCCGTTGAGGAACAGATCGATGCAGCGCCGCGCATGGGCGACGCGTTCGCCGCGCGTCAGTTCGAGGTCACCGACGAAACGCCGGGCCTGCACGCTGAAGATCATATCCATCAGCATGCGGGCTGCGGCCTCGGTGGGGAAGGGTCGCAGCCGGCCGGCCGCCTGCTGGTCGGCGAGCCAGCCGGCCAGCATCCGGCGCGAAGGCTCGACGCCCTCCAGCCGCAACGCCTCACCGATTTCCGGAAACCGCTCGGCCTCCGAAACGGCAAGCAGCACGAAGGCTATGCGCCCCCGATCCTCTTCCGCGTCGATTTCAAGCTTGAAGATGGCTGCAAGCGCCTGATCGAGCGGTTCGGGACCGGCGGCACGCGGCAGCGCCAGCATGCTGCGGCGATGATCGGCGACCATCGCCCGGAACAGATCTGTCTTGCCGGGAAACAGCCGGTACAGCGTGCGTTTGGAAACCCCGCACCGCGCGGCAACCGCGTCCATGGTCGTGGCGGCGTATCCCGAGACAAGGAACAGCTCGAGCGCTCCGCTCGTTATCCGCGCGCGCTCCGCCTCGTCGGGTCGGGTTTTGGGCCGGCCCGGTTGCCGACGCGCGGCCTTCCCGATGTCGTGATCTGCCGTCATTTCGTCCATGCTGGCACATTGTCGGTTTGACAGCTCCCAAAATCAAGCGTTAAGAAACCCGCCAGTTTCCTAATAGGAGCCACGCATGCCGGCCGCGCGCGCCCCCTCGCATTTCCGTCCTCTTGTCGCGGGCAGCCTTGTGCTCGCCTTGCTGGCGGCTGGCTGCAACGAGCAGAAGGCGGCTCCGCCGCCGCAGCCCCAGGCGCAGGTCAGCGTGGTCATGCTGCATCCGCAGCCGGTGGCAATCACCGCCGAGCTTCCGGGCCGCGTCGCGGCGAATTTGATCGCCGAAGTGCGCCCGCAGGTGAACGGCATCATCAAGTCGCGCCTGTTCAAGGAAGGCAGCGAGGTCAAGACCGGCGACGTGCTCTACGAGATCGACCCGGCGCCCTATAAGGCCGCGCTCGACAGCGCGATGGCGGCTCAGCAGAAAGCCGAAGCCGCGGCCGTCAACGCCAAGATCAGGGCGGACCGTTACGGCGAGCTGCTTCAGCGAAACGCCGGCAGCCGGCAGGATGCCGACGACGCCAACGCGACCTATGCGCAGGCGCAGGCCGACGTCGCCTCCAACAAGGCGAGCGTGGAGACCGCCCGCATCAACCTTGCCTATACGAAGGTCACCGCGCCGATCGACGGCCGTGTCGACAAATCGGCGCTGACGCCCGGTGCGCTGGTCACGGCCAACCAGGCCGCCGCGCTCACAACCATCCGCAAGCTCGATCCGATCAATGTCGATGTCACTCAATCGAGCACGAACCTGCTGAAGTTCCGCGAGGCGGTCGATTCCGGACGGCTTAAATTCACCGGCCCCAACGTCGCGGTGAAGCTCAAGCTCGATACCGGCGCCGAATACCCCCAGACCGGCAAGCTCGAATTCGCCGAGGCGAACATCGACGAGACGACCGGCACATTCGCCGTTCGGGCGGAGTTTCCCAATCCCCAGCGGCTGCTGCTGCCGGGGATGTTCGTGCGTGCCGTTATTCAAGAAGGCATCGCTGAAAACAGCTTCCTGCTGCCGCAGCGCGGCGTCGGCCGCAACACCAAGGGCGAGCCGACCGGAAAGTTCGTCGCCGCCGACGGCAAGGTGGAGGAGCGTGTGCTGGCCACCCGCCGCAGCATTGGCAACAACTGGCTGGTCGATTCAGGCGTCAAGGACGGCGATCAGATCATCGTCGAGGGCGGCCAGCTTGTGCGACCCGGCCAGACCGTGACGCCGACCGAGGTCAGCGTCGACGAGGCGACGGGCGAGCTTAAATCGGCCAATCGCCGGGCCGAGCTTCCCGCCGCCACCACGAAGAACTGACGCCATGTTGTCGCGTTTCTTCATCGAACGGCCGATCTTCGCCTGGGTCGTCGCCATCGTCATTATGCTGGGCGGCCTGCTGGCGCTGCGCACGCTGCCGATCTCGCAATACCCGCAGATCGCGCCGACGACCGTCCAGATCAGCGCCAACTATCCCGGCGCCGATGCCGCCACCGTCGAGAACTCGGTGACCAAGGTCATCGAGCAAGGCATGACCGGCCTCGACAACCTGCAGTATATGACGGCGACGTCGACCTCGACCGGCAACGCCTCGATCACCTTGACCTTCACCAGCGCGGCCGACCCCGACGTTGCGCAGATGCAGGTGCAGAACAAGCTGCAGCTGGTCACAAGGCAGCTGCCGCAGGTCGTGCAGAGCACCGGCATCTCGGTCGCCAAGGCTTCGACCGGGTTTTTGATGGTCGCCGCCTTCGTCTCGAAGGACGGGCGGATGTCGACGACCGATCTCGCCGACTATGTCGATTCGACCTTGAACGACACGCTGAAGCGGGTTGCGGGTGTCGGCACGACGCAGATTTTCGGCGCCGGCTACGCGATGCGGATCTGGCTGAACCCGGACGCATTGCGCAAATACGCGCTGATGCCGAGCGATATCGCGACCGCGATCCAGGCGCAGAACACGCAGGTCTCTGCCGGCCAGCTGGGCGGCCTGCCGCAGATCAAGGGCCAGCAGCTCAACGCGACCGTCACCGCCGCCTCGCGCCTTCAGACGGTCTCGCAGTTCGAGAATATCATCCTGAAGAGCGGCTCGTCGGGCTCGATCGTTCGGTTGAACGACGTTGCGCGTGTCGAGCTTGGCGCCAAGAGCTACGACACCGTCTCGAAATATAACGGCCAGCCGACCACGGGTCTCGCGATCAGCCTGGCCACGGGTGCCAACGCGATCGACACCGCCAAGGCTGTGCAGTCCACCATCGAACGCCTCAAGCAGACTTTGCCTGAGGGCGTCGAGGTCACCTACCCCTACGACACCACGCCCTTCGTCACGCTCTCGATCGAGAAGGTGGTCCACACCCTGATCGAGGCGATCGTGCTCGTCTTCATCGTGATGTTCGTCTTCCTGCAGAACCTGCGCGCGACGCTCATCCCGATGCTGGCCGTCCCGGTCGTGCTGCTTGGCACCTTCGGCGTGCTCGCAATTGCCGGATATTCCATCAACACGCTGACTATGTTCGCGATGGTGCTCGCCATCGGCCTGCTCGTCGACGACGCCATTGTCGTGGTCGAGAATGTCGAGCGCGTGATGCAGGAGGAAAAGCTCGGCCCCAAGGAAGCCACCATCAAGTCGATGGACGAGATCACCGGTGCTCTAGTCGGCATCGCCACCGTGCTGTCGGCGGTGTTCGTGCCGATGGCCTTTTTCGGCGGTTCGGTCGGCGTCATCTATCGCCAGTTCTCGATCACCATCGTCACCGCCATGATCCTTTCAGTCGTCGTCGCGCTAGTGCTGACGCCGGCGCTCTGCGCGACCCTTCTGAAGCCGGTCAAGGACCACGGCCAGCGCAAGGGCTTCTTCGGCTGGTTCAACCGTAATTTCGAGCGCACGACGAACGGCTATCGCGCCGGTGTCTCGGGCATGATCTCGCGCTCGGTGCGCTTTTTCCTTGTCTTCCTGCTCATCGCTGGGGGCATGGTGCTGTTGTTCGCGCGGCTACCGAGTTCGTTCCTGCCGGAAGAGGATCAAGGCATCCTGCTGACCAGCGTTTCGTTGCCGGTCGGCGCGACGCAGGACCGTACCCTCGCGGTTCTGGATCAGGTGCAGAAATACTATCGCGAATCGGAGAAGGACCTCGTCGACGGCGTGCTGACGGTCGCCGGCTTCGGATTTGGTGGCGCTGGCCAGAATGTCGGCCTCGCCTTCGTGCGCTTGAAGCCCTTCGATCAGCGTTCCGGCAAGCAGGCGACGGCGCAGGCCATCGCCGGGCGCGCCATGGGCGCCTTCCGCTCGATCAAGGACGGTACGGTCTTTGCGCTGGCGCCGCCCGCCATTCAGGGCTTCGGCAATACGGCCGGCTTCGATTTCTATCTTCAGGATGTCGCCGGTGCCGGTCACTCGCGCCTGATCGAGGTGCGCAACCAGTTCCTCGGCCTCGCCGGTCAGAGCAAGATGCTCGCCGGCACGCGCCCGAACGGGCAGGAGGACACGCCGCAATATGCCGTCGAGATCGATCAGGAAAAAGCGAGCGCGCTGACGCTCTCGCTCGGCAGCATCAACGATACGCTGTCGACCGCCTGGGGCTCGGCCTATGTCAACGACTTCATCGACCGTGGGCGGGTGAAGTCGGTCTATGTCCAGGCCGATGCACCCTTCCGCATGCAGCCGGAGGATGTCGGGCGCTGGTATGTCCGCAATGCCGGCGGGCAGATGGTGCCGTTCTCGGCCTTCTCGAGCGGTCGCTGGTCCTACGGTTCGCCACGGCTCGAGCGTTACAACGGCTCGTCGGCCGTCGAGATCCAGGGCGGCGCGGCAGCCGGCATCAGTTCGGGCGCGTCGATGGACGAGGTCGACAAGCTGATGTCGCAACTGCCCCCAGGCTTTGGACATGAATGGACAGGCCTGTCTTATCAGGAGAAGCTCTCGGGCAGCCAGGCGGTGGCGCTCTATGCCATCTCGATGCTGGTGGTCTTCCTCTGCCTTGCCGCGCTCTACGAAAGCTGGGCGATTCCCTTCGCCGTGATGCTCTCCGTGCCGATCGGCATCTTCGGGGCGCTTCTGGCCGCCACGATCTTCGGCCAGACCAACGACGTCTACTTCAAGGTCGGCCTACTCACGACCATTGGCCTCGCCGCGAAAAATGCGATCCTGATCGTCGAATTCGCGATCGAACAGGAGGCGAGCGGCAAGAGCCTGATCGAGGCGACGCTGGAAGCTGCGAAACAGCGCCTGCGGCCGATCCTGATGACCTCGCTGGCGTTCGTGCTCGGCGTGACGCCGCTTGCCATCGCGACGGGCGCCGGCTCCGGAAGCCAGAATTCGATCGGCATCGGCGTGATGGGCGGCATGATCGCAGCGACCGCGATCGGCGTGTTCTTCGTGCCGCTGCTCTATGTCGGCGTGGTGAGCCTGGTGCGCCGCTGGCGCGGCCGCGGGGAAGCGCCGACGGAAGCACCGAAGGAAGCCGCCTCTCACTAAGAAAAAGCCCGGCGCGACACGCCGGGCTTTTCGATTTTGAGGTGTGTTCGGCCGGAATGGACGGCGAGGCTTAGCCCGCTGCCTTGAGCGCCTTGGCGACTTGCGGGGCGAAATAGCTCAGCACGCCATCGGCGCCTGCGCGCTTGAAGGCCAGCAGGCTTTCCATGATCGCCCGGTCGCCGTCGAGCCAGCCATTCTGCACGGCGGCCATCAGCATCGCGTACTCGCCGGAGACCTGATAGGCGAAAGTCGGCACCCGGAACTGGTCTTTCACCCGCGCCACCACGTCGAGATAGGGCAGGCCGGGCTTGATCATCACCATGTCCGCACCCTCTTCGAGATCGAGCGCGACCTCGGCGATGGCCTCGTCGATGTTGGCGGGGTCCATCTGGTAGGTGCGCTTGTCGCCGACCAGCGTCGCGTTGGTGCCGATCGCGTCGCGGAACGGGCCGTAGAACGCGGAAGCGTATTTCGCCGCATAGGCCATGATCTGCACATCCTCATGGCCGCTGTCGTCCAACGCGGAGCGGATCGCCGCGACGCGCCCGTCCATCATGTCGGAGGGAGCGATAACGTCCGCACCGGCATCGGCCAGCGCCAGCGCCTGCCGCACCAGGATCGCGACCGAGTGATCGTTCAGCACACGCTCGCCGTCCAGCACCCCGTCATGACCATGCGAGGTGTAGGGGTCCAGCGCGGCATCGCAGATGATACCGATCTGCGGGACCTCGCGCTTGATCGCGCGCACGGCGCGGCACATCAAGTTCTCGGCGTTGAGCGCCTCCGAGCCGGTCGGATCGCGCAACCCCTTTTCGACGAAGGGGAAGGGCGCGATGGCCGGGATGCCCAGCGCCGCCGCATCCGCCGCCTGCCGCACAGCCTCTTCGATATTCAGCCGATCGACGCCCGGCATCCAGGCGACCGGCGTGCGCGCCTCGCGCGAATCCATCAGGAACATCGGCCAGATCAGATCGTCTGTCGTCAGCCGCGTTTCACGCACCAGCCGGCGCGACCAGTCCGCCTTGCGGTTGCGGCGCATCCGGCGCGTCAAGCCGAGCGAGGGCGCCGATTGCGCCTCGTCCTGCCGAGGAGAGAGGGGGAAAGGCCGCACGACCCGAGATTCCATGATTGACTGCCTTCGACGTGTGGGTCTCGCGCGGCTTTCGTCATGCGGGCGAAGTCGGCGAAGCTTTCAATAGCACATCGGAATAATTCCAAAACACGTCAGTTGGTCGCAAGGGTGCCCTGCACACGGTCCGGCGCGGAGAAGCTGAGGCTCGCGTTGACAACCGCGCACCTGCCTTCCAGAACCGCAGGCCCATCGGAGCGGCAGTCCGCCGCAGCGGAAAGCGAGCATGACGCAGGCGCCTGAGATCATCTGCGAAATTCGCGGCGCCGCCGGCGTTGTCGTGCTCGACCGCCCGAAAGCGCTGAACGCGCTGAGCCTTGGCATGATCAGGGAGCTGGCCCGCGCGCTCGATGCCTGGGAAGACGACCAGCAGGTCACGCGAATCGTCGTCATCAGCACCAGCGAGAAGGCTTTCTGCGCCGGTGGCGACATCCGTTGGCTGCATGATCGCGGCAAGGCTGGCGACCATGCCGCCATGCTGGCGTTCTGGGGCGAGGAATACATCCTCAATCACCGCATCAAGTCCTATCCCAAGCCTTATATTTCGCTGATCGACGGCATCGTCATGGGCGGCGGCGTCGGCCTTTCGCTGCATGGCAGCCACCGCATCGCGGGCGACCGCTACCTCTTCGCCATGCCCGAAGTCGGCATCGGCTTCTTCCCCGATGTCGGCGCGACCTATGCGTTGCCCCGGCTGCCGGGTGCGTTCGGGACGTTTCTAGCGCTGACCGGCGAGCGGATCGGCGCGGCCGATGCAACGGCCGTCGGGCTTGCGACCCATGGCGTGACCAGCGACCGGATGGCCGAACTCGCCGATGCCCTGACGGGTCGCACTGCGATCGACGATATCCTGGCGGGCTTCACGATCGAGCGCGGTCCTGGACCGCTGGAAGCAGCACGGGCGACGATCGCCACCTGTTTCGCGGCTGCGGACGTGAAGTCCATTCTGGCAGGGCTGGAGGCCGCGGCGGCAAAGGGTGATGCCTTTGCGGCGAAGGTTCTGCAGACCATGGCGACGAAGTCTCCCACCAGCATTGCCATTGCCCACGAACAGATGCGCCGTGGCCCCGCCCTCGACTTTGCCGAAGCGATGCGCACCGAATTCCGTGTCGTCTCGCGCATCGCGCGCGGCCATGATTTCTATGAAGGCGTTCGCGCCGTCGTGGTCGACAAGGACCAGGCTCCGCTCTGGCGGCCGAAAACCTTGCAAGAGGTGAATGCAGCGGTGATCGCGGCCTATTTCGAGCCGCTCGGTGCCGACGAGTTGAAGCTGGAGGCTTGAGTTGGGACTGGGTATCGACGGCGAGGCCCTGCGGAGCGGTATTTCGGGCGAGGGCGGTGTCAAAGCGAACACGCGCTGGCGCTCGGGGCTGGTCTGGTTCCTGCGCCTTCTGTCGGTGTTCTGGCTGGCCAAGGGGCTGATGTCCTGGGCCGTGATTTTCGGCCTCGGCGGCCAGGCGCAGCCGCCTTTCGAGGCGCGGCTGCTGAGCTATCAAGCGATTATCGTCTATTTCGCGGTGATCGACCTCGTTGCGGCAGTGGGCCTCTGGCTGACCTCGACCTGGGGGGGCGTGCTCTGGCTGCTGGCGACGCTGAGCCATCTCCTGCTGAGCTTCTTCTTCCCGCGCTTCGTCCCGCTGACGATCTGGCTGGTGGGGTTGTACGTGGCGCTGATCGCCCTCTACTTCCTCGTGACCTGGGCGGCGGAGACCGAGACGGAAGCCGCCTGAGCGCGTGCCGAGCGCTGCAAGCCTCACGGTATACGCCAAGTAAATGCAGGCTTGAGCCCGGTCGCCTGTCGCTCGACTACGCTGAGTCTTGGTAAGAATCGCTTTAGCTTAAGCCTTTCTGACTTCACCTACGATTCACCCAAAGGGGTAAATCCCTGATTCATCCTGATATTTAAACTCGTTTTCATCCGTGCAGGCATATGGTCTTTTTCAGAAGCGGACCGGGGAAACAATCCTGGCCGACGGGAAACAGGCGTCAGACAGGCAGGATGTACGATGAAAGCCAGCGTCAAGACTTCGGAAGTTGTCGGGAATAAAGAAGCCGACCTGAACGTGAAGCCTCTTTATCTTGAGTCTCTCACGCTGGTGGAGCGACTGCATCGCCGCCTGCTCGACGTCATCAAGGATGAGTTCGAGCGGCGCGGCCGGGACGACGTCAACAGCGTCCAGGCGCTGCTGCTCTACAACATCGGCGACGCGGAACTCTCCGCCAGCGAGCTGCGGACCCGCGGTTACTATCTTGGCTCCAACGTCTCCTATAACGTCAAGAAGCTGGTCGAGCTCGGCTATCTCCACCATGCCCGCTCGCGCATCGACCGCCGCTCGGTCCGGATCAGCCTGACCGAGAAGGGCACCGAGGTGCACGACATCGTGAAGGGCGTTTACGACAAGCATGTCCGCACGGTCGAGCAGATCGGCGGCATCGCGGCAGACGACTTCGAGCGCATGAACAACGCCCTGCTTCGCCTCGAGCGCTTCTGGACCGACCAAATCCGTTATAAGCTCTGAAAAACGCTGTTTCGAGATCTTCATGCGATTGACGCGGCTGGGCCCAATCCCGGCCGCGTCGCCGTTGGCATCAGCTGTGGCGCGGCCGCCATGCACGTCGCAAAACGTGCTCATGCCCTAAAATAGCCGCTGTCATCACCCCTTTTTAACCGTGCTAAGACACCGTCGCTGACATCAGGCCGCCTTGCTCCAGGGCCGCCGCCTGTCGGCGGCGTTTTGCTGCGGTCGCGCGGTCAAGATTCAAAGAGGGAAGAAATGTCGCAACTGAGCCTGACGCGCCGCGAAACTGTGCTGGCCCTGCTTTCGGGCGTCGCGACGGCCGCTGCGGCCCCGGCCTTGGCGCAGCAGGCGGAGTGGCGTCAGAACTACGATGCCGGCCCGCGCAATTCCGTGCTGCGCTCTTCCACTCCGATGCTGTCGCCCGAATCGCTTCAGGCGACCGAGCAGGCCATCGCAGCCTATCGTGACCTCGCTGCGCGCGGCGGCTGGCAGCCGGTGCAGTTGCCCGAGAAGATGGGCCTCGGCGCCAAGGGCCCCGGCGTCGTCGCACTGCGCCAGCGCCTCGTCGTGACGGGAGACCTTCACGAGAACGCCGGCGAGAGCAACGTCTACGACTCCTATGTCGAGGCGGCGGTGCGCCAGTTCCAAGCGCGTATGGGCCTTTCCACGACGGGCGCGATCAACCGCGCGACCATCGTCTCGCTGAACGTCCCGATCGACCGGCGCATCCGCCAGCTCGAGACCAATGTCGTGCGGCTGCGCACCTGGTCGGGCAATCTTGGCGGCCGCTATGTCGTCGCGAATATCCCGGCCGCGGCCGTTGAAACGGTCGAGAACGGCCATGTCGCGACCCGTCATGCCGCCGGCGTCGGCAAGATCGATCGCCAGTCTCCGCTGCTTCAGACCAAGATTCCCGAGATCAACTTCAACCCGACCTGGACGGTGCCGGCATCGATCATCCGCAAGGATCTGATCCCGAAGATGCGCAAGGAGCCGACCTATCTCTCCGAGAACAAGATCCGCATCATCAACGGGTCTGGCGGCGAAGTCTCGCCCGCTCAGGTGAACTGGAATTCGGACGAGGCGACGCATTACACCTTCCGCCAGGATCCGGGCGGCGACTTCAACTCGCTCGGTTTCGTGCGCATCAATATTCCGAGCCCCTACGGCGTCTACATGCACGACACCCCGTCGAAGGGCATTTTCGGCGACGATTACCGCTTCGTCTCGTCGGGCTGCATGCGCGTGCAGAACGTGCGCGACTATGTGGCGTGGCTGTTGAAGAACACCCCCGGCTGGGATCGCGCCAAGATCGACGAGACCATCGCTTCCGGCCAGCGCGTCAATGCGCGCATCGCAGATCCCGTGCCGTGTTACTGGGTCTACGTCACGGCCTGGGCGACGCCGGATGGCGGCGTCCAGTTCCGCGACGACATCTACAACAAGGACGGCCTGGGGCCGGCCCCGGTGGCTGCCTTGCAGGGCGAGGATATCTGATCTGCGGCGCACCGACGTCTTCAAAAAACCCGCCGCTCGGCGGGTTTTTTTATGGCTTGTGCTGCGCCGATGGATCACGGGGTCGGCTCACCATTGACGCCCCCATAAATCGCGATGCACCTTTGCGGCAACGACCGATGTTAGAACAAGGTGAGCCATGAAGACCGTGCTTCGAATTCTGGCTATCGCTGCATCCTTACTCTTCGTCAGCACCATGTCGCAGGCGGCGCAGGTGACGAAGTCTGGCACCACTATCACAGTTCGCGGGATGATCGGGGAGGGCGATGACGCCCTGTTCGAGAAGGTGGCGCCGCAGGGCAGCTACCGCATGGTCGTCCTGTCGAGCCCGGGCGCAGGCGAAGGCGGGCTTCCGCCGGCCATCGCGATGGCCCGGAACATCAAGGCGACCGGCGCGGCGACGGTTGTGAATGCGGGAAACCTGTGCGGCAGCGCCTGCACGCTGCTGTTCGCGGCCGGTGCGCAGCGCGTCTATCGCGGCGGCGGGCGTATTGCGGACGGCGTCGGCAAGAAGGGCCAGTCCGGCCTCGGCTTCCATCAGAGCAGGTCGGCGAGAGGCACGGCCTCGATGGCGTCGGTTTATTCCGAGCTCGGCGTACCGGCCGGGGCCGGATTGTCGCTGCGCTCGCCCTTCGAGACGCTCTACTACATCTCGGGCGCGACGGCGCTGGCGACCGGGGTTGCGACGAGCGTGAAGTAACCGCGAGCGCCTCGCCCCGAAACATAAAGAGCCCGCCGAAAGGCGGGCTCTTTCTTGATCGGTTGAAAGACGATCGTGGATTACATCGCCGGCATGACGGCGATGTCGCGGGCCGCCGCCGACAGCCCGGTCACCTTGCCGACGGACGTCGCCTTGCCGGTCGCGAGATCGACCTTGTGGAGCGTGCCGTCGGCGAGAAGCCAGCCGGTGTTGGAGCCGTCGCTTCCGCTCTCGATGTCGAAGGCGATCGCCTTCGGCATCACGCCGAGCTTGCMGACAGCGCCGAGCACGCCGTCATTTGGYGGCGCCTGCTTGATCAGGCCGCCGATCTTGCCGTCGATGTCGTAGAGCGCGGTTTCCTTCGTGCCCTTGACCGAGTTGGTGTAGGCGCCTGCCACGATCATCGGCGCTTCGCCCTTGTGCATGTCGGTCTCGGCGAACTTCAGCTTGCCGTCGACCGTCGTCTTGCCGTCTTCGACGTTGACGCGAAGGTTGGTGCCGTCCGAACCGATGACGCGAAGGCGGTCGGCGGCCGGATTGAAGTCCACCGTCGCCATGGCGCTGGCGGAAAGAACCGTGTCCATCTTCGACTTCATCGTGGCCTTGCCGGCCTTGTCGATGGTGTAGATCGTCCCGTCGACGGTCAGCGCATACAGCATCCCGTCCGCCGGGCGGACATCGATGCCGGCGATCTTGCCGGAAATTCCGGAAACCTTCATCGATGCGCCGGCCTTGAGCGTGCCGGTATCGACCATGGTCAGGGTATCGTCGCCCGTCAGCGCCGCCAGCGTGGCGGCCTGCGCGGTGAGGCCGGCGCCGACGCCGGTCGCGAGAATCGTCGAGATCGCGAGGGCGAGCCGTGTGGTTCTGGTCATTCCATCCTCCGGTTTTGGCGGTGCCGCCATCCTGTCGCGGTGCGGCACTCATTCCGGATAGAGCGAGGCTGGTGCATCGGATGCGGAGCGAAAAATAAATTATCTGCCTGCATCCAAGCCGGCGGCGGCCGCGTAATCTGCCGTCGATCGCAGCTCTGGCGAATAGGACGATGAATGGCCGGCCCCGCCGCGCAGTCGATGATCGAGCAGGCGCTGGCGGCGTGCGTGCTCGGCGATAAATCCGCATTGCGTCGCATCTACGAGCAGGAATGCCCGCGTATGATCGGTGTGGCGCAGCGTATGCTGAGGCGCCGCGCCTTGGCGGAGGAAGCGGTGCAGGACACCTTTATCCTGATCTGGCGGCATTCGGCGCGGTTCGACGCGCAGCGCGGCTCGGGTTTGACCTGGATCTACGCGATCCTGCGCAACCGCTCGCTCTCGATCCTGCGCGACGAGAAGCGCGTGGACACCGAGGAAAGCCCGGTCGCCGAAGAGACGGCGAGCGAGGAGGACGGGCCCGACACCATCATGGAAAAGCTCTCGGATGCGCAGGCGCTCCATGGCTGCCTTCAGGCCTTGCCGGAACAACGGCGCGGCATGATCCTGCTCGCCTTCGTGCAGGGGCTGAGCCATGGCGAGATCGCCGGCAAGCTCGACATGCCGCTCGGTACCGTCAAATCCTGGATCCGCCGCTCGCTTCTGACATTGAGGGAGTGCCTCGGATGACCCCGCCGCTCGAATCCGAAATCCTCGCCGGCGAGTATGTTCTCGGTCTGCTCGGTCCTCGCGAGCATGAAGACGTCCTGGCGCGTCTGGAGCAGGACCCGGCCTTGCATGCCGCGGTGTCGCGCTGGCAGACGCGCCTGGCTCCGATCGATGCGACGGCGGCTCCCATCGCGCCCTCGGCAGGGCTTTGGCGGCAGATCGAGGCCGGACTTGCCGCCTCGAGACAGCAGCCGGCGACGGCTGTCCGACAGAAGACGAGGCCTGTCCTGCGGGCCCGGCTCGCCGAGTGGTGGGACAGCCTGCCATTATGGCGCGGTGCGGCCCTCGCGGGAGCTGCTGCTGCGATCGTGCTGGCGGTGGGCCTCGTCGCAGCGCTCGATCGGGCAGGCCGGCAGCCGGTCATGGTTGCGGTGCTGATGACGGATGCCAGTGTCGCCGCAGCGGTGGTCAATACCTTCGCCGATGGTCGCGTGGAGTTGCTCCCGCTGCAGGATATCGACGTGCCGCAGGGCCGGGCGCTGCAGATCTGGACGCTGTGGGACCGTGCCGTCGGGCCACGCTCGGTCGGGTTGATCGAGCGCGCGCGGGCCGTTCCGCTGCGGCTGGACAGTCTCCCGCTGGGCTCGGATCAGCTGTTCGAAATCACCGTCGAACCTGCCGCCGGGTCGCCGACAGGCCGGCCGACGGGGCCGATCGTCGCCAAGGGGCTGACGGCGCGACGCTTGTAGCGACGTCCCTGCGCTCAGGGCGTAGCCGGAGACAGCGCCAGCACGATGGCCGCAAGCCCGCCGAGCACGGCGATGGATAGCGCTCCGGCCGCCAGCACGCGGCCGCCGGCGGCAAGAACCGTGCGCAGGTTCACCGACAGCCCCAGCGCCGCCATCGAGACGATGGTCAGGATCGATGCCGCCGTTGCGAGCGGCCTCAGCGCGTCGGTCGGGATCAGGCCGAGCGAGCGCAGCACCATCATCCCCAGGAACCCGATGATGAACCACGGGACGAGGCTGGAGAGTTTCGGTTTGGCGCCGCCCTGCCGCCCGCTGACGAAGCCCAGGATCAGCACGACAGGTCCGAGCATCAGCACACGCAGCAGCTTCACGATGGTGCCGATCTGCGTGCTGACGGCGCTGACCGGCACCGTCGCGGCGAGCACCTGCGGCACGGCATAGACCGTCATGCCAGCCAGGACGCCGTACTGCCATTCGCTCAGCCCGAGCAGCGGCACCAGCGAGGGCAGGAGCAGAACGACGAGGATGCCGAGCGCGGCCGTGAAGGAGATGGCCGAGGCGACGTCGTCGGGCTTGGCACCGATCGCAGGGGCGGTGGCGACGATCGCCGAGTTTCCGCAGATCGAGTTGCCGCAGGCGACGAGTGTGGCGAGGTGGCGCGGCAGGCCGAGGAACCTCGAAATGCCGTAGCTGACCAAAAGCGACAGCAAAACAACAGTGACCACACTCAGGACCATGAACAGCCCCGAATGCGCGATGGTGGCGAAGCTGATCGAGGCGCCGAGCAGCACGATCGCGACTTCGAGCAGGGTTTTCGAGGCGAATTTGATTCCCGGAACCGTCGCAGCTGGCATGCCGATCGCCGAGTTCACAGCGACGCCGAGCAGGATCGCGATCACCAGTGCGTCGACCCAGGCATATCCGAACGCGATGAGCTCGAGTCGCTCGGCCGCGAAGGCTGCGAGTGTGACGCCAATAGTTACAGCAAGGCCGGGGAGGATACGGAGAGCCAGCGGAGAGACGGACATGTTCAACTCTGTGAAAAGCGTACCGAAGAATAATCTTCTCAAATGTCCGGATCAATCGCATAATGGCGCATGGACCTTTCGGTTTGAGAGAACGGATTTGTGACGCTCGACCAGCTTTCGGTCTTCATCGCGGTTGCTGAGTGCGAGCACCTCACCCGCGCGGCGCAAGCGCGTCACCTCTCGCCCTCGGCGGTGAGCGCGGCCATTCGCGCGCTGGAGGCGCGTTACCGGGTCGAGCTGTTCCATCGCATCGGCCGCGGCCTTGCGCTGACCGCTGCCGGGAGGGACTTCCTCCCGATCGCCAAGGCGGTGATCGCGCAGGTGCGCCTGGCGGAAACCGCATTGAGCGAATTCGGCTCGCTCGACCGCGGCACCGTGGTGGTCCAGGCCAGCCAGACGATTGCCAATTATTGGCTGCCGCAGAGGTTGGCGCGGTTTCGGCGGAGCCATCCCGGCATCGAGGTCGACCTGCGCCTCGGAAACACCGCGAGCGTGGCCCGCGCCGTCGCCGAGGGCCTGGCCGAACTCGGCCTGATCGAGGGGGCAAACGAGGAGCCTCGGCTCAGTGCGACGCCGGTCGCGCAAGATCGGCTCATGGTGGTGGTGCCGGCTGTCGACCGGGCTGGCGGCGGGGTCTCGGATGCGGTGGAGGATTTGCTCCGGCTCGACTGGATCTTGCGCGAGCCTGGCTCCGGCACCCGCGCGATGTTCGAGGAGGGATTGCGCGCGCTCGGCATCGACCCGGCCAGGCTGCGGGTCGCCATGACGCTTCCGTCCAACGAGGCCGTGCTGACCGCAGTGCGCACCGGCAGCAACTGCGCCACGGCGCTGTCTGAAGCTCTGGTCGGCCCGTTCGTCGCACGCGGGGACCTCGCCACGATTCCCCTCTCGCTCGAACCGCGCGACTTCGTTTTGCTCCATCATACCGAGCGTCCGTTGTCGGGCGCGGCGCAGGCTCTGGCTGCGATCTGCCGGGGCGGATGAGGCGAGGCAAGGTGCGTTTGGGAACAGTCTGCCGCGAACGCGGAACGGAGCCTTCGACAGGGTGTTCGTTCGTCGCTGCCGACCCCTTCGCCACGGGTTTATTGCCCCCCTGCACCCGGCCTGTCGCGGATCACCGCGACCGTGGCGCGAATGGGCCGGCAGCGGTGGTTCAAGCGTGTCGCAACGCCCCACCGGAGGGAGCCGGCGCTTGCTCAGCGTCGGCTCCCGTCTTCATTTGATCTGCCTCCCCCATCCGGTTGATCAGCCCGGCTCGGCCAATGCGGCGCATAGCTGTGCCGGGGTCGCCGCATCACGGATCGCTGCTTGAACCGTGGGCGAGCGGAGCCTGCGCGCCACGCAGGCCAGGGCGGTGACATGCTCGCGCGCCGCCTGCGCCGGAGTCAGCAGCAGGCAGATGATGTCGACCGGCCGGGCGTCGATCGCATCGAAGGCTAAAGGATGGGCGAGACGCGCGATCAGCCCGAACGGGCGTGTCAGCCCGGCGAGCGGCGCATGGGGCATCGCTACGCCCTGGCCCACGCCGGTTGAACCCAGCGCTTCCCGGCGCGACAGGGCTTCATGGATCACGGCGGCATCGCTGCCGAGCTTCGTCGCGGCCTTTTGCGCCAACGTCCTCAGAAGATCCGGCTTTGACGACGCCTTCACATCGAGGAGGACGTCGCCGGGGCCGATGATGTCGGTAGCCTGCATGGAAATCCCGGTCATGCGGTGGATGGAAGCGGCAGAACGACGAAGCGGCGCGCCGTGTCAGTCGGCGGCGCGCAGCCGGTAGCCCACGCCAGTCTCTGTGGTGATGTATTCCGGCTGGTCCGGCATCCGCTCGATCTTCTGGCGCAACTGCCGCACATAGACGCGCAGATACTGCACGTCGTCGGCCGGGCCCCAAACCTCCTTCATCAGGTGGTGATGGGTCAAAACCTTCCCGGCGTGCTGCACGAGGATGCGCAGGATGTCGTATTCCTTCGGCGAGAGCTTCACCTCCCTGTCGCCGATCTTGACGGCCCGCTTGACGAGATCGACGGAGAGCTCGCCGGTCTGGAAAACCGGCTTCTCGCCCTGCTGATGCAGCTTGTGGCGCAGCGCGACGCGAAGCCGCGCCGCCAGCTCCTTCATGCCGAAGGGCTTGGTGACGTAGTCGTCGGCGCCATTTTCCAGCGCCTCGACGATGCCGGGTTCGTCCGTGCGGCTCGACAGGATGACGACAGGCACCGTGAGCTGCTCGGCGCGCCATCGCTTCAACAAGTCCTGACCCGGCATGTCCGGCAGGCCGAGATCGAGGATCACGAGATCGGGCATGTCCTCGGTGATCTGCGCGATTGCCTCCCGCGCCGTCGCGGCTTCCCGGACGATGTAGCCTTCGGTCGACAGGCCGACCCGCAGCAGCCGGCGGATCGCCGGTTCGTCGTCCACGACCAGAACCTTGATGTCCAATGCCGTCATGCCGGCCGCTCCGCTTGTCCGAGCCGGCTTGTCGTCGGCATGCGGATGGTGAAGGCCGCGCCCTCGCGATCGGCCCTGTTCGCGGCGACGATCGTGCCGCCCATCGCTTCGACGAAGCCGCGGCAGATCGCCAGGCCGAGGCCCGTGCCCGCCCGGACCTGATCGCCCTTCCTGACCCGGTAGAAGCTGTCGAAGACCCGTTCCACATCGGAGGCCGGCAGGCCTGATCCCTCGTCGGCGATCGAGAGCGCGACCGCATCCCCGATATGACGCGCTGCAATGGTGATCAGGCTGTCTTCGGGGGCATATTTCGCGGCGTTGTCGAGCAGGTTGAAGAGCACCTGCTCGAACAGCACGGGGTCGAGCCGCAGCATCGGCAGCGTTGCCGGCAGATCGGTCTCGACATGGTGGCCGGCGGTGATCTTGGCGGCTCGCCGCAGGGCGCTGCCGACGATTTCAGCCAGGTCCACCGGCGCGGCATTGGGCTCCATCGCGCCGGATTCGATCTTCGTCATGTCGAGCAGATTGGCGATGAAGCGGTTCAGCCGCTCGGATTCGTCGATCACCGTGGCGAGCAGGTCGGTACGGTCCTCATCGGGCAACTCCATGCGATAGTCGCGCAGCGTGCCGGCCGCACCCATGATCGAAGCCAGCGGCGTCTTGAGGTCATGCGAGATCGAGGTCAGCAGCGCCGAACGCAGCCTGTCGGCCTCGGCCGCGAGCCTTGCCCTGTCGACGTCGGCCACAAGCTGGATGCGCTCGATCGCAACGGCGGTCTGGTCGGCCAGCGCGTCGAGGAGGCGCTGCTGCTCGGGCGTCAACAAAGGTCCCTCGCGATCGTCGTCGAGGCCAAGCACGCCGATTGCCGCGCGCCCGGTGCGCAGCGGCAGATACAGCCGCTTCGCGCCCGGTAGCGTATCGGCGCCACGCCCGGCCGGGCGGTCATGCTCCCAAGCCCAGCGCGCGGCCGCGATGTCGGCATCGACGAGCGTATCGTCGGGTGGGTAGCCGGCGCGAACGGCGAGGGTGCCGTCCTCCGGCATAAGGATCACCACGCGGACCTTGAGCATCGAGGCGATCTGGAAGGCGCTGGCCCAGAGCACGTCGTCGAGTGTGCCCGTGCCCGCAAGTTTGCGCGAGAACAGATAAAGGTCCTCGGTGGTCCGTGCCCGCTGGCGCGCGGCATTGGCCTGGCGCTGCACACGTGCGGTGAGATTGCTGGCGATGAGCGCGACGATCAGGAAGAAACCGAGTGCCACGGCATTTTCGGGATCGCCGATGGTCAGCGTGTAGAGCGGCGGAATGAAGAAGAAATTCATCGCCAGCGCGCTCAGCACCGAGGCGACCAGCGCCGGCCCGAATCCGCCTGTGACCGCCGAAATCAGCACCGCGATCAGGAAGACCAGCGCGATGTTGCGCAGGTCCATCGCCTGGCTGAGCAGCTCGGCCGCGCCCAGCGCTAGCCCCACCAAGAGAATGGCGGCGAGATAGGGCCGCAGCGTCAGTGCGCGCCTGACCTCGGTCGCGGGGGTGCCGCCTCGCCCCGTGTCGTGATCGGAGCCGGAGACGACATGCACGCTGATGGTGCCGGCGCTGCGGATCAGGTCATGCGGTACCGAGCCGCCGAAGAACTCGCGCCAGCGCGATTTACCCGGCCGGCCGACGAGAATCTGGGTGACGTTGTTTGCGGTGGCGTGGCGGACGATCTCGCCGCTCGCATCCTCGCCCGGCGCGACGAGTGCCTCGCCGCCAAGCTGTTCGGCCAGCCGCAGCGCCGCGGCGATCCGCGATTTCGGCGCCTCTGCCAGCGCGGCGGCGCGCGGCGTTTCGACATAGAGCGCGCTCCACGGCGCGCGCAACCGGTCCGCCTGCCGCTTGGCGTACCGGACGAGCGCGGCCGAATCCGGCCCTTCGTCGATGCAGACGAGAATGCGCTCACCTGCCGCCCAGGGGCCGGAAATCGCGTGCTCCTGCATATGGCTGCGAAGCTGGTCGTCGACCCGCTGGGCTGTGCGGCGCAGCGCCAGCTCCCGCAAGGCGGTCAGGTTGCCAGGCGAGAAATAGTTCTGGATCGCGCGGCGGGCCGTCTTGCCGAGATAGACCTTGCCGTCTTCGAGCCGCTTGATCAGGTCGGCCGGCGTCAGATCGATGATCTCGATCTCGTCGGCGCGGTCGATGATCGAATCCGGCACCGTCTCGCGCACGCGGATGCGGGTGATCTGGGCGACGACGTCGTTGAGGCTCTCGACATGCTGGATATTGAGCGTGGTGTAGACGTCGATCCCGCGCGACAGCAGCTCCTCGACATCGAGATAGCGCTTCGGGTGGCGGCTGCCGGAGACGTTGGTATGCGCGAGCTCGTCGACCAGGACGAGGGCCGGGCGCCGCTCGATGATGCCGTCGAGGTCCATTTCATCCAGCGCGCGGCCCTTGTAGTCGATGGCGCGACGGGGAACGATCTCGAAGCCGTCGACCAGCGCCTGCGTCTCCTGCCTGCCATGGGTTTCGACGATGCCGATGACGACATCGTAGCCCTCGGTGCGCCGCGCCCGGCCGGCCGTCAGCATCTCGTAGGTCTTGCCGACGCCAGGTGCCGCGCCGAGAAAGATCTTCAGCCGCCCGCGCCCCTCGCGCTGGGCCGCAGCCAGCAGCGCCTCAGGCGAGGGGCGGGGCTTGATGTCGCGATGATCGTCTGCGGGCGGCATGGCAAACCGGTTCGGGCGGCGGCAGCGCCGCCGCCTTTGCTTTGTGTCAGCGCGCGGCCGCGCCGTCGAGGGCGAGGTTGAGCGCCAGCACGTTGACGACGGGCTCGCCCAGCACGCCGAGCTTGCGCGGCTCGACCCGCGCATCGACCAGCGTCTTGATCGTCGCCGGGTCGGCGTTGCGGGCCTTCGCGACGCGCGCGATCTGGAAATACGCCGCCTCCGGGGAGATATGCGGGTCGAGCCCGCTGCCGGAAGTGGTGACCAGATCGATCGGCACAGGCGCGCCGGGGTTTTCGGCCTTCAGCGTCTCGGCCTCAGCCTTGATCCGCTCGATCAGCTTGGGGTTGGTTGGGCCAAGATTGGAGCCGCTGGAGTTCGCCGCGTTATAGGGCGCATCGACGGTTTTCGAGGCGTCGGCCGGATCGGCGGCCGAGGTCGCCGAGGGGCGGCCGTGGAAATAGCGCTCGCTGGTGAAGTTCTGGCCGATCAGGTTGGAGCCGATGACCTTTCCATCCTTCTCGGTCAGGCTGCCATTCGCCTGTTTCGGAAAGACGGCCTGCGCGATGCCGGTCATCGCCAGCGGATAGGCGAGGCCGGTGATGACCGTGAAGGCGATCAACAGGACCAAAGCGGGGCGGATTTGCTTGAGCATGAGAGATGTCCTCAGACGAGGTGCAGGGCGGTCACGGCCATGTCGATGGCCTTGATGGCGATGAAGGGAACGATCAGCCCGCCGAGCCCATAGACGAGCAGGTTGCGGCGCAGCAGAGCGCCGGCGCCGACGGGGCGGTACGTCACCCCCTTCAGCGCGAGCGGGATCAGCGCGACGATGATCAGCGCGTTGAAGATGATCGCCGAGAGGATCGCACTTTGCGGGGTATGCAGCCCCATGACATTGAGCGCGCCGAGCTGCGGGTAGAACGCCAGGAACATCGCCGGAATGATAGCGAAATACTTGGCGACGTCGTTGGCGATCGAGAAGGTCGTCAGCGCCCCGCGCGTCATCAGCAGCTGCTTGCCGATCTCGACGATCTCGATGAGCTTGGTCGGATCGGAGTCGAGATCGACCATGTTGCCGGCCTCGCGGGCCGCGACCGTGCCGGTGTTCATGGCGACGCCGACATCGGCCTGCGCCAGCGCCGGGGCATCGTTGGTGCCGTCGCCGCACATTGCGACGAGCTTGCCCTTGGCCTGCTCTTCGCGGATCAGCGCGAGCTTGTTTTCCGGTGTCGCCTGCGCGAGGAAATCGTCGACGCCGGCCTCGGCCGCGATGGCGGCCGCGGTCATCGGGTTGTCGCCGGTGATCATCACGGTACGGATGCCCATGCGGCGCAGCTCAGTGAAGCGCTCGCGGATGCCGCCCTTGACGATGTCCTTGAGGTAGATGACGCCAAGCAGGCGCCCGTCGCGCGCCACGGCAAGCGGCGTGCCGCCGGCCTTGGCGATATCGGCCGCGATGGCCTGGACCTCTTTCACAGCCTCTGTGGAGTGCTGCGAAGCGGTAGCCTCGACGTATTTCAGCACCGAATCCACCGCACCCTTGCGGATCTGCGAGCCGTCGATGTCGACGCCGCTCATCCGGCTTTGCGCGGTGAAGGGCACGAAAGTCGCGTGCAGGGCGGCCATGTCGCGGGCGCGAATGGCGTATTTCTCCTTGGCGAGCACGACGATCGAGCGGCCTTCCGGTGTCTCGTCCGCGAGCGAGGACATCTGCGCCGCATCGGCCAGATCGCGCTCGTCCACGCCGCGCACAGGGCGGAACTCGGTCGCCTGGCGGTTGCCGAGCGTGATCGTGCCGGTCTTGTCGAGCAGCAGCGTATCGACATCACCCGCCGCCTCGACCGCGCGCCCGGACATGGCGAGCACGTTGAAGCGCACCAACCGGTCCATGCCGGCGATGCCGATGGCGGAGAGCAGCGCGCCGATCGTGGTGGGGATCAGCGTCACGAACAGTGCAACCAGCACGATGACCGGGATGTATCCGCCGGCATAGGCCGCAAAACTCGGGATCGTTGCCGTCGCCAGCACGAAGATCAGCGTCATGCCCGCCAGCAGGATGTTGAGCGCGATCTCGTTGGGGGTCTTCTGCCGCTCGGCGCCTTCGACCAGCGCGATCATGCGATCGATGAAGGTCGAGCCTGCGGCGGCGGTGATGCGTACGCGGATCCAGTCAGACAGCACCTGCGTGCCGCCGGTCACGGCGGAGCGGTCTCCGCCGGATTCGCGGATCACGGGCGCAGATTCGCCGGTGATCGCGGCCTCGTTGACCGAGGCGACGCCTTCGATCACCTCGCCGTCGGATGGGATGATGTCGCCGGCCTCGACCAGCACGACATCGCCGACCTTCAGCGATGTGCCGGACACCAGCCTGTGGCTCGTGCGGTCCTCGCCGGTCAGCAGCTTGGCCTGCGTCTCGGTGCGGGTCTTGCGCAGCGACTCGGCCTGCGCCTTGCCGCGCCCCTCCGCCACGGCTTCCGCGAAATTCGCGAAAAGCACGGTGAACCAGAGCCAGACGACGATCTGGAAGGAGAAGCCGAGGCTAGCCCCGCCGGTCGCGAGGTCGCGCAGGAAAAGCACGGTCGTCAGTGCCGAAACCACGGCGACGACGAACATCACCGGGTTGCGGGCGAGGTGGCGGGGGTCGAGCTTGCGAAGGGCATCGCCCAGCGCCGGCACGAGGATGCGAGCGTCGATCAGGCTCGCGGATTTGGACGGGCTCATGGGAAGCTCCAGCGAAGGGGTATGCGCGTCAGGCGGTGCCGATCAGGGCGGCAAGCGCCCGGACCAGCAGCGTCGCCAGACAAAGCGCGACGATCATTCCAAGGATCAGGATGGCGGGGCGCGGTGCGGACGAGTTCCGCATCTGCCTCATCGAAGCGGGGCGGCAGGGCGCCTCGCGCCGCAATTGCCTGAGAGGGCTGCTCATGGCGCACTCAGAAGCTCTGCCCGGCGATCATCGCCAGGTGCTCGACGATCGGCCCGACCGCCAGCGCGGGGAAAAAGGTCAGCCCGCCGACGATCAGGATCACGCCGACCAGCAGCCCGACGAAGAGCGGCCCGTCGGTCGGGAAGGTACCGGCGGAAGTGGGCACGGATTTCTTCGCCGCCAGCGAGCCGGCGATGGCCAGCGCCGGGATGATCACCAGGAAGCGGCCGACCAGCATCGTGATGCCCAGCGTGACGTTGTACCAGAGCGTGTTGGCCGAGAGGCTGGCGAAGGCCGAGCCGTTGTTGGCCGCAGCCGAGGTGTAGGCGTAGAGGATCTCGGAGAAGCCGTGCGGCCCGCTGTTGCCAGTGGAGGCGACGGCGCCCGGCAGCACGACGGCGATCGCCGTGAAGATCAGCATGCCGGTCGGCAGGCACAGAATGGCGAGCATCGCCATCTTCACCTCCTTGGCCTCGATCTTCTTGCCGAGATATTCCGGCGTGCGCCCGACCATCAGCCCGGCGACGAACATCGCCACCACGATGAAGAGCACGATGCCGTAGAATCCGGCGCCGACGCCGCCGACGATGACCTCGCCCAGCTCCATGTTGATCAGCGGGATAAGCCCGCCCAGCGCGGTGAAGCTGCCATGCATCGCATTGACTGCGCCGCAGGAGGCCGCCGTGGTGATGACGGCGAACAGCGCCGAGAGCGTGATGCCGAAGCGGACTTCCTTGCCCTCCATATTGCCGCCGGGCAGGCCGAGCGCCTGAACCAGCGGGTTCCCGTAGGCCTCCGCCCAGTAGCAAAGCGCCACACCGGCGATGAACAGCACACCCATGGCGGAAAGGATGGCCCAGCCCTGCCGCTGGTTGCCGACCATGCGGCCGAAGACGTTGGTCAGCGCGGCGCCGAGCGCGAAGATGGACAACATCTGGATGAGGTTGACGACGGCGTCCGGGTTTTCGAACGGATGGGCGGAGTTGGCGTTGAAGAAGCCGCCGCCATTGGTGCCGAGCATCTTGATCGCGAGCTGCGAGGCGACCGGGCCCCGAGCGATCAGCTGCTGCGCGCCTTCAAGCGTGGTGGCGGTCACGGCGCCGTCAAAGGTCTGCGGCACGCCGAGCGAGACATAGACGAGCGTCAGAACGATGCAGAGCGGCAGCAGGATGTAGAGCGTCGCCCGCGTGAGATCGACCCAGAAGCTGCCGACCGACTTCGTCGAGGCGCGAGCGAAGCCTCGGATCAGCGCCATAGCGATCGCGATGCCGGTCGCGGCCGAGACGAAGTTCTGGACGGTGAGGCCCAGCATCTGCGTCAGATACGACATCGTCGTCTCGCCGCCATAGGCCTGCCAGTTGGTATTGGTGACGAAGCTGACGGCGGTGTTGAACGAGAGATCGGGAGCGACGGCGGCCATCTCGTCCGGGTTCAGCGGCAGCAGCGCCTGGACCCGCTGCAACCCGTAAAGCAGCAGGACTCCGGCAAGGTTGAAGATCAGCAGGCTGACCGCATAGCGGGACCAATGCTGCTCCTCGCGCTCATGCGTGCCGGCGAGGGCATAAAGGCCGCGCTCCACCGGTGCGAGGAGGAAGGACAGGAACGTACGCTCGCCGCTGAAGACGCGGGTCATGTAGCCGCCGAGCGGCTTTACCAGCGCGACGACGAGCGCGCAGAACAGGAGGATCTGAATCCAGCCATTGATGGTCATGGGAAGGTTTTCCGGTGGCTCTGGCGCGTCGAACCGAAAAGCGAACTGACTTTCCGGAACGCCCGCAGCGCAGGCGAAGAGATGTGGTCGGTCAGAACCGCTCGGGGCGCAGCAGCGCGTAGGTGAGATAGACGAGTAGAAGCAGCGTCACCGCGCCCCCGAGAACGAAATCGAGAAGCATCTTCGATCTCCTCGGCTCAGAGCGCGTCGCAGGCGCCGACATAGGCGAGGCCCGCCGCGAAGAAGGCGAGGGTGAGCCCGAGCATGATGAAATCCATGGCCTTGATCCCTTCGACCAAATGGTCGTGTCGCTGGCCGGAAGCGCCGCCGCGAAGGCGGCTGGAGGCTTTCCTGGCCTGACGGGATTATCGGGCACGGCGCATAGCCGTTCGAGACGGGCGCTGGCCCGTCACTATAGGAATCTTATAGGAATTCAGATGAGCGCATCCGCTAGGATATCGGCATCGGCCCATCTTGCCGACACGAAGCCCTCATCCTGAGGAGCGCTCGAAGAGCGCGTCTCGAAGCAGGCTTCAGAAGGCTCCGGAGGGTGACTGGAACATCCTTCGAGACGCAGCCTTTCAGGCTGCTCCTCAGGATGAGGGCTGGGCGGGATAGGCGGCGTTACCCCTGCGGATGCAGCAGCTTCCAGATCTTGAGCGGCGTCGCGGGCATGTCGACATGCGTCACGCCATGGGGCGCAAGCGCATCGACGATGGCGTTCATGATCGAGGGCAGCGAGCCGGCGCAGCCCGCTTCGCCGCAGCCCTTGGCCCCGACGCGGTTGGTCTTGGTCGGAACGCCCTGGCTGATGAAGTCGAAGAATGGCACGTCGCCCGCCCGGGGCAGGCCGTAATCCATGAAGGAGCCGGTCATCAGCTGCCCGGCTTCGTCATAGCGTGTCATCTCGCTGATCGCCTGGCCGATGCCCTGGACGATGCCGCCATGCAGCTGGCCCTCGACCAGCATCGGGTTCACCAGCGTGCCGAAATCATTGACCATGACGTAGCGCGCGATTTCGATCGCACCCGTCTCCGGGTCGATCTCGATTTCGGCGATGTGACAACCGTTCGGATAGGCCGAGGGCGCGGCCTTGAAGATGTGGTCGACATCGAGCGTCTGCGGCAGGTCCGCCGGGAGATCGGTTCCGGCACGCAGGCGCGAGGCCAGCTCCATGATGCCGATCGAGCGATCCGTGCCGGCGATGCTGAAGCGCCCGGCCTCGAACTCGATATCGGCGACCGCAGCCTCCAGATAATGCGCCGCGAGCGGCTTGCCCTTCTCGATGACGTGCTCGCTGGCTTCGATGATCGCCGAGCCGCTTGCCATGATCGACTTCGAGCCGCCGGTGCCGCCGCCGGCGATCAGCCGGTCGCTGTCGCCCTGGACGAGCTTGATCTTGTCGAAGGGCACGCCGAGTTGGCTGGTCAGGATCTGGGCGAAAGGTGTCCAATGGCCCTGGCCATAATCCAGCGTGCCGGTGACAATGGTGACGCTGCCGTCCTCCTCGAAATGGATGCCGCCCATCTCGTTGCTCGGCGGCGCCGTCACCTCGAGATAGCAGCCGACGCCGCGTCCGCGCAGCTTGCCGGCCTTGCGGCTCTGGCGCTGCCGTGCGCCGTAGCCTTTCCAGTCTGCGGCCTCCAGTGCCTTGGCTAGCAGGGCCGGGAAATCGCCGCTGTCATAGACGGTTCCGACCGGCGTCTTCCAGGGAAGTTGTTCGGGCAGCACCAGATTGCGGCGCCTCAGCTCGACCTTGTCGATGCCGGTCTCGGCTGCGGCGGCATCGATCAGCCGTTCCATGAAATAATTGCCCTCAGGCCGACCCGCCCCGCGATAGGCCGCGATCGGCGTCGTGTTCGTCACGGCGCAGCGGGTGCTGACCTCGACCAGCGGCGTGCGGTACATGCCGATGCTGTTCTTGCCGATGTTGAGCGTCGCCATCATCGGCCCGACCGGCGAAAGATAGGCGCCGAGATTGCCGAAGCCGGTGAAGCGCGTGGCCAGAAAGAGCCCGCGCTTGTCCAGCGCCAGTTCCGCCTCGAACACCATGTCGCGTCCGTGATGGTCGGAAACGAAGCTCTCCGAGCGCTGGTCGGCCCATCGCACCGGCTTCTTCAGCAGGCGCGCGGCGTGCAGCAGCACGACATATTCGGGAAAGACGGCCGACTTCATACCGAACGAGCCGCCGACATGGCCCGTCAGCAGCCGAACGCGCTCCTGCCCGACGCCCATCGCGGCGGCGAGGCTGTTGCGCATCCCGAAGGCGCCCTGGCTCGGTGCGTGCAGCGTGTAGCGCTTGCTCTTGGCATCGTACACGCCGATCGCAGCACGCGGCTCGATCGGGTTCACGACGATGCGGTTGTTGACGATGCGCAATTGGGTGACGTGCGCCGCTTCGGCGAAGGCCGCTGCGACCTTCTCGCTATCGCCGAAATGATAGTCCACGATCAGATTGCCCGGCACATCGTCGAAAAGCTGCGGCGCGCCTTCCGCCAGCGCATCCTCCGTCGAGGTCACGGCCGGGAGCGCCTCGAGATCGAGCGCGACCGCTTCGGCCGCATCGCGAGCCTGCACAAGCGTGCGTGCCACGACCATCGCGACGGGGTCGCCGACATAGCGGACCTTGCCCGAGGCCAAGGCGGACCGGGCCGGCTTGAGCATCGGCGTGCCGTCGCGGTTCTGCAGGTCGACGATACATTTCAGCGTGCCGTAGCCCTGATCCGCCAGATCTTCCGCCGCATAGACCGCCACCACGCCGTTCATCGCCTTGGCGGCGGAGGTGTCGATGCCGCGGATATTCGCATGGGCATAGGGACTGCGCACGAAGGCTCCGTAGAGCTGTCCTTCCAGCGCGAGATCGTCGGTATATTGCCCGGCCCCGCGCACCAGCGCCGCATCCTCGTTGCGCGGCACCGGCTGGCCGATGCCCACGGAGCGGGTCGAGATGTCTGGCTGGGAGGCGTGCATATTCATTAGGTCACCGCGCGGTCGTCGAAGCTCTATCATGTCTCAAAATGTCGGCGCGCGCTGTGCGCCTGCCGCATCGCCGATCACCCACCGGTGGACGGCGATGGAAAATCTCGCCTGTGTTGAACGCGGGGCGCTCAGTGGCGTTCCTGGTTTCATCGCGCCGTCACGGAGCATCGCCATGGTCCGCCGCCGCCAAAGGGCGAAATGCGCCGTCACGCGCGACAGAATCTGACGAGGACGACCGTCATGAAGACCGATTTCGACCGGATCAAAGACGAGATCACCGACTCTTTCGATGAAGAGCTGGAGCTACAGCTTGAGGAAGAGCGGATCGACCAGCTGGGTCTCGACGGCGAGGGCTTGGGCGCCGAGCGCATCGACCGGCGGATTTATTTCCGCGAGCTGTTCCGGCTCCAGCACGAACTCGTCCGGCTGCAAGACTGGGTTCAGCACAAGAAGCTCAAGGTCGTGGTCCTGTTCGAGGGGCGTGATTCGGCCGGCAAGGGCGGCGCGATCAAGCGCGTCACCCAGCGGCTCAACCCGCGTGTCTGTCGTGTCGTCGCGCTGCCGGCTCCCACCGAGCGGGAGCGGCATCAATGGTATTTCCAGCGCTACGTCCAGCATCTGCCGAGCGCGGGCGAAATGGTGCTGTTCGATCGCTCCTGGTACAACCGCGCCGGCGTCGAGCGCGTCATGGGCTTCTGCACGCCGGACGAGCTCGAGGAGTTCTTCCGGTCGGTGCCGGATTTCGAGCACATGCTCGTCCGCTCCGGCATCATCCTGCTGAAGTACTGGTTCTCGATCACCGACGAGGAGCAGGAATTCCGTTTCCGCATGCGCATCGAGGACCCGCTCAAGCAGTGGAAGCTCTCGCCAATGGACCTCGAAAGCCGGGTCCATTGGGAAGACTACACCCGCGCCAAGGAGGAGATGCTGGAGCGCACCCACACCGAATTCGCACCCTGGTGGGTCGTGCAGGCCGTCGACAAGAAGCGCGCGCGCCTTAACTGCATCGCCCATCTGCTCGAGCAGATCCCGTATGAAGACGTGCCGAAGCAGGAGTTCCTGCTGCCTGAGCGCGTTCGCAACCCGGATTATCTGCGCCACCCGGTGCCGCCGGAAAGGTATGTGCCGGACCGTTACTGAGACTTTGGCGTAGCTTCGTCACGCGCAGGCGGTTGCGCGTGACGAAGCTCCCGGCGAACTCCGCCATCGGTCCCGCTTCGGCATCAGATGTCCGAAGCGGATCGGTTCTTGCGACGAGCAGGTTCGGCAAGGTTAACCGCAGCAAACGCGCGCGCTTCCATTGCGTCAGCTCGGCGGATTCGCTTAGCTTATAAAGCGCTGCAGGCCATCGTCTTGGTCTGGCCTCCGAGACCTTCCCATGCTCCTCAACCGCCTTGCTGCCGGCGCGCTTGCGCTCGGCCTCCTGCTGTCTCCGGCCTTTGCCAAGAACTTCGCCGTTCCGTCCAAAAATCCGACCGTGACCGTTACCTTGCCGGACAAATGGTCCACGGAAGAGATCGAATACGGCTTCCAGGCTCGGCCCGAGGACGAGGCGATCTTTCTGTCCATTGAATCGGCCGCGTCGAAGCAGATCGAGAAGATGATCTCGGACACCAACAAGTGGATGCGAGACAACAAGATCAAGCCGGTCGAGCCGATCAAGGCCGAGATGAAGATCAACGGTATCGAATCGACCGTGTTTCAATTTCGCACCGAGGACGAGAACGGCCCGACGACGGTCGATCTCATCCTGATGCCCGCCGGCAATGAGCGCGTGATGATGTTCACCGTCTGGGGCAATGACAAGGAGCGCGAAACCCACGCCGCTGCGCTGGACTCCATCTTCGGCAGCATCAAGTCGATCAACTGATCGCTGAGCCTGGAGGAAACGCCGGCTCGGCCGGTTGACAAACGCCGTGCCGGTGCCCCGTTTGCCGGGCACCGGTCAGAAGACCGCATTATGATGCCGACATCGCGGCGAGTCGCCGAGCCGGCCGATCGAGGGTCTTTTGGAATCCGTCGTCACCATCCTGACGCTTCTGTCCGCCGTGGTGGTCAGCGGCTCGCTCGCGCGCTGGACGCGGTTGCCGCTGCCGCTCGTGCAGATCGCGCTCGGTGCCGTCATCGCCCTGTCGGTGGTGCCGACCGTCTATCTCGACCCCGATCTCTTCTTCCTGCTGTTCCTGCCGCCTTTGCTGTTTCTGGATGGTTGGCGCATCCCGAAGGGCGATCTCGTCCGTGACCGGCGGATCATCCTTGAGCTGGCGCTGGGTCTGGTGCTGTTCACCGTACTGGGTGTGGGCCTGCTGATCCACTGGCTGATTCCGCCGATGCCTCTGGCCGTGGCCTTTGCGCTGGCCGCGATCGTCTCGCCGACCGACCCGATCGCGGTCTCGGCCATCGCTTCGCGCACCCGCATCCCCAAGCGGCTGATGCACATCCTCGAAGGCGAGGCGCTGCTCAATGACGCCTCGGGCCTCGTCTGCATGCGCTTCGCGGTGGCGGCGGTGCTCACCGGTTCATTCTCGCTGGGCGCCGCAGTGGGGACTTTCGCATGGCTGGCCATCGGCGGCATCGCGATCGGCGTCGGGCTGACCTGGACCGTGTCGGCCGCAAAGCGGTGGATCACCGCTCGCTTCGGGGAGGACACCAGCTCCCAGATCTTGATCAGCCTGCTGATCCCCTTCGGCGCCTATCTGCTGGCGGAGCATTTTCATTGCTCGGGCATTCTCGCCGTCGTCGCCGCCGGCATCACCATGAGCTTCATCGAAGGCAGCGGGCAGGGGCTGGCGGTCACGCGGATCAGGCGCGCGGCGGTTTGGGACATGATCCAGTTCGCGGCGAACGGCGTCATTTTCGTCCTGCTCGGCGAGCAGATGCCCGGTATCCTCGCCGGTGCGGTGGAAGCGGTGAAGACGACCGGGCACCGCGAGCCCTGGCTGCTGGCCTTCTATGTGCTGGCGATCAGCCTCGCGCTTGCCGTGCTGCGCTTCGTCTGGGTCTGGGTTTCGCTGAAGCTGACGATGTTTCGGGCGGCGCGACGGGGAAAGCCCGCGCCCCAGGTGAGTTGGCGGATCGTCGCCGCGACCTCGCTTGCCGGGGTCAGGGGCGCGATCACGCTGGCCGGCGTCCTGACCCTGCCGTTCGCGCTCAATGACGGGACGCCGTTTCCGGCGCGTGACCTCGCCATTTTCCTGGCCGCAGGGGTCATCGTGGTCTCCCTCATCGTCGCGAGCGTCGCGCTGCCGCCGCTTCTGAAAGATCTCAAGCTGCCGCCGGAGGATTTCGACCAGGAGGAGATCGATAACGCACGAGGCAAGGCCGCGAAGATCGCCATCCAGGCCATCGAACGCACGCAGCACGAACTGGCGTCCGGGCGTTCCGATGTCGATCTCTACGCCGAGGCTTCGCTCCGCGTGATGGAGATTTATCGCCAGCGCATCGAGGGCCGGCCGCAGAATGTCGAGGGCACCTTTCATGGCCGCCGGCTGGAAGCCATCGAGCGCAAACTGCGCGTCGCCGGCCTGAAGGCGGAGCGGGGCGAACTCTATCGCCTGCTGCGCCAGCGCGAACTGAACGAGGAGGCCGCGCGCAGGCTGATCCGCGAGATCGACCTGCTCGAAACCCGCTACGGATAGGCTCGGACGGCTACTTGAGATACCGGCCCAGAAAAGCGGCCGAGCGCGATGCGGCGTCGATAAAGGCGCTCTGCGACAGTCCGTGGCCTTCGCCCGGATAGATCTGCGTTTCCACAGGCGTCCCGATCCGGCGCAGCACCTGTTCGATCTGCCGGGCATTCGAGACCAGCACGATCCTGTCGGCATCGCCATGAAGAGTGAGAGTCGGCGCGACGCGGGTGGCGGCGGCGAGTTCTGCTGGCAAAAAGCCGAAGAAGTTGACGACCGCCTTGATCCGTCTGTCGTCGGCCGACGTGGCGAGCGCGAGCGCGCCGCCGAGCGAAAAGCCGACGAGGCCCATCCGTCCGGCATCGATGCCGGGCTGATCTTTGAGGCCGGCAATCGAGCGCAGGATCGCGCTCTTCCAGAGCGGAAATTTGCTGTCGATCTCGCGGTAACTGGCGCGTCGGTCGCCGGTGGCCTCGAAGTAATGCGGCAGAAAGACCGTGTAGCCGGTCCCCGCCAGCAGCCGGGCGGCAGTCTCGTAGCGGCCTTCGTTCGTCAGGCCATCCGAGCCATAGAGCAGAACCAGCACCGGCCTGCGGCCAGCCCCGGTTCCGTCGAAGCGCTCGACGGTGATCCCGTCCGTGGCGGCGCCGCCAGCGGCAGGATCGAGAAGGGCGCTGCCGAGGGTCGCGAGCATGATGCGGCGATCGATCATTTGGATTTCACCCCGATATCGCCCCACAGCTTCATCAACGGGCCGTCATCGCCTGAAACGGGGTCGCAGGGCGGGAAGGTCAGCGTCGCGATCTTCTGCAGCATCGCGGGCGTTGCGGCCGTTCGGACGATGTCGGCGCTCTGGCCCGGCGGGTAGGCGCCGACGACGAGAAAATC
The DNA here is from genome assembly GCF_056400625.1 of Allobosea sp. P5_A5. Classification (NCBI taxonomy): domain Bacteria; kingdom Pseudomonadati; phylum Pseudomonadota; class Alphaproteobacteria; order Hyphomicrobiales; family Alloboseaceae; genus Allobosea; species Allobosea sp. P5_A5. Next base: position 70,149 of record NZ_JBFUKY010000004.1, read on the forward strand.
CTCAGAATGCGAGGTGCAGCGATGCCCCGTTCCAGCCGGCAGGAGCAGGACGTCGCCGGCTTCGACCCGAAGCTGCCGGCGCTCGCTGCCGCCGAGGATCAACTCGGCCGACCCTGCGGCGATGCCGAGCACCTCATGCCCATGCGTATGGTAATGATCGAAATCATAGATGCCGTCGCGCCACTGCGGCGGCCAGCCATTCTCCTGAAACCGCTTCTCCATGGCGCCGGCGACATCGCCCTCGACCGGAAAAGCCGCCTGATAGAGCACCATCGGCAGTCGCGGATTGTTGGGCACGAAGCCCTGGGCCTCGAGATGCGTGGCCGTCACCGTCATCGCGCTCATCGTGTCCTCCGTCTTTGAAACTGGAGAACGCTCCAACGGCGTTCGGGTGCCGTGCTGGCCCGCAAGATGCCGTGAGCCGGGCTCAGAATGGAATTCGGGACCCGTCCCAGGCCAGCAATTGGCCGGATTGTTCGCGCGACGCCCCGTCGATCACAGCCAAAAGACGAGTTGCGGAATCGGTTGGCGAGAACACGCCCGGCTTCGTGTCATCGTTGCGGAAGGGCTGGGAGAGACCGGTCGTCACCGTGCCGGGATGCAGAGCGAGCGCGATCGCGTCCGGCCGGATCCGCGCCAGCTCGACCGCCAGCGTCCGGATCAACTGGTTCAGCGCGGCTTTCGAGGCGCGGTAGCCGTACCAGCCGCCGAGACGATTATCTTCGATCGAGCCGACCCGCGCCGAGAGCGCTGCGAAGACGGAGCGTCCCTCTTTGGGCAGCAGTGGGACGAAATGTTTGGCGACGAGCGCCGGGCCGATGGCGTTGACGGCGAAAAGCTGGGCCAGCGCTGTGGGATCCAAAGCCTTCAGCGCCTTTTCCGGCGCGATGCCCGGTGCATGCAGAATGCCGCTGGCGACGATGACGAGCCCGACCGGATCGCCTCCGGCCATGCTCTCTGCGGCAGCACGAAGACTGTCCTCATCGGTGATGTCGGCCTTGTGGGCGATCAGGGTTTCGCTCGAGCGTCCGCCCGTCCGCGACAGCGCATGCACGGAGGTGAACGCGCCGGACGCGGCGACAGCCGCGACGAGCGCCGAGCCGATGCCGCCCGTCGCGCCGACGATCACGGCTACCCGCGACACCGGGCCTCCCATCTGCAGGCCGATCCGGCAACTGCGTCACGTCTGGAACGCGTATTCACCCGCAGCCTCCCATGGTCCCGCGCGATAACGCCAGAGCAACAGCCCGGTTGCCTCGATTGTGAAAGGCTCGAACCCTGCCGAAAGGCTTTCGAACAGCGCCTTCGCGGCCGGAGCCGAAACCTTGTTCTGGATCGTGACATGGGGGCGGAAGCCTGCCGCGTCCTGCCGCGTCAGCCGCGCCGCCCATAAACCGGCAATCGAAGCCCGCAGAGCCACCAACTCGGCGCTGAGAATGTTGTAAGCGGTGCCCTCGCCAAGGAAGCGCAGCGACGGCACGGTCATCGCAAAAGGCGACTGGAGTGCCGCGATCGAAGCCAATTGCCTGGAAATCTCGGGCTGATGTTCGCCGGGCAGGTGATGGAACAGGGTCAGATGCGCGGGAATGAGGTTCCTTGCCGGCGGAAAGTGCCGCATCCGCTCGGCCTCGAATCGCGCGGCGCTGGCCAGGTCGAGCCGCAAGGTCAGGATCAGCGGCGCGTCATCCATCCAGCGGGTAGCCGACGTTTATAGATTGGCCTTCGCCCGCGCGCGATCGAAAAAGGCCTGGTCGAACAGGCCGTCGATCGGCGGGGCGCGCTGGAAATCGCCGAGTTCGACCTGATAGGCCAGCAGCTCCTCCGTCGCCTTGCGGATATCGGCGGGATTGTTGACGAAGCGCACGGCGGGTGAAACTAGGGCCCGCGCAATCGTCTCCTCCGCCACGAGCCCCCCGCCGAGCGCGGCGAGCACATAGGGCGCGACCTTGGCGGGCTCGCTGAGAATCTGCTGCGTCGCGCGCAGGAACAATCCCAGGAACCGCTCGGCAAGATCGGGCTGGTTCTTGAGGAGCGTGCCCGAAGCCGCGACGACGACACCGGGAATATCCGGAAACATCTCGGGGGAGTTAACGATGCGCTTGATCCTTGGATCGCGCTCGGTCACCAGCGTCACCGAGGGTTCAAGCAGCGTGCCGCCGTCGATGGCGCCGGTCAGCATCGCCTGTTGCACCACCTCGATCCCCATCTGGACGATTTCGACCTCGGCGGGGTCCACCTTGCCAATTTTCCGAAGCCAATGGTGGAGCGCAACGGTCGGCACGCCGCCGGGCGGCAGCGTGCCCAGCTTGGCCCGGCGCCCGGTCGCGGTCTTGAAGGCGGCGAAAGCCTTGGCGGGATCGTTCCCGTTCTCCGCGAAGGCCTTGGCGAGAGCCGGTCCCGCGACGAAGGCCGCGCCGCCGACGGCCGCGGCTGCGATCACCGAGGCTTCGAGCCCTCGGGCACGAGCGACCGCGACAGGCGCGACGCCGACCGCAAGGATGTCGAGCGTGCCCGAGGCGAAAGCCTGGATGGCGTTCGGCCCGGAGTCGAATTTGCTCAGCTTGAGGTCGAGCCCGGCCTTTCGTGCCGACCCGTCGCCATCCAGAACGAAAAGCGCGCTTGCCCCGATGACGGGAACGTAGCCGATCCGGAGTTGCGCCGCCTGGGCGAAGCTTCTTTTCGATCCGGCGATCGAGGCTGCGGCCAGCGCCAGCATGGTTCTACGGTCGATCATGGCTCGCCTTTTGGCTCCGCGCACCGTCAGGTGCGTTCGCGCTCTATATGGAACGGTGCCGGCATCGAAGCCAGCGGTCAGGGCATTCCGCGGCGTTAAGTTAAATTTCCTTCACGTGCGAACTTGATAGGGACAGGCTACGTTCACTCGGCGTTGGCTGCGGGGAAGACACTTTATGGGCGACGATCATTATGACGTCGTCATCGTCGGCTCGGGCGCGGGCGGTGCGACGATGGCGTGGAGCCTCGCGAAAACCGGCAAGCGCATCCTGCTGATCGAACGTGGCGACTACCTGAAGCGCGAGCGGGCGAACTGGGACAGCGACGCGGTCTTTCGTCAGGCCCGCTATCAGGCCGACGAAACCTGGACCTCGTCCAGCGGCGCGACATTCAAGCCCGGCCTGCATTACTTCGTCGGCGGCAACACCAAGGTTTATGGCGGCGTCCTGCTGCGCTTGAGGGAGCAGGATTTCCACGGTGTCGCCCACCCGGACGGCATCGCACCGGAATGGCCGGTGAAATACGACGAGTTCGAGCCTTACTATCAAGCAGCCGAGGAGCTTTTCCAGGTCCATGGGGTGCGGGGGGAAGACCCGACCGAACCACGCTGGACGAGGCCCTATGCCCACCCGCCGATCCGCCACGAGCCGCGCATTCAGGACATCGCGGACGGCTGGCTCCGCGAAGGGCTACATCCGTTTCACCTCCCGATGGGCGCGATGCTCGATCAGGACGAGACCGGCGCCGCGATGCCGACCTCGCTTTTGCTGCGCTGCGACCCCTTCGACGGCTTTCCCAGCCTGACCAACGGCAAATCTGACGCGCAGGTGATCTGCGTCGATCCCGCGCTGGCGGCGCATGACAATTTGACGCTGCTCCGCAACGCCTATGTCTCCCGCCTTCTGACCGACGAGACCGGCGGGCGCGTTGCCGCCGTCGAAATTCTTATCGAGGGGCGGGTACACCGGGTGTCCGGCGATATCGTCGTCGTCGCCTGTGGCGCGCTGTCCTCGGCCCTGCTGCTTCTGCGCTCGCAAAACGAGGTTCACCCCGAGGGGCTTGCGAACAGTTCGGGCCAGGTCGGCCGCAACTACATGCGCCACAACAACGCGGTCGTGCTGGCGATCTCGCGGACACCCAATCCGACGGAATTCCAGAAGACGCTCGGGCTCAACGATTTCTATTTCGGGCGTGACCGCAGCCCTGCCAACGAGTGGGACTATCCGCTGGGCCATATCCAGATGGTCGGCAAGTCGGACGGCGTGCAGATCGAGGCCGAAGGCCTGCCGGGTCTGCTGCAATGGCTGCCGCAGAAGCCGTTCGACTGGATCGCGCGGCATGCCGTGGATTTCTGGCTGACCTCGGAGGATCTGCCTTTACCAGACAATCGCGTGTTCTATCGCGATGGACAGGTGCATCTGGACCTCTCAGCCAGCAATCTCGAAGGCCATCGGCGCCTGCGCGAAAAATTGCGTCTGCTCTGCGACAAGGTCGACATCCATCCGCAGCTTTTCGACCGGACGCTCTATCTCGGCCAGGACACGCCGATCGGCGGCACGGCGCATCAGGCCGGCACGCTCCGTTTCGGCGAGGACCCGGCAGCCAGCGTCCTCGACCGGAACTGTAAGGCCCATGATCTGGACAATCTCTACATCACCGATGCGAGCTTCTTTCCCTCGATCGGGGCTGTGAATCCGACGTTGACCATCATCGCCAACGCCTTGCGGATCGCCGATACCATCGCGGCGCGCCTGGGCTCGCCGCTGGACCATCGTCCATCGGTGAACCCGCCGATCGAGACCCCCGGAGAACGACCATGACGCCTGCCACGTCCCCCGTAGCGGCCGATGCCGCGAAGCCGGCGCCGGCTCCGGCCTGCACGCTCGTCATCTTCGGCGGTGGTGGCGACCTCACCAAGCGGCTGCTGATGCCGGCGCTCTACAATCTGGCTCGAAGCGGGCTTCTCGACGCCAAAACCAAGATCCTGGGCGTTGATCATGGCGACGGCAGCGACGATGGTTGGCGCGATGGCCTGACCAGGATGATGCAGTCCTTCGTCAACGATCCCCATTCGGAGTTCCATCCCGACAGCATCGATCCGGACGCCTGGGGCTTCGTGCGCGAACGCCTGCATTACCTGCAGGGCGATTTCCTCGCGCCCGAAACCTATCAAAAAATCCAGGGCGCGGTTCAGGGCAACGCGATCTTCTATTTCGCGGTCGCGGCACGGTTCTTCTCGCCCATCGCGAAGCAGTTGGGCGCGGCCGACCTGCTGAAGCCCTCGGACGGCGCATTCAGGCATCTGGTGATCGAGAAGCCGTTCGGCAGCGATGTCGCTTCGGCGCGGGCGCTCGATGCCGATCTGCTGGCTGTCGCAGACGAAAGCCAGCTTTACCGGATCGACCATTTTCTCGGCAAGGAAGCCGTACAGGGCATCATGGAGATGCGCTTCGCTAACCGCGTCTTCGAACCGCTTTGGCGAGCCGAACATATCGACCATGTCCAGATCACCGCGGCCGAAACCATCGGTGTCGAGCAGCGCGGCTCCTTTTATGAGCCGACCGGCGCGTTGCGCGACATGGTGCCGAACCATCTCTTCCAGCTGCTCTGCATGACGGCAATGGAGCCGCCCGCGAGCCTGGATGCCGAGGCCATTCGGGACGAAAAAGCGAGGCTGGTCGCCGCTATTCAGCTTGTGAAGTCAGGCGATGCGGTGCGCGGCCAGTACGGCGCCGGCAGCATCGCGGGGCAAGCTTCGGTCGCCTATCGTTCGGAGCCGGCGGTCGCGCCCGACAGCCGCACTGAAACCTATGCCGCGCTCAAGCTCGAAATCCAGAACGAGCGCTGGCAAGGCGTGCCCTTCTATCTGCGCACCGGCAAGAAAATGCGCACGCGCCGCACCGAGGTCGCGCTGATCTTCAAGCCCACGGCTCTGGCGCTGTTCGGGGCCTCCGTGGGACAGGGGGCGCCGAATGTCTTGCGCTTGCAGATCGACCCCGAAGAGGGCGCCCGGCTGAGCTTCGACACCAAGCTGCCCGGACCGAGGATGCAGCTTGCCACCGTCTCCGCATCCTTCCAGGCCCATGATGTCTTCGCTGAACAGAATGTCGTCGGTTACGAGACGCTGCTCTACGACTGCATGCTCGGCGACGCGACGCTGTTTCAGCGTGCCGACAGCATCGAGGGCGCCTGGGCCGTCGTCGCGCCTGCGCTCGATGCGTGGACGAGCGGCGAGCCGCAGATCTATCCCGCCGGGAGCGACGGCCCCGCCGATGCGGATGCGCTTTTGCAGCGCGACGGGCGGGCCTGGCTGACGCTCGACGACGACAGCGGGAAGCCGACGCGGTGAACGACAAGGACGGGCAGGGTTCGACGCGGCTGCTCGACACAGCCGAAGGCCGACGCATCGCCACCGCTCATGAGGGCGGCTGGCGGCGCTGGGGGCCTTATCTCGCAGAGCGGCAATGGGGCACCGTGCGCGAGGATTACAGCGCCGACGGCGATGCCTGGGCCTATTTCCCGCATGAGCACGCGCGCTCCCGCGCCTATCGTTGGGGAGAGGACGGCATCGCCGGCTTCTCCGACAGCCATCAGCACTGGTGCCTGTCGCTAGGGCTGTGGAATGGTCGCGATGACATCCTGAAAGAGCGGATGTTCGGATTGAGCAACCCGCAGGGCAACCATGGCGAGGACGTCAAGGAACTTTGGTGGTACCTCGATGCCGTTCCGAGCCACGCCTACCTGAAGATGCTCTATAAATACCCGCAGGCGGCGTTTCCCTATGCCGATCTGCTGGCCGAGAACGGGCGCCGCAAGGGCAAGGATCTGCCGGAATACGAGCTTACCGACACCGGCATTTTCGCCGAGAAGCGCTATTTCGACATCACCGTCGAATACGCAAAGGCCGGCCCGGACGACATCCTGATGCGCGTCACCGCGCTGAACCATGGCCCTGAAACGGCGAGCCTGCATGTTCTGCCGCAGCTTCTCGCGCGCAATACCTGGTCCTGGAGCGAAGTCGGGGCCCGTCCGCTGCTGAGCCGCGATGGCGACGATGTGCAGGCGCGGATGGATGGCCGGCCGTTGCTTCGCTTCAGCGCCTTGCAGGACGCGCGGATGCTGTTTTGCGAGAATGAGACGAACACCGACCGCCTTTACGGTACTAGTGTCGGCGGCGCCTTCAAGGATGCGATCGGCGACGCCGTGATGGGCAGGCGCGATGCAGGCGCGCTGCCCGAAAGCGGCACCAAATGCGCCGCGCTCGATAGACGCGATATCGGGCCGCAACAGAGCATGGTCTGGCGGTTTCGTCTCGCGCCCGACCACGGCAGGGGGCAGTCTCGGGGAGACATCGCAGCGTTCGACGGCGTTTTCGCCGCACGCCGCGCCGAGGCCGATGAATTTTACGGCACGCTTCAGCGCGATATCGCCGGCGACGATGCCCGGGCCGTACAGCGACAGGCGCTCGCCGGCCTGATCTGGTCGAAGCAGTCCTACCATTTCAATGTGCCGCGCTGGCTCGCGGGCGACCCGACGCAACCGCCGCCGCCACCGGAGCGCTTGAGCGGCCGCAACAGCGAGTGGATCCATCTCGACAACGCCGACATCATCTCGATGCCGGATAAATGGGAATATCCCTGGTACGCCTCGTGGGATCTCGCCTTCCACTGCGTGACGATGGCGCTGGTCGATCCGGCGTTCGCCAAGGGCCAGCTCCTGCTGCTGGCGCGCGAATGGTACATGCACCCGTCGGGCCAGCTGCCGGCATACGAATGGGCTTTCGGCGATGCCAATCCGCCGGTCCAGGCCTGGGCGGCGCTGCGTGTCTACCGCATGGACGAGGCGCTGACCGGCAAGGCCGATCGCAGCTTCCTGGAGCGCATCTTCCACAAGCTGATCCTCAATTTTACCTGGTGGGTGAACCGGAAGGACGAAGCCGGCCGCAACCTGTTCGAGGGCGGCTTTCTCGGTCTCGACAACATTGGGCTTTTCGACCGCTCCAAGCCCTTGCCGACCGGCGGCACGATCGAGCAGGCCGACGGCACCGCCTGGATGGCGATGTATTCGCTCAACCTGATGCGGATCGCGCTCGAACTGGCGGTCGAGAACGATGCCTATGAGGACATCGCCTCGAAGTTCTTCGAGCACTTCCTCTACATCGCCTCGGCCATCACCCGGATCGGCGATGACCGGATGGGGCTCTGGGACGAGACCGATCAGTTCTACTACGACGCGTTGAAGCTGCCGGATGGCCGCCAGATCCCGCTGCGCGTCCGCTCGCTCGTCGGACTCATTCCGCTTTGCGCTGTGGAAGTGCTCGACGCCGATATCGAGCAGCGTTTTCCCGCCTTTTCTGCCCGGGCGCGATGGATGCTGGAAAACCGGCCCGACCTCACCGGGCAAATCTCGCGCTACACCGAGCCTGGCCAGGACAACCGCCTGCTGCTTTCGCTGCTGCGGCGCCACCGCATGACGGCTCTGCTCGGCCGCCTGCTCGACGAGGGCGAATTCCTTTCCCCTCACGGTGTGCGCTCCCTGTCCAAGGCTCACGGGGAGAAGCCCTTCGTGCTCGACTGGGAAAATGCCCAGTTCGACATTGATTACGAGCCGGGCCTCTCGCGCACCAACCTCTTCGGCGGCAATTCCAACTGGCGCGGGCCGGTCTGGATGCCGCTGAACTACATGCTGATCGAGGCGCTCCACGAATTCGAACGCTTCTATGGCGATACGCTTCAGATCCCGTGTCCGACCGGCTCGGGCGCGAATACCGGGCTCTCAGGCGTCACCGACGAACTCACCCGGCGGCTGACCGGTCTTTTCCTGAGAGACGCGAACGGACGCAGGGCGGTCTTCGGTGACAATGCGCTGTATCAGGACGATCCCGCCTTCAAGGACCTGATTCCCTTCCATGAATTTTTCCATGGCGAGACCGGAGAGGGGTTGGGCGCGATGCACCAGACCGGCTGGACCAGCCTCGTGGCGCTGCTGCTTCAACCCCGCCGCGCCGTCAGGGGTGCGGACGTGCCCTCCGCACCGAAGTCGTGAGACGCCAGCACCGAAACCCGAGAGCCCGTGTAAGGACTTCCGCAAGGGCATTAAGCCAGAGCTGAATTGCGAATTAATTGGACATTAATTGAAAAATTAATGGCAGAACCTATCATTGCCACCGGTTCTTGGCTCCGTTTCGGGCGAACTGCGCTGAGGCTCGATACTGGCCGAGTGCGCGGAATGAATGCGTTGTGAGAGATTTTCGTGGCGGATATCGGCGATAAAATTGACGGCCCCCCTGTTTTACGGGCGCTCTCCGAATGTCACCTCGAAGGAGCGTTGGCGCTCTCGCGGGAGATGTCCTGGCCTTATCGTCTCGCTGACTGGGCTGTCGCGATGGAGATCGGTCACGGCCTTGCTCTGGTTCGCGACGGCGTCGTGATCGGGACTGCTGGCTGGTGGGCCTATGGGGAGACCGACGCCTCGATGGGCATGATCATCGTCTCCCGCGCCGAACAGGGCAAAGGCTATGGCGCCCTGCTCGTGGATGCCGTCCTGGAGGCTGCGGGCTCCCGCGTGATCCAGCTCAATTCCACGGCGGAAGGTCGCCCGCTTTACGAGCGGCGCGGCTTCCAGCCGGTGGGGACCATTCAGCAGCATCAAGGCGTTTTTTCCGGCGCGGGCCTCGGCTCGCCAGGGCCCGGCGTTAGACCTGCCACGTCCGATGATAGGCAGGCCATCGCAGGGCTCGACCAAGCGGCGACGGGCTGGGTCCGGACCAAGATGCTCGAAAGCCTGCTCGCTGCGGCGGATGCCTGGGTGCTGGAGCGAGACGGCGCCGTGCAGGGATACTGCATGTCTCGGCTTTTCGGCCGCGGCCATGTCATCGGCCCGGTCATCGCGGAGAGCGCCTCCGATGCGCGCGAGCTGATCGCTGCCGCGCTCATCCCGCTGGCTGGACAGCGCGTCCGGATCGACACCGCGTCCACATCGGGCCTCGGCGACTGGCTCGGCACACTTGGCCTCGAACAGGTCAGCGATGCGCTCACCATGGTTCGCGGCAGCGCCACGCCACTGCCCGGCCCGGCCCAGCGCTTCGCGCTGGCAAACCAATCCTTCGGCTAGGAAAATCCGAATGCTTTCGTCAACGCAAAACGCCGCTGTCACTGCTCGCGCCACAGAGGCGCAGGCCTCGACGTTGCAGGATCTGGTGACGCCGGCCCTCGTCCTCGCCAAGGACAAGCTGGAACGAAACCTTGCACGTCTTCGCGAACGGGCGAGGGCCCAGGGCGTCGTCCTGCGCCCCCACATGAAGACCGCGAAATCCATCGATGTCGCGCGCCTGGTCTTTCCGGCCGGTACCGGCCCGATCACCGTCTCGACGCTGGCGGAAGCCGAGTATTTCGCGGGCCATGGCTTCACCGACATCACCTATGCGGTCGGCCTCTCGCCGCAATCGGCGCAACGGGCGATGACGCTCCGCAGGGCCGGCGTCGATCTTAAGCTTCTGCTCGATTCCGCCGAGCAGGCGGAGGCGCTTGGCGTCGCCGGCCGCGTGGCGGGCGTGCAGCCTTCCGCCTTCATCGAGATCGATTGCGACTGGCACCGGGGCGGGTTGCGGGCGGATGATCCCGAGCTTCTGCGCGTTGCCCATGCGATGAAGAAGGCGGGCGTCGCGCTTGCCGGGATCCTGACCCATGCCGGCGAATCCTATGCCCTCCACACGCGCGACGCGCTTGTCGCGGCCGCCGAAAACGAGCGCGCCATCGCCGTCCAGGCGGCTGAAACCCTGCGCGCGGCGGGACATGACTGTCCGATCGTCAGCGTCGGCTCGACGCCCACGGCCCATTTCGCCGAAGACCTGACGGGCGTCACGGAGCTGCGGGCCGGCGTCTACATGTTCTTTGACCTTGTCATGCATGGGGTCGGCGTCTGCTCGACGGATGATCTCGCGGTGTCCGTTCTTGCGACGGTGGTCGGTACCAAGCCCGACAAGGGCTGGATTCTTGTCGATGCCGGCTGGATGGCGCTGTCGCGCGACCGCGGAACCGCAGCCCAGCGCGTCGACCAGGGCTATGGCCTGGTCTGTGATCTCGACGGAAAGCCCTATCCCGATCTGATCGTTGGCCAGGCGAGCCAGGAGCATGGCGTGCTCTTGGTCAGGCCCGGCTCGACCGCGACGCCGCCGGAGCTGCCGGTCGGGTCGAGAGTGCGGATTCTGCCCAACCATGCTTGTGCCACCGCCTCGCAGCACGAAACCTACAATGTCGTGTCAGGGGGGCGCCAGGACATCGAAGCCCGCTGGCCACGTATCCGCGGCTGGTAGTCCCAGAAAAGATCGAGCCTGCTCGCTCTGGCCGGGCAACAAGGCCTAAGTCACTGTACGACAAGTGCCCGCCCGCTCGCTCGTTGAGGCCCGGGTCGACCTGTATGATCGAATCGAGGACCGCTTCCATGATCGACCCTGTTCGCCATCTGGCCGCTGCCGGCTTCCTCGACCGGTTCTACATTGGTGGAGAATGGTACCGGGCCTCCGGCACGGAGAGCGCCGCCGTCATCAACCCTGCCACCGAGCAGGCTGTGGCCGAGATCGCGCTCGGCGATGCGGCGGACCTCGACCGGGCCGTGCAGGCCGCGAAGGCCGCCGGCCCCGGCTGGGCGGCCGTGCCCGTGGCCGACCGCGCGGCGCTGCTTGGCCGCATCCATGACCTGATCCTGGAGCGCGGGGAGCTTTTCGCGCAGGCGCTGACCGCCGAGATGGGCGCGCCGATCAACTATGCCCGTCAGGCGCAGGTGAAGCTCGCAGCCGAGCACATCCGCGCCGCAAGGGACAACCTCCTCGACTTCCCCTTCATCCGGCAGCGCGGCGCCACCGCGATCCTGCGTGAGCCGATCGGCGTGTGCGGGCTGATCACGCCCTGGAACTGGCCGCTCTACCAGATCACCGCCAAGGTCGGACCGGCGCTGGCGGCTGGTTGCACGGTCGTGCTCAAGCCGAGCGAGCTGTCGCCGCTCAGCGCCTTGCTGTTCGCGGAGGTGATGAACGACGCGGGCTGTCCGCCGGGCGTCTTCAACCTCGTTAACGGCAGCGGCCCGGTGGTCGGCGCCGGCATGGCGGCCCATCCCGATATCGCAATGATCTCGATCACCGGCTCGACGCGCGCCGGCGTGCTGGTGGCGCAGGCCGCAGCCCCGACGGTCAAGCGGGTGGCGCAGGAACTGGGAGGAAAGTCTCCCAACCTGTTGCTGCCTGATGCGGATGTGCGCCGGGCCGTTCCGCTGGGCGTCGGTGCGGCTTTCCGCAATATGGGTCAGTCCTGCAGCGCCCCGACCCGCATGCTGGTTCATCGTCCGCAGTTGGCCGAGGTCGAGGCTCTGGCTGCGTCGGCCGTTGCGGAATTCGTGGTCGGCGACCCGCTGCGGGACGAGGTCACCCACGGCCCCATCGCCAATCGGCCGCAGTTCGAGCGCGTGCGCATGATGATCCGCGTCGGGCTGAAGGAGGGGGCCAAGCTCATCGCTGGCGGGAGCGGACATCCTGACGGCCTCGACGCCGGCTTTTTCGTCCGGCCCACCGTGTTCTCCGAGGTCCTGCCGCAGATGCGGATCTCGCAGGAGGAAATCTTCGGCCCGGTCCTCTCGATCATCCCCTATGACGATGTCGACGAAGCGATCGAAATCGCAAACGACACCGTCTACGGCCTGGGCGCCCATGTTCAGGGCGCCGATCTCGACCGCGCCCGTGCCGTCGCGGCGAAGATCCAGTCCGGCCAGGTCCATATCAACCACCCGGCCTGGGACCCGAACGCGCCTTTCGGTGGCTACAAGCAGTCGGGCAATGGTCGCGAATACGGCCCCGAAGGCATCGAGGAGTATCTCGAGACCAAAGCGATCCTCGGATATTACGCCTGACAAGGCGGCGTGCGCTCGTCCCTCACGGCGAGCTTCGAACTGTCTGGGCTGCGACCTGTCGAGACGTGTCCGGAGATCACGTCACCTCGCCATAGACCCGGACATAGTCGACACGCAGCCGCGCCTGCCGATCCTCGGGCTTGAGCGGCTGCGGAAATGGCACGTCGGTTCGCAATGCGAGCGTGAGCAGGGGCCAGAAGACATCGTTATCCGCGTCGAGCCCGCTTGCGCGGCCGATCCGCCAGTCGACCGCACGGCCGGTCCTGGGGTCGCGGACGGGCTGGCGCTCGAAATAAAGGACGCAGCGATCGCCTTCGATCAGCCCGCCATAGCGAAAATAGCCGGAGGTCAGATCGACCTCGGTGGGAACGCCGATGCCCTCGTGCCGCTCGCCCGGCTGGCCCCACTCGTGCAGATAGGTTCCGTAGAGGCGAGGCTCCCAGCCCTTATGCTCGACGATATCGATTTCGACGCTGGTTTTGGGGAACAGGATGCTGCGGCCATTCATCAGCCAGAAGGCCGGAAAGCTCAGCGGATGAGCCGGGAACCGCATCCGCGCCTCGAAATAACCGTTGCGCCAGCCTCTCAGGATGGTGCCGTTGCGCCTCGCGGTCTGGAGATTGCCTGAAATCCACTGATATTCAGGAAGCGCATTGCCGTAATAGCCGGGCACGGCCATCTGCCGACCGATATAACGGGCGGAAATTTCAAGCGCGTGACCTTCTGAGGCCAGCGGATCGTCTACAATGGCGTAGGGGTCGAAGCCCTCTTCGCCGCCAAGGCGACTGAAGGCCGAGCGACCATAGAAGCCTGGCTCGGACGTGGTCGCCTTCGGACCGGCCTGCCAGACCGCCGGATCGATGCTCGCAAAGGAATCGTCGAACAGGAGCTTGCGGCCGAGCGTCGGGTCCGTCGCACTTTGCTGAGAAGCAACCGTCGTCGGGCGAAGGCTTGCTGCCGTGGTAAGGGCCATGGCTGCATGCAGGAAACCTCGGCGGGACGGCGTGGTCGGCATGGCTCGTCTCCGTTGACGTGGGACGCCCGAGGCGGTTCAGACGGGCTCAGCTCGTCCGGGGCAAAACAGCGCCGATTTTGCGCCCCAGCAGCAGAGCGGCGTCGTCGTACAGCTCCAGCGTCGCGCGAGCGACACGCGCAATGCTGAGATGCTCGATCTTGTGCTGGCTGCGAGCCCGCCAGTGGCCGATCGCTTCAGGCTCTGCGAGCAGCTCGGAAAGAGCGGCGGCAAGCGCTTCGGGATCGCGCGCCGGGACCAGAATGCCGGCCTCGCCTCCCTCCAGCAACTCGGGGATACCGTCGACACGGGTCGCGACGATAGCGCAGCCGGCCTCTCGCGCCTCCGGCAGGACGAGCGGCGCAGGGTCTGCATGGGAGGGCAGCACGAAGATGTCGGCGCCGCACATCCACGGAAACGGATCCGTCTTGCTGCCTTCAAACCTCACCGCCTCGCGACAAGGCATGTCCGCAACCATCTCCCGATAAGTGTCGGCGAAGGGCCCGTCGCCGACGATGTGCAGGCGCGCCTGCGGGTAACGGCGATGGACCAGGTCGAAGGCAGCGAAGAGATCGGCCAACCCTTTGCGGGGGTGCAGGCCACCGACGAAGAGGATGCTCGGCGAGGCGAGTGCGACAGGGGCGGCGGCCCGGTTGGCGAAGCGGGCCGAGCCGATCGTCCCGTTGAGGATGACCCGGAGCTTGGCGGCCGGGATGCCGCGACGGCGCATGGAAGCGCCGACCGCAGCGCTGACCGCGATGACCCGCGTGCCAAGCCCCATGAGAATGGCGCTTTTCTCGAACTCGTTGTGAACCGTCGTGATCAGCGGAATGCCGCTGAGCTTGCAGACCGGCCAGGCCAGCACCGCGCTCGTCATCATATGGGCGTGGACGATGTCGGCCTCGAAATGGCCGACCACCCGCCGCAGCGCCCAGAGCGACTTCAGCAGAGTGCCCGCCTTTCGGCGATGGTCGATGGGGAAGACCTTGACGCCATGGCGAACCAGCAAGGCATCGAAATCGCCGCCGCCGCTCGCGACGGCAACGATATGGCCGAGCCGGCTCTGCTCGCAGGCGAGATCGACCGCGGCATGGACATGTCCGTTCGACTGGGTCGTGTGGTTCAACAGATGCAGGATACGCATGGCCCATCACGCTGCTCGGACCGCAATCTCGCCGCGCTCGCATCGCTGCTCCGCTAGCGCGACATGCCCTGCATTTACCGTGCCGGGATCTAGCCTGCGTCCCGCAACGCCGCCTCGGCCTCGATCGTCGAAACCCGCGCCGTCGGCTGGTAGTTGAAGCCGCCCTGGCGCCCGAAGGATTCAATCCCGAAGCGTCTCAGCGCCTGGACCGCTTCGGCGGCGCTCTCGTCGGCCCCGTTGCTGTAGATCGGATAGGCATTGTCGAGACTCTGGCTGCCTTCTAGCCTGAGATCGCCGCGAAAGAGCCCATTTGTCGTAACATGCGCCCGGAAATCGGCCTCGGCGCGGGCTATGGACTTGCCGATATGGTTCGCGATCACTTCGACGCCGAAATATTCGCGTCCCTCCGCGCGACCGTAGAAATCCGAATACATCGTCAGGCGCTTCCAGGCGCCGTCGTAAGAGAAGTTGTAGATAATCTCCTCGTCGAAACCGCGCGCTCCGTCGAAGCTGAAATAAAGCGCCAGCAGCGTGATGGTCTCCAGCTTCTGCGAAACCGGCAGGCTACAGATCGCCTGCAGGCGCGGAATCGGAATGGTCGAGACGATGCGATCGGCAACGAGTTCTCGCCCGCCTTGGGAGAGGACGAAGCGATCGCCGCGTTTTTCGATCCGGTCGATCGTCGTGCCCAATCGGAAGCTGACGCCGCGCGTGCTCAGCGATGCGGCTGCGGCGGCATAAAGCGTGGCAAACCCTTCGCGCGGCCGCGCCAATTGCCGGTTGGTCGGGGCAGGGGGCTTCGTTCGGCGCAGGCGGCCGAGCATAGCGCGCAGGGAGGCGTGCTCGCTGATCCACTGCATTCGCTTGCGGGCCAGCTCGATGCCGATCCGGTCGGAGGCGATGCCGTAGAACCGGGTCATATAGGCGTCGAGCCCCGAGCGATGCAGCAGCCTGGCCCCGATCCAATGGCGAGCGAACTCGCGCGCGTTCCGCATTCGGCGCTTGAACAGGCGAGCATGGACCGCAGACCCCAGAATCCTGACGACCTCGACCGGCCCGGCGCGCAGAATGTCGTCCTTCACCGAGATCGGGTAGGACGTGATCACGCCCTGCGGATTTAGCCGCGCCCAGCGCGGCTGAATCGGCACATAAAGCGGCAGCAACTCGGGGAAATGCTCCAACAGCGGCGAATCGTCCTGAAAGATCAGGCTGCCGATGTCGAAGGTGTAGCCTCCGCACGACCAGTCGATATGGTTCCCGCCGACATGCGCGTATTCGTCGATGATCACGACCCGCTTGCAACCCTGCCTGGATAGCACCGAGGCCGAGACAAGACCGGAGACGCCTGCGCCGAGGACGATCGCGTCACAATGCTCGGCGTCCACCTTGACGGCATCATCGATCCACTGGGTCGTCTCCGCCATCCCTGACCTCTTTTGCGGGCTTGGAACAAGGCTAGTCGGGTTCAGGATCAGCCGAAAGCGAGAATTATCATCACGATCCCGCTTGTTTCTGCTTATCGACGCAGCGCTTTCCTTGCGACGAGGCAGGCTGCGCGCCGGCCCGGCAAGGCGATCGCCCGACACTGGCACGGTCCCTGCTTTCCTCGGCATCAGGCACGCATCCGCGCAAATCCTCGTCGCTGACGCGGCGGTCGCGCGATCCGCGTGTGGTCATGGAGCAAATGATGCCGGGTTGGCCACATCCGAGCGCACCGGCTCTGCTGGACGGGGTCGAGCTGGTCTCGACCGACCTTTTCGACACCTTGCTGCTGCGTACGCTTCGTTCGGAACGAGCTCGGATCATCGCGGGCGAACGCCTGTTCGCGAGCAGGCTGGCCGAGGAGGGCTTGCCGATGGCCGAGGGCGTATTGGTCGCGGCCCGTCTGGAGGCGCAGCGCCTCGCCTATCGCGCACTCGACATGGCCCGACAGGATGGCGAGGTGGCGCTGCTCGACGTCATCCGCCGCCAGATCGGCATGCTCGGTCTGCCGAAAGCGCGGGTCGAGCCCCTCTGCCAGATGCGCCTCGCCATCGAGTTCGAGATCGAGAAGGAATCGCTGAGTCCGAACATCGAGCTTGCCGCGCTGCTGCGCCGCTGCCGCAGCGAGGGCCGTCGCGTCATCGCGATCAGCGATATCGGGTTGCCGACAAGCATTCTCGAAGGTCTGGTCAGGCATATCCACGGCCCGGATCTGCTCGACGCGATCTATTCCAGTGCCGATCTGGGCCTGACCAAACGGCGCGGGACTCTTTTTCAGGCGGTCCTCGCCATGGAAGGGATCGACGCAAGGAACGCCTTGCACATAGGCGACGACCGGCTCGCGGATGACGTCATGGCGTCTGCGGCGGGCCTGCGCACCTTGCATCTTCCGCGCCCGAAGCTGCGCCGCCGCCTCTCGCGCCTGCACGGCGCGGCAAGCGAACTCGGTCGCCTCGCCCGCCTGAGACGGGTGAGCAGCAAGCCGCCTTCGGAGCAACTGCACGATTCCCACGCCTTCGGGCGCGAGGTGCTCGGACCGATCGTGGCGGAGCTGTGTCTGGCGATCTGGCTTTATGCCGACGAAGCCGGCAAGCAGGGTGACACGGCCTTGCTGTTCTGCGCACGCGGCGGCCTGGGCATTCGGGCGGCGTTCGAGCGCGTCGCCGCGCGTCTGTGCCTGCCGCTCTCGATGCCGCGCGAGAACCTGATGGTGTCGCGGCTGGTCGCGGCGAGGGCCGCGGTCCTGGCTCGCAGCGGAGCCGCGCTGGATGAGCTCGGCCGTGAATTCCATGGCAGCAGCTTCGCCGACGTCGCAGCCGCCCTTGGGGGCAGGCGCTACGAACTGCCCCGATCATGGGACGAACCATTCGCGCCCGAGCGTTTCTACGCCATGCTCGGGGAGCCTGTAGGGTCCGACATTCTGGCCGACATCGACCATCAGAACAGCCTCTTCAGGCGCCATCTCTCATCTGTCAGCGCGGGCGCAAAGCGCCTCATCCTCTGCGACACGGGGCTCTATGGCAGCACGCAACGCCTGCTCGCGGCCGGCCTGCCGGAGCTGAGCTTCGAGACGATCCAGCTCGCGCGCTGCAACTACAAGGGCTTCAGCGAAGACCATTTCCCGCGTGTCGTCGGGCTCGCCGTCGAACGCAACCGCTACAGCCCCTTCTCGGTGCGCTCCACGGTGCTGCGCTATTGGCAACTGATCGAGTGCCTGTTCGAGCCGGCGGTGCCGTCCGTGAGATCCTTTACCGAAGATCCCGGCGGCACGGTCGTCTGTAATGCCGGCGATATCTCCTACGGGGCGATCGAGATCGGCGTCGGCAATCCGCTGCTGGCTGGCGCGCTGGCCTATATCGACGGCATCGCCAGCGGAGCCGAGATCATTACCGACGCGGCCGGGGCCTGGCCAAGGCTCAGGCGGGCGGTTACACGGCCGGTCGAGGCTGATCTTTCGGCATTGGCCATCGGCCAGCGTTCCGTCGATTTCGGCCGGGGCGGCATCGTCGGGGATGGCGAGGTGCTCCCAGGGGGCGTGCTGTCTCGCCTCGCGTCGATCCGCAGCCAGCTCTGGCGCGAGGGCGCGATCGCGCGCGCTTTCCCGCTTTCCCGCCGGCCGCTGCTCACGGCCCTCGAAGCCGTGTACGCCCTTCGCGGGCTCTCCGCCGATGTCCGCCGCTGATGCGAAGCGGTGCGGACCAGCGGATGGGGGCGGCCTCGGTACGACGCGCGTGTCTGGGCGCGGCGGTGTCCGGTCGTAAGGAGGGACGCTCATGCTGGCAATGAAGGCCCTTCAGGGAGCCAGCTGGCTGGTGGCGTCACGTTTCCTCGGCCGGTTCATCGATTTCTTCACATTGCTGATCATGGCCCGCACGCTGACGCCGGCCGATTTCGGCCTGACGGCGCTGGCCATGTCCTGCGTTGCGATCGTCGACATGGTGCTGGAGATCCCGGTGACGCAGGCGCTGGTCCGCCTGCCGCAGGTCGAGAAGGCCGATCTCGATACCGGTTTCACCCTCGGTGTCCTGCGCGGCCTCGCCATCGCTCTGCTGCTGCTCGCCGTCGCCTGGCCGTTCTCATGGATCAACGGCGATCCGCAGCTCGCGCCGGTGATCCTCACGCTCGCTTTTGCGCCGATCGCGCGCGGCCTCGCCAGTCCCGGCCTTGTCCTGTTCATTCGCGAACTCGGCTTCCTGCGCAACTTCCTGCTGGAGACCGGCGGTAAGCTGGCCGCCTTCTGCCTGACCATCGCGACGCTCATGCTTGGCGGCGGCTATTGGGCGCTCGTCGTCAATTTCGTCGCGGCCCCGGTCTTCGCCTGCATCATCTCCTATCGCCTCGCGCCCTATCGCCCGGCGTGGTCTTTGTCCCGTCTGTCGGATTTCGCCAGTTTCGTCGGCTGGTTCACCTGTGCGCAGCTTGTTTCCGCCGTGAACTGGCAGATCGATCGGCTCCTGCTCGGGCTCGGCGGCGGCAAGGAAGCGCTCGGCCGCTATGCGATCGCGGCCGATCTCGCGGTGATGCCGACCCAAAGCCTGATCGGCCCGGCCCTGCAGCCGATCATGGCCGCCTTCGCCCGCATCAAAGGCGAGGACCAGCGGCTGCGGCTGGCTTTTCTGAAGGCGGCGCGCTTCAGCATGCTGGCCTCGGTGCCATGCAGCCTCGGCATCGCGCTGACATCGGATCTGATCGTCGAGGTCATGCTCGGCCCGAAATGGCATGGCGCCGACTCGCTGCTCAGCCTGCTCTCGCTTTCGGTCATGGCGACGCCCTATTTCCAGACCCTGTATTCGCTGAGCCTGGCGCTCGGGCGCCCCGAGGTGATCTTCCGGCTCAATCTCTACGACCTCGCCATTCGCGCTCCTGCCGTCATCATCGGCTTCCTGGAATGGGGCGCCTTCGGCATGGCGGCTGGCCGCCTGGTTGCGGCTGCCATGATGGCCGTGTTCTTCCTGCGGTGGCTGCGCAACCTGCTGGCTATCAGTATCGCCGAGCAGCTGGTCAATCTCTGGAAGATCGCCTTTGCGGGCGCTGTGATGACAGCTGGGGTCCTCGGCCTGCGCGAAGCTGTCGCTGCCTGGCATCTGACCGCTCTGGTCGAGCTGGTCTTCGTCGCCGCTTTGGGCGCTCTGCTTTACGGTCTTGGCCTTCTCGCCTGCGGCATGCGGCTCGCGTTCGGCGCCGGGCGCCTCGACCTCTTCGACCGCTGGTGGCGCCCCCGGACCGCCGAGGCTGGGTAGGGGCGGTGAGCGCGAGGCTCGACCATCTCGACGGGCTGCGCGGCGTGGCTGCGGTCGCCGTGGTGATCTTCCATCTGACATCGGCCCTGGCGCCATGGCTTGTCGCGGAGCAGCAGGCCAACGCGCACTGGCTCGCCTATACGCCCCTTGCAGTGCTCTGGAACGGGACCTTCGCCGTTTCGGTGTTCTTCACGCTGAGCGGCTTCGTCGTCACCAACGCCACGCTGCGCAAATCCGATCCCATCTGGGTCGATGTCGTCATCCGCTATCTGCGGCTGGCCATACCGGCGACGGTCAGCACGCTCGCGGCCTGGTCCCTGCTCAGCCTGTTTCCGATCTCCGCGACACGGCTGTCCGCCATCACCGGCAGCGCCTGGCTTGGCTGGACCTATCAGGGAGCGATCCCGGGGCCGGGAGAGGCGATCTGGAACGGCATGGCGGGGATATTCCTCAGCGGCGGCTCGTTCTTCAACAATGTGTTGTGGACGATGCGGCCGGAGCTGTTCGGATCGATCCTCTGTTTCGCGGTCTGCATCCTACCGCAGCCACGGTTCCGGATCGCCGTTGCAATGATGAGCGCCGCACTCTTCATCGCTCTGCAGCGCTACGACTATCTCTGCTTCCCGCTCGGCATGATGCTGCGTGAGGCTTTGGCGGCAGGGCGGCTGCCTTCGATCCTGCCGATGTCAGCGATGCTGCTCGGGCTTTTGATCGGTTCGCAGAGCGGCGATGCAGCCCGCCAGCTTGGCCTCGACTGGCTGCCGCAGGCCTTCGATCCCGGAAAGAAAGGCGGCTTGCTCTACCCGCTCGGCGCGGTGCTCGTCGTCTATGGTTGCCTGCGCTCCAGCCTGCTCGTCGCGTGGCTGTCCGGCAGGATCGGGCGCTTTCTCGGAGCGATCTCGTTCCCGCTCTACCTGATCCATGTCCCGCTGATAGACACGGTCTTGGCAGAAGCCTATTTCCGCGCGAGCCTCGATGCGGCGGTGCTCTCAGGCTTGGTCGCAGGCAGCCTGCTCCTCATGGTCGCCATCGCCTACGCTGCCGAGCGCTGGCTCGAGCGGCCGTTTCTGGATCGGCTCGGGCGATTGCGCCGGCA
This sequence comes from Allobosea sp. P5_A5, assembly GCF_056400625.1. Classification (NCBI taxonomy): domain Bacteria; kingdom Pseudomonadati; phylum Pseudomonadota; class Alphaproteobacteria; order Hyphomicrobiales; family Alloboseaceae; genus Allobosea; species Allobosea sp. P5_A5. The sequence goes on from NZ_JBFUKY010000004.1 coordinate 91,256, forward strand.
ATTGAGAGCGATCGCTATGCGGCGCGGCGACATGCGCAACGCCCAAGGTTGACCACGACAAAGGTTGGCGACGACAAAGGCTGACGATCAGGTTTTGCTGTGGTTGATCACGGCGCCGACGACCGTCACACCGGCACGCCGCAGGGCAACGAGCGCCTCGTTAAGCTCGTCATGGGTGGTCATGCCTTCGGCCGCGACGAGAACGACGATGTCGGCATGCGTTGCGAGCGCGACCGCATCGGACGATTCCCCGAGCGGGGGTAGATCGATCAGCACCTCGCCGGCTTGCTTCGCCTGAGCGAAAACCAGGGCCGCGCGGGGATCCCTGAAATCGACGAACCTGTTGTGTTGCGGTGTCGCCGAGCGGATCGGCAGCAGGCGCACCCCCTCGGCATCGGCATAGCTTGGCTGCGCCTTGCCGCCTGACGCGATCACGTCGGTCAGTGAAGCCGCCTCCTTGCCATGGTCGCCGCGTACGCCAGAAGGGCCGATGACGCTGACCTGACGACCGCGATGGTGGATCAGCTGCGCAAGATTCAGCGTCAGCAGCGTCGTGCCGGCGCCTGCTCGCCAGGACCCGATCGCGACGATCGGGCTGCCCTGGGAGCGGCTGGCGGCCCAGGCGATCTCGATTGCCGTCTGCAGGTCGCGGATCGCCGTGGCGAAACGGTCGGCCCCGGTGCGTGCCGCCAGCATCGCATCGCCAGCCGGCTGCCCGCGCCGGCCACCGACCGGGGGGATGACGGCCAGGCAAGGCAAGCCCGTTTCGCGCATCAGGTCCCGGGGAAGGCGAACGCGACGGTCGAAGACAGAGGCGAGGACCGCGACGAACAGACCGCCGAGCAGGCTGATGATGCCGGCGAACGCCATGATCAGGCTGCCGCGCGGCGCCGAAGGACCGAGCGGCGTCTGCGCGGCGCCGATGATCCTCGCATCAGCATCCGGGATCGGCTGGGCCGGCAGCGTGCCGCTGCGGACAGCCGCCTCGGCGGTTCGGACCTGGGTTGCGAGCGCGTCGAGCCTGCCTTGCAGGAACTCCGCGCCGCTGCGGGCGGCATCGGCCTTGAAGGTGACGGATTGCAGCAGATAGGCGGAGGCCGCTGCATTGGCGACGCGCTCCGGCAGTTCCGGATCCGTCGAGGAATAGCCGATCTCCAGCACATAGGATTGGCCGACACGGCGAGCGGAAAATCGCTGCGCGAAATTTTCGAAGGCAATCCGGCGCTGATCGATGCGACGCGAAGCCTCGGAACTCCCGCTTTGCGGCTGAGTGCCCAAAAGCGCCGTGAAAGCACCGCGAAGCATGGTCGTGGCTTCAGTCGTCAGCCGCTGCAGCGGCCCCGGCGGCCGTGGCTCGAATTCGAGATGGCCGCTCAGGGCCAGTGCTTCGAAGACCGTGGTGAGCAGGCGCTCGGAACGGATCACCTGCAGTTCACTGTCGGCGGCGTTGAGGTCGAGCGAGCTTGGCGCGGCGATGTCCCGCGCCAAGCTCTGGGCCTGCCGCCGGGGCTCCAGCAGAATGGTGGCCACGGCGCTGTAGGTCGGCGGCGTCGTTCGAACATAGACGAAGGCCGCCAGCAGGCAGAGCGCGACGAAGATGGCCAGCTTGCGCTTATGCCGCTGCCCGGCGGCGCCGATCGTCCTCAGCAGCGCGACCGGGCCGTCGCTTTCCGGCGCGACGGTAGGGTCCGGCAAAGGCAGGACACGGAACGGCGCGCCGGATGCACCCGGTTTTCCCAGCATCATTTGGATGTCCCCCTCGGCTGCAAGGCAGCGGCGCGCTCGGGCTGCATGCGCCCGCGCAGGATGTCGGCGATGCCGAGCAGGTTGCCCCAGAGGCGGCCGCGTCGATCGATGAACGGCTCGGGGCGAAACGCGCGGCCGACATTGCTCGACATGTTGCGGAACAGATGGTCGGCGACCTGAGCAAGCGTCATCGTGCCCTTGCGCAGCATGTAGAGCGGATTGACGATCTGCGAGTAGCCGAAGCGTTCGCCGGCCATGCGGCCGCCCTTGACGCCCATATGAACCCCGATCGCATCGGCCGATTTGACGAGGCGGCCGCCGCGCCGCGCCAACCCTGCCGCGAAATCGCGATCCTCCAGCCAGCCATAGAGCACCAGCCGCTCGTCGAAGCGGAGATCGCCGATACTGGCGAGGCGAAAGGCCATGTTGCACCCATAGGGACTATAGGGCTCGATCCAGGACCAGTCGCTTGTCGGGGGCGCGGCAACCAGCCTCATCGCCTCGTGAAGCTCGATTCCGGGACCGGTCGCGCCATCCGCTAGAACCCGGCCGGTGAAGGCGACGACGCTCGTCTCATCGCGGAACGTCTGCGCAGCCGTGGCCAGCCAGTCCTTATGGGCCACGAAGTCGTCGTCGAAGAAGACGACGATCTCTATTCCGGGCGGCAGGTTTGCGAGCGCCGTGTTGCGCTGGGCCGCCAGCCCGGCAGGCCCGGTCAGCACCACCACGTCGTTGCGACCCTGCAAATCGCCGGCATCGGCCGTATCGATGCAGGAAATGATGACGCTGTCGGGTTTGAGTGTCTGGTGGGCGAGCAGGTGGCGGACCGTTTCCGTCACCACCTCCGGTCGGCCGCGCGTGGCGATGATGGCCGCGATACGCGGAGCCGTGTTTGCAGGCGCCGCCGGCAGGACGCGGCGCGTTTTCAGGGATCGCGCCAGGTCGAGATAGCCCTCCGCGGTATTTCGCCAGGAAAACAGCGGCAGGCGCTCGCTACCGCGCCCGCGCAGCTCCTGCCTGAGCGAAGCTGATCCCGCCAGCGCCTTGATGTGTCCGATCCAGGCGGCCGGTTCCGCCGGGGATGCAAGCAGCGCCGCGTCGCCGCAGACCTCGGGCATGCTGGCGCGGTCGGACGAAACCACCGGGCAGCCCCGCGCCATCGCCTCCAGGATCGGCAGGCCGAACCCCTCGGTTAGCGACGGAAAAGCCAAACAGAGCGCTCGTTCGAGCAGAAAGGCGAGATCGTCGTCGCTGACCCGCCCCAGCAGCGTGAGATTTGCAGCCTGTCCCAGTTGCTCTTGCGCGAAGATGCCGCTGCCGCCTCCAGCGACGACGATATCGATGCCAAGCTCCGCCAGCGCCGGCGCGATCGTGGCCAGAAGGGCAAGGTTCTTGTGGCGTGCTCGCGAGCCGAGAGCCAGGACGAAAGGCCGGTCGGCATCGGGCCTAGCCGCGAGAGCCTGCGGAGCCCGGTCCGCTTTGGCCGGGTCCCAGGCCAGCGCGTGCTCATGGCCATTCGGAAGCACGGCGATCTCGGCTACGCGAAGCGGAAGCTGCCGGGCGAGCTGCCGGGCCGAGGCCTGTGAAACAGTCGCAATCCGGGCGCTGCGGCGCGCGAGGATCGGCTGCAGGGCCTTGTAAGCCGTGCGGAAGCCGGACCCGTAGCTGTCGGGCGCCGTGAAAACATTGGCGTCGTGAATGCAGACGATCTGATCGCCTTTGAGGGCCGGCGCGGTGTTGCAGAGATTGAGGAGGCGCCCCGACCAAAGCCGCGGCAGCTCGATCTGCTCCCACGCATGCCCCTTCAAGACGCCGCCATGGATCGTTTCCGTCGCTTGAAGGACCATGGGGTCGGCGCGTTGCGGTGCGATCAAGGTCGCTTTCCGGCCGCCCTCCGCGAGGCTTGCATCGAGAGCCGCGACGACGTTTCGGGCGTAGCGCTGGACGCCGGTCATGTCCTGCGAGAGGAAGCGCCCATTGACGGCGAAGGTCTCGCTCATGTCCTCGCTCCGGCGACCGAAGGGAGAGGCTCGAAAGCGCTCGAAGCGCGCGGCCTGATCGCTGCGGCGAGCCCGGCCAACAGGCAGAAGAAGAATCCCTGGTCGATGACAGGGCCGACGAGCAGATCGCCGATGAGGATCCCGGCATATCCCATGCGCGAGGCGGCGGCGATATCGGCATCGAGACTGCCTGACGGGCCGCGCGGACGCAGGAAGCACTCGAAAACAAAGACGGCATAGAACAGCGCGCCGGGGACACCGACGCTGGCCAGCAGGGCTACGGCGAAGCTCGACGCGCGGGCCGTGCCGAGCCCGACGCCGAACCCCCAGCTGTCGAGGAAATTCTGGAAGGAGACGACGTTCCAGAAACTGCGCTCGATGCCGGAATCCGAGCCTGCCTTGTTGAGCACGACGAGATCGACATAGCTGTAGATTTTCGCCGCCGTCTCCTGGTCGAGCAGGAGCAGCAGCACGACGACCAGCCCGAGCAAGGGCGCGGCAAAAGCGAAGATCGTCACCTGCGGGCTCGCACGGCCTTGGACAAGCCGAGCCAGGGCGAACGCGTAAAGCAGAAGCAGCATCACCGGCGCTCCGACGAGCCCGGTCGAGGAGGTCGAGAGGATGATCAGGACAAGCGAGACCACGGCAATGGCGCCGGTGAGCCAGGAGCGGACGCCGCAAAGCCACAAGGTGCCGGTGAAGCCGAACACGCCCAGGGTCGAGCGCGCGAAAACCGAGGCCTCCGTATAGGAGCCGACGATCCGCTTCATGCCGGCGATTTCGGAGTCCGTATGGAGGGTGTAGCGGGCGTTGCGGATGAAGCCGAGCAGCTCTTGCGTGCCGGTCGCATAGGTTGCGATGTCGAGGGCGGCGAACACGGTGTTGGCCACGCAGCAGGCGAGCACCGCGTTGAAGACCGCCGAGAGCCCCTCGCGCGTCCTCGCGATGGCGGTCAGCGTGATCAGGCAAAGCGATGTGGCGAAGAGATAAAGGCTTTGCGTGAAATTGCTCGAGACCGGCGTCAGCGGCACGGTCGAGCCGGTATCGTCGAAAGCCGTAGTCCCGAGCGGGATGATCTCGGTGAGGCCGGCGAACACGCGCGGCATCAGCAAGGCGCCGGCGGTGCCATAGATGACGAGACAGGCGAACCAGAAACCAGGCTCGTTCGGATGGAGCGCCCGGATGGCCGCCATGGCCTCGCGGCGCCGACTCAGCACGCCCAGCGCCAGGAAAGCCAGCATGACATGGCCGGGCAGGATGTTGGCCGCGCCGATCAGCATCGCCGCGGCGGCCCCAAGAACCGCCAGGATCGCAAGCCCATAGACTAGCGCATTCGTGCCCAGCATCAGGCAGATCAGGCCGATCAGAAAGGTCAAAAGGCCGATCGGCTCGATGCTCATCGCAGCCCGACCTGTCGCGCCGGCGACTGCCCGGAACCCGCATGATCTCGCCGGCCCGCCTTGCTCATTCCGCCAGCACCAGCAGCGAGTAGCCGCCCAGCAAGCGGACTGTGAGGTCTGGGCTGAGCGAGAAGCCGAGCCGCCGGGGCAGGCGCATCAACCGGCTGCTCCAGGCCTGGTTCGGCAGCTCCAGCCGGCTCGCCGTATAGGCGTAGTCGATAACCCGGTAGCCGCAATCCTCCAGCGTCGCGAGCGCGGTTTCCTTGAAGAAGTAGTGCAGGTGGCCGACGTTCTCGCGCAGCTTGGTGATCGGCCAGCCACGCAGCAGCGACTGAACGGACAGGTCGAGCGGGATGTGGAAGACCTTGTAGCGGCCCTTGCCGCGCAAGGCCTTGATGAAGGCGATGTAATCCTCGACATGTTCGATCACGTCGGCGATCACGAGCAGGTCGTAGTCAGACGCGCCTTCCACCGTGAAATCGCCGAGAGAAAAGGTGACCTTTTCGGTCTCCTTGTACTTGGCGCGCTGATAGGCATGCGGAGAGACCTCGTAGCCCTCGAAGCGCGCCGCCGGGAAGGCCTTCGCCAGGTTGAACATGATCTCGCCGGTCCCGCAGCCGACCTCGCAGACCTTGTCGAAGCTGATGGCGTTCTTGCGCAGGATCGTCTCGACCTTGCGCGCCTTCCACGGCGAGTCCTCCTCGTGCCAGCTCGGATTGAGCTCGGCATAGACTTCGCTTTGATAGATCGTCTGCATCAGCTTCTTCCCGGATGTGCCTGAGGGCCGTGCTTGATCACGCCAGCGTCTGGACCAGAACCGGCCGCGGCTGCACCGCCGGCTTGGCCCGCGAGATCGTCCCGGCGAGCGGCTTGAGCAATTGGTTGATGTGCAGCGCCATCTGCTTCTCGAAGACGGCGGTCGAGAAATGGCTTGCGTACGCCGCGATCTCGCTGGAATCCCAGGCGATCGACCGGGCCCGCTCCTCGGCGGCGATCAGCGCATCGACGCTCTGCTCGTCGAAGAAAACGCCGGTCATTCCATCGACCACGGTCTCGGTCGCTCCACCGCGCCGGAACGCAATCACCGGTCGGCCGCTCGCCATGGCTTCGACAGGCACGATCCCGAAATCTTCCTCACCAGGGAAAATCAGGGCCCGGCAGCGCGAATAATAATGGCGCAGAACGCTGAACGGTTGCGGGCCAAGCACCTGGACATTGGGCTTGGCGATGCGGCGCAGCTCAGCGAGCATCTCGCCCCCGCCGATGACGACGAGGCGCCGGCCGGTGCGATTGAACGCCTCGACCGCCAGCTCCGGCCGCTTGTAGCCGACGAGTTCGCCGACCATCAGGCAATAATCTTCGACGAGGCCGTCCGGCAGCACTTCGAAGGCATCGACATCGACAGGCGGGTGGATCACCGTCGAGGCGCGGCGGTAATAGCGGTGCAGTCGGGCGGCGACCGTCTCTGAATTGGCGATGAAATGATCGACGCGATTGGCCGACACGCTGTCCCAGTTGCGGATGTAGTGAGCCAGTGCCGGCATGACCAGGCGCGTGATCAGCCCGGAACGGTTCCTGTATTCGTGGAACATGTTCCAAATGTAGCGCATCGGCGAATGGCAATAGCAGATGTGCATCGCGCCCGGCGGTGGCACGATGCCCTTGGCGGGCCCGGACTCGCTCGAGATGATCAGGTCGTAACCGCGCAGGTCGAGCTGTTCCAATGCGAGTGGCATCAAGGGTAGATAGCGCTGATACAGTTTCGCCGCGCGCGGCAGCTTGCCGATGAAGCTGGTCGTGACCTTGTGGCGCTTGATCTCGTCCGAGACCGCTTCGGGCACATAGACATGCGTGAAGACGTCCGCATCCGGATACATCCGGCACAGCGCCTCGATCACCTTCTCGCCGCCGCGCATGCCGACGAGCCAGTAGTGGACGATTGCGACTTTCATGGCCTGCGGAACTCCATGGAACTCATCGTGTCTGAGCGTGGTCTTCCAGCGTCTTTCGGGCTCTGGCGCGACCTACCGGCTGCCCCGTTGCATCAGGACTGCGGGCACCGTCTTCACCAGAATTTTGGCGTCCAGCATGAGGTGCCATTGCGAGGCGTATTGGCTGTCGAGCGAGACGCGGGTGGCATAGGAGCAGTCGCTGCGGCCGCTGACCTGCCAGAGGCCGGTGAGTCCCGGAGGAACCGAGAAGCAGTGCGTGAACGCCTCGCCGTAACGCTCGCGTTCCGCCGCCACGATCGGGCGCGGCCCGACGAAGCTCATCTCGCCGACGATGATGTTGAAGAGTTGCGGCAGCTCGTCGAGGCTGGAGTGCCGCAGAAAAGCGCCGACCGGTGTAATCCGTGGATCGCGCGCGAGCTTCTGGTTCTCGGCCCATTCCTGAGCAGCAACGGGATCAGCCGCCAGCAGACGCTGCAGCGCGTCATCGGCATCGCGCGCCATGGTGCGAAACTTCCAGCAGCGGAAGCTCTTTCCGCCATGCCCGATCCTGGACTGTCTGAAGAAGGCCGGGCCGCCGTCGCCTGCGCGGATCAGCGCGGCGATCAACAAGAGGAGCGGCGCGAGCAAAAGGAGCAGCGCGACACCAGCCGCAAGATCTAAACTGCGCTTTATCCTGATTTGAGTCGCGTTGTACTCGCCCCTCGTCAAACCAAGGGGCAAGGAGAAGGACGCCGGTAAATTTTGTGAGTCAGGAAATCGGCCCATCGCAGCACCCACGCACAAACCGCATCTAAATAAGATATTAACAGAATATTAATACATAGCAATACTGTTTTATACGCTGCTTTACATTTGCTCATCCTGTTTTGCGTATGACCGAAACAAGAGCTTTGTCGGTAAAATACCTGACAGGATCGGCCTCAATTCGCTCCTTTTTGCAGCATCCAGATATGCTGGCGTTCTATGCGGAGCCCATCTCGTCGAAAAGCGGGGAGGCGCAGGAGAGCCAAGCTGACATCATCGAAATAGGGTCGACGACAAGAACTGGCTTGTCTTTGTTACCGAAGCCATCCTTGCGTGATGGCGTAACGGACGATCTGCTGGCGGCTATTGATGCAAAGCTTGCTGCTGGCGCGGACCTTGTATGTTTCCGCTGATTTCGTGGTGATGCCGATCCGTTCTGCCGCTTCGCGGATACTGAACCCGAAGGCGATCAACCTGAAGACGTCCTGCTCACGCTCGGTCAGGACCGATCCCCGGCGCCGTCCAGCCGGGACCGGAGCGGTATCCGCGGAATGCAGGAAGCATCCGCCACGGAAGACCGTGGCGATTGCCTTGCATATGACCGATCCGGATGACTGCTTTGGAACATAACCACGTGCGCCCAAGGCCAGGAGACGGTTGGCGCGCGCGATATCGGGCTCGTCGGCAATGACGAGGATCCGCAGCGACGGGAGCTCTGCCAGCAGGCCTTCGGCGACCGGGAAGCCGTGGAAATGCTCGCTGACGACGGCGACATCGGGAGCGGCCTGCCCGATGACGAGGGCAAGCTGGGCCGACGAGTGCACCTCTCCGACGATGTCGATCTGGGCCTGCTCAGCCAGGCAAAATCGCAACCCTGCCAGGAAGATCGGGTGTTCGTCGGCAAGGAAAATACGGGCAGGTCGTCCGAGTGCCAGCATGGCAAGCCTTCTTGTGGACGAGGGGAATCCAATACGCAGGCGGTTGGCCGAAGACTGTTCGCGGATTCTCAGTTCTGAACGCCGGCTGCGCTTGCCGAGGTTAGGGTGGAGATGATCTTTTGCAGCGGGGCGCGCTCGACCCTGACGATGTCGCCGGGCAGGATCGGCGAGCTCTCCTCCATCGCGAGCTCGGTGACCGCTTCGCCCTCGCGCCGCTGCACGCTGAAGCTCATGCGCGAAAGCTGTTTTTGCTGCTGGTTCTGCAGTTTAGGCGCCAGCGCGGTCGACTCGTGAACGAGCGCGCGCAGCGCCGCGATCCGATCGTCGGTCTGCCGGAGGGAAAGCTGCGTTTCGCGCAATTCACGGCCGATATCGATCTCGCGTTGGTTCAGCAGGTCGGCCTGCGTCCGCTCGACCCGGCTGATCTCCTGTTTCGCCCGCGCCGTCGCGAGGGTCAGGTCGAGCGCCTGGCTCTCTGCTTGCGCCAGGTTCTGCTCCACCGCGAGCTGGCGCGGATTGACGGCGAGGCCTCTGCTGATCAGGCTGTTGATATTGTTCAGTTCGCGGCGGATCAGATCGCGCTGGCGCTGCTGGGTGTCGGCCTTCGCAGCAAGCGCGCGCAGTTCTTCCTCGAGAAGGGCGCGCGATTGCTGCAGAAGCTCGATTTGGGAGCGGACGGCCTTGCGGCGCGATGTGAACAGCGCGTTTTCCTCGCGGATCGCCTGGGCAGCGCCGTCTTCAACGCTCCGGCGCACGTCCTCGGAGAAGGTGATCGCGTCGGCCTGGCTGGCCTCGGCCAAGAGCCTGTCGCGACGCACCTGCCAAGCGAGCAACTGCGTCTGTTGAACACGAATTTCACCTTCGGCGATGATCGTTTCGCGCTCGAACCGACCAAGCGCCAGCTCCATGCGCTGGAACCCGCCGGCGATCGCGACCGCCTGCAGCGCGGTCATCGTCGGCCGAAACGCGTATTCGCCGGGCTTTTCGACGGCACCCATAACGTAGATTGGCCGGTATTGGGCAATCTCGACCGCGGCGGTCGGCGCATTGACGAGCCCGGCCGTTCCCTTCAGCCTTTCCGAGATCAGCGCTGCGATTTCGGCCGGCTGTTTTCCATCAACCGAGAATGTACCGACCACGGGCAAAGAGAGCATGCCGGTTGAGCTGACCGCGAATTCGCCGCTGAGCGCCGACCATTCGAACAGGTCTCGCGAGTTGGGCCGCCATTCCGAGACCTTGATCCTCAACCGGTCCTGAGCCGCCACCCGATACTCGAATCCGCTGGCGTTCACGTCAGGCGCGCCGAAGAGCAGCGCGGCCATGACGGCCAGCGCGCGGGACGCCGCTTGGATACGGCTGCGGGCAGGGCAGTTAGAGAGGGCGCGATATCTCACGAAACACTCCTCGGCGGACCACTCGGGCAACCGCCTAGCAAGTCCGTTGCCAAGTTTGGCCCCGCCATTAGGGCGGCCTTAACCATAAGGGGTCAGCGTCGGGGATATCTCGCGCGCGCCGGAAGCCTTTCTCGGGCAGCGGAGGGAAGCTATAGTCATGGGCCGATAGCGAGCCGCGAAAGCACCAGGTCATGCTGATCGTCTTCTTCCTGGCTGCGATCGTCACCGGCGTTCTGACTCTGTGGTCGATGTGGTCGTATGGCCTGCTGGTTGCGTTGATCGCCAGCGCGGTCGTTGCCAGCGCTTCCGTCGCCGTCTGCGCGGTGCTCTCCGCCATGTTCAAGTCACGCGCCGTTCGCGGCGTCGCGGGCGCACCGGGCGTCGAGGAACGCTCGCGCGGCGTCCTCGACATGGAACCACGCCGGCCGCGCTGACCCGCGTAAGCGATATCTGGCACATGAATTGCTGACCATTCCGCAATGGCGGTTCGCGTAGTTCGCGCCTCGAACCTCTGCACGCCGTTGCGATGGGAGACAGGGTGATGACGCCGACTGCCCGGTTTCGGAATTCGGGTCGCGACCGCCTGAACGATCTCGAAAGGCTCGGGCCGCTTCATCGACAGATCGAGCGGGCGCTTGCCGGCATCGAGCGCGAATGCGCCGGATTATCGCGCAGGCTGGACGAGTCTCGCGCGCGCACGGCCGGATTGCTGGGTAATGAAGACGGCATCTTTTTCGAGCGCGAACCGGCTGACGAGGCGATGCTGATCGAGGCCGAGGCCCAGATGATGGCCGCATTCCATCGGCTCGAGGCGCTGCGGGAGCAAAAATCAATGATCGCTGGCTGGCGAACCGCGATCGACGATTCGGACTTTGGACGCGCCTTGCGAGACGAGGCAAGGCCGGCTGGATGGCTCTCCCGTCGCCTGCGCCAGATTCGAGGGCGGATGGCAGCGATACGGCGCCTTTCCACGTTTCAGGCTGGGTGATGCACCTCGCATAGGTGCCTTAGGGGGCTTTCGGACGCTGCTCCGCGAGACGTCTACGTCGGCCAAGGCGAGCGTCTCTATGAAGCGATTTCGGCCGTAGGCTGTGGTCCCGACAAGCTACGGGCTGGCGTGGCGCTCCGGCTGTCTCGGGCGGGAAGCGACCGGGGCTCGACCCGCCCGCCGGCAGCGAGCAAGGCTTGCGCATGAGCATGTACGACATGTTCGAGACTGAAACGGTCGATGTAATCGGCGCGATAGGGTGCGTGGCGTCGCTCTGCCCCGATATTGTCGGAGTAATACATCATCGCGGCGACGAACCCCGCCAGATCCCCTAGCGGAACCAGCCGGCCGAGCCGCTCGTCGACGAGGATGTCGCTTGGCCCAAACTCGCAATCGAACGCGACGACCGGCAGGCCGACTCGCAGCGCCTCGCAAATGGCCAGCGACCAGCCTTCCCAGCGCGCGCCCGAAAGATAAACGTCGCTTCGCGAGAGCGGCAGAACCGGGCTGTCGGGATAGTGTTCGATCGTCACCCGCCCGCCAAGGCCGAGTTCTTCGATCAAGGCGCGGATAGCCGGCTCCTCCTCGCCATAGCCGACGAGAGCAAGTTCGGCGTCCCCCCGAATCTCGCAGAACATGGCGAAGGCACGCAGAAGGATGTCGTATCCCTTCTGATACGCGAAGCGACCGACCGTCACGAACCGGATAGGCCGATCCGCCGCAGGGAAATCCGCAGGCTCGAGCGTCGGAAAGGAGCGCACCGGGTTCGGCACCCAGACATGCTCGACCTTGCTGGGATAGTCCGCGCGGAAGGCGCCGAGCTGGCGCGGCGACGTGCCGAAGACGCGCGCCAGCCGTGGCAGCACCAGAAAACGCATGGCGTGGAACAGGAGGCTAGCCTTGAAGGATCGCCGCTCGAGCCTGGGGTTGCCATGCAGATAAAGGATGAAACGCCGCCTGATGCCGAGGCAGGCAAGCCAGAAGACGGCCGTGGGCTCGACCTGAGGAACCACGACGAGGTCGAACCGACCATCGGCGACGACCGTCCGGACCCGTCGCAACAGGTCGAGCCGACCCGTTGAGAAACTTAGAATGACGTCATAGGGCCGCGGCTGGCCGACGATCTGCTCGAAGGACGATGTGTAGAGGACGGACATGTCGAGATCGCGCTGGTATTCGGTCGCCAGCGCGGAGCAGATCGAGTCCGTCACGCGCTCGATGCCCGCAAATGACGGCGTCGGCGGGACAATATAAAGGACCTTCGTCTTCCTGCCCGGCATCGCGGCTCGACCATCCGGAGCCGCAGCTCGGCCCGGTATGGCTCTTGCAATGTCCGCGCCAAGCGGCACTTCGCCGCCGTGTCGTCGTGCCCTGCCATCGGCGAGGGGCACGTGGCCCATGCCTTAGCGGAGGGCGAATGACCGGCTCGACCTTCAAGCTCGCGGTGATCGTCAACTGCTTCAACTACGCGGAGTATGTCGAGCGCGCGATTTGCAGCGTGCTCGCGCAAGGCCGCGACGACTGCGAACTGATCGTGGTCGATGATGGCTCGACCGACGCATCGTGGGACGTCATCCGCGGCACGGGTGTCACGGCGTATCGCACCGAGAACGGGGGTCAGCGCCGCGCGTGCCTGTATGGCGTCGATCGGACGACAGCGCCTTTCATCTTGTTCCTGGACGCCGACGACGAATTAAGCCCGGGCGCGCTCGACGCGATCATACCGCACCTGCGGCCGTCGACGGCCAAGCTACAGTTCTGTCTCAGCCGGATTGACAGCAACAACAACCGCCTGGGCTCCGCCGTGCCCGAGCCCGATCTGATCCGCGCGACGGGTGATCTCCCGGAGCGTGTTCGCAAGACGGGCGTCTATGTCAGCCCCCCGACCTCCGGCAATGTTTTCAGGCGCGACCTCTGCGAATTGCTACGCGATGCCGAGTATGACGACGCCGTCGACGGGATCATCCTCCTTGCGGCGCCATTTTTCGGAGACATCGTCTCGCTCCCGCAGGAGCTCGGCCTCTACCGCGTGCATGATCGCAACATGTCGGGGGTCGGGCGCACGGTCGATACCGCTCGGATCGAACAGCACATGCGGCGCTTCAGGCACCTCATCGATCACCTCAATCGGGTCGTGTCCAAGGGGGCAAAGCCGCAGCGGATCGATGTCGAGCGGACATTTTTCTACCTGGAGAAGAAATCGGTCCTGGCCTCGATCGAGCGCCGCGTGGATCGCTTTCTGCAGCTCCCGAGGCTCATCGGAGTGATCGGCAGGGACTATTTCTCTCTGAAGCGCAAGCTGGCCCTTTCGCTATTCCACGTCCTGATCGCCGTGCTGCCCGTCGGTATGTCCCGGCGTCTCATCGAGATCCGCTACCAGCCGGAGCATCGCTCCGCGCGCCTGGTGGCAAGGGCGCTGATGAGCGGCGGCAACTAAGTAGGCGACGCGCGTGCGAGCTAGGCCGTAAGGCGGACGTCGGCGCGGCGTCGCGTGCTGATGAGGTCAGAAAACGGCCCGCTCCAGCTGCTCCCCCACAATGGGATAAAGCACGCGGATGCGCGCGATATCGTTCTGGAATTCCTGCACCAGCCAGTCGCAGATTTCGGTTACGATGGGGGAATGCGGATTTTTGGGTAAAACCAGGTCGCAGCGGCGCCCGGTCGCGATCACCTGCGGGAGCGCCGGCACCAGCGCGCCGGAAGCCAATATGCCGGATATGACGTTGAACCAGCCGACCGCCATGCCCTGTCCCACCAGAGCGGCCTGAACCACCAGACTGTAGTCGGTGAGCTGGATTTCGCTCTCCCGTGTTCGCGTGAAGTCAGACGAGAACAGCTGGTGCCACTGAAACTGCGAGTTGCTGAGCGAGATCATCCGGGCGGCAGCAGGCAACAGCGTGTCCGCTTCGGTGCGGGCTCCTTGATAGAGCTCGGAGCAAACCGGCAGCAGCACCTCGTACATCAAAGGATAGACGCAGGTGTTCGCGCTCGCCTGAGGGTCGAACCGCATCGCGATGTCGATCCCGTCGACCGGACCTTCCAGCGGGCCATTGATGAGTTGGAACTCGATCTCCTCTCCGGGAAAGCGGTTTTGGAAACGTTCGAGACGCGGCATGAACCAATGCGTCGCCAAGCCCGACGAAACCGACAACACGATCGGTCTGCGGGGAGAGCGGCGTCGGCCGATGAGCTTTTCGACGGTGTCCTCGATCTCGCGAAAGCCGTTGGAGATGCCGGTGAAAAGATCGCGCCCATCATGCGTCAAAACCGCGCCTCTCGGCGTCCGCTGAAACAGCGGTATCCCGAGGTGGCATTCGAGACGGCCGATGGTGCGGCTGACGGCGGGGCTCGTCACCCCCAAGGTTTCCGCCGCCTTGGCGAAGTTGCCGCACCGGACAACGGCCTCGAACGCAACGAGCGTGTTGAGGGAAGGCAGCAGCCGTCTGAGTTGCGACATTACAGAATGTAACCTCCGCGTTGACTATTTAGCGCATTGCCGAACGCAGCCGGTTGGCCGAAATCTTCAGGCGGTGCCGGTGCGATGGCGCGCTCGGCAACAAAGAGGCAAAGGCGCAAGACATGTCGTTCGCTGACTTCAAGGTGTTGACCTTCGACATCGTCGGAACCTGCATCGATTTCGAGAAAGGAATCCTCGACGGGTTTCGCGCGGCCGGCGGCGAGGCAGCGGCAAAACTGAGCGAGGACGAGATCTTCGCCGCCTATCTCTCCGCCCGCGAGCAGTTCTCCGGCCCGGCCAGCGCCGTGATGCGGGATGTCTACCTTGCTGCCGCCAAGACGCTGGGCCTGCCCGCCGATGGTGCGGCCGGCGACTGCTATTTCCGGATGTTCTTCAACGCGCCCGCCTTTCCGGACTCCGCCGAGGCCCTCAAGCGGCTCCGGCGCAAGTTCCGCCTGGTGGCGATGACAAATTACGACCGTGTCGCCTTCACCAATTGCGCCAACAAGCTGGGCTTGCCGTTCCACGACAGCGTCACGCTCGACGAGGTCGGCGTCGCGAAGCCTGATCCGCGCTTCTTCTTCTACAATCTCGGCCGGCAGTCCGCGCACGGCTTCAAGCAGGACGAAATCCTGCACGTCGCCCAGAGCCAGTATCACGACATCGGCGCTGCGCGGGAACTCGGATACAAAGTCTGCTGGATCGAACGTCGCAAGGGTCTGAAGGGCTTCGGCGGAACCCCCGTTCCGAAGCTCGTCACCACGCCGGACTTCCACTTTGCGACCCTTGGCGAACTGGCCGATTCGGTCGAGCGCGGCTGAGGCGGACTTCGAAGCGACGCCCATGCCCGACATGACGCCCCCGCTCTCGCTCTGGCGGGAAACCGCAACCGAAGCCCCCGCGCGAAATCCGCTCGCGGAGGCCGTTTCCGCCGATGTGGCGATCATCGGGGCTGGATATACCGGGCTTTCAGCCGCTCTGCGCGCCATCGAGAGGGGCCTCGCCCCCGTTGTGATCGAGGCGGGCGACATCGGCTTCGGCGCTTCGGGCCGCAATGGCGGCGTGGTCTCGACCAAATATCGCGTCTCGCTAAGCGACATGGCGAAACGTCACGGCGTGGATGTTGCAAAACGCATGAACCGGATCGCGCATGACGCGATGGACTGCGTCGAACGCAATGTCGAGAGGTATGACATCGGTGCGGCCAGGCTCGCGATCAGCGGCAATTTGCGCTGCGCGCACAACGCGAATGCCCTGGCAGGGCTCTCCGCCGAGGCCAAGATCGCGATCGAGACCTTCGGCGACACCAGCCTTCGGATCCTCGGTTCCAACGAGACGCAGCACGAAACCGGCAGCGGCGCGTTCGTCGGCGCGGTCCTTAACAGCCATGCCGGCGTCCTTCACCCGCTGAACTACGCGCGCGGACTCGCGCGTGCTGTCCGCGAGGGGGGCGGCAAGATCTATGAGGGCTCGCTGGCGGAGCGTGTCGAGACCAAGGCCGGCGGGATCGACGTCGTCACGGCGCATGGCGTGGTTCACGCGAAGCGCCTGGTCATTGCTACCAACGGCTATTCCGACCTGTCTCCGGCGACGGCAGGGGTCCGCAGGGCCGTCATCCCGTTCAGGAGCGCAATGGTCGCGACCGAGCCGCTTCCGGTCGAGACATTCGCCACGCTGATGCGTAGCGGGCGAAGCTACAGCGAGACGCGGCGTATGATGCGCTGGTTTCGCCGCATCGACGACAGGATGCTCTTCGGCGGCCGCGGCGCCTTCGGCAAAAGCGACTCCGCCGCTGCCTTCGCATCTCTCGAAGCAGCGGTGAAGGAAATCTTCCCGCAACTTGCCGATGCCGCGTTCACGCATCGCTGGTCCGGCCTCGTCGCCATGACGATGGACAGCCTGCCTCAGATCGGCCTGTCCGATGACCGGACCGCATTCGCGCTTGGCTACAACGGCGCTGGCATCGCGATGGCGAGCTATCTGGGCCGACGCGTTCTCGACCTGCTGCTGGGCGAGCCGGTCGATCTCGCTTTGATGCGGCGCGACAAGCCTGAGCCGATCCCGTTCTATTTTCTGCGCGAGCCGGCCGTGCGCACGGTGGCGGGCTGGTATCAGCTCCTGGACCGGATTGGCCGGTGACGGGCGGGGCTGGGATTTCATAGCGCGCTGCAGATCCGCAGGGCATCCAGCATCGCCGAATGGATGTTCCGGCTGGCGACGGCGTCGCCGATGCGGTGCAGCTCGAAACCCTCGGTCCCGCCGCGCGGCTGCGGCGTGGCCCTCACCATCGCCCCGAGGTCGGTCACGCCAGCATTGCTCGATCGTGCCCGCAGGCCTTCATAGACCTCCGCCATCGGCAAGGAGCCCTGCTCGACCACGACATGGTCCACCATGACGGTCGTGACCTCGCGCGACAGGTCGCTGACGAGCCTCGCGAGCAGCCGGTTGTCGCTTCGCTCGACCGACAAAAGCCGCGTTTCCCCGATCGGCCGAATGCCGTATTTGAGGAAAATCTGCTTCCAGCGGACGCGCTCGGCGTAGGTCAGCTCCTCGCCCAACATCGCGTCGATAGAGGCGTAGGTAATCCCTACGCCGGCCTCAGCCGCCCGTTCCGCTACCAAAGGGCCGGGATGCCGCCCCGTGCCGTCGAAAATCAGGGCATCGCCCGAGAGAGCGACCTGGCCGTTCAGCACATCCCAGCTATTGGTGCAGAGCTCCGCTCCGTCGCCAATGTCGACCATAGGCAGCCCGCCCGTCGCCATGATGACGACATCGGCCGCCAACCCGCAGATATCGTCCTCTTCCATATAGGCGTTGGCATGAAGGCCGACGCCTAGCCGTTCAAGTTCCGAAATGCGCCACTCGACGATGCCCTTGAGGTCGCGCCGCCAGGAGCCGGTCGCGCCGACCAGAACCTGCCCGCCGAATGCGGCGGCTGCCTCGTAGAGCGAGACGACGTGCCCACGCTCCGCGCTGACCCGCGCGGCTTCGAGGCCGGCCGGACCGCCGCCGATCACCACGACCTTGCGCACCGGGCCCGTAGTCTTCGGAATCTCGTGCTTCAGCGTGAGTTCCCGGCCCGTGACAGGATTGTGCAGGCAGGACGGGCGGTGCTGCGACTGGCAATGGGTCGCGCCGACGCATGGCCTGATCTCGTCCGCCCGCCCGCTCGCGAGCTTGGCGACGATGTAAGGGTCTGCGATCTGGGCCCGTGTCATGCCCGCCATATCGACCTTGCCATCGCGCACGGCGTAGCGCGCTGATGCCAGGTCTGCGATCCGCGCGGCATGGAAGACGGGCAGGCCGATCTCATGCCGGAAGACGCCGACGGGTTCGACCCAGGGGGCAAGCGGGGTCCCCATACCCGGCATATTGTACTTGGCCAGGGCCGGCACGTTTTCCATCGTGCCGTAGATCGCATTGAAGACGTCGACAGCGCCGGCATCCTTCAGGATATGGGCGATGCGGATTCCCTCATCGAGCCGCAGGGCGCTGTCGGGACCGTCGTCGATGGTGAACCGCATCCCGACGATGAAATCGTCACCGACCGCCTTTCGGATCGCCTCATGCACCATCAGGGCGAAGCGGCAGCGGTTTTCCAGCGAACCGCCGAAGCGGTCGGTTCTCCGGTTGGTGTCGGGCGAGAGGAACTGGCCGATCAGATGGCCGCCTGCCATCGTCTCGATGCCATCGAGCCCGCCCTCCTTGCAGCGCGCCGCCGCCGCGGCGAAAGCCTTCACCACACGGTCGATATCGTACTCGTCCATTTCCTTGGGAATGCTGCGATGAGCGGTCTCGCGGATGGGGGAGGGGCCGATCGTCGGCAGCCGGTCGCCGCCATAGGGATCGCCGCGACGCCCGAGATGCGAGATCTGACACATCAGGGCCGCGCCCTGCCGATGCATCCTTTCCGCAAACCTCTGAAGATGAGGGATGATCTCGTCGGTGCCGACATTGAGCTGGCGGAAGATATTGGGTGAATCGATATCGACATTGGACGAGCCGCCGAACATCGACAGGCCGATGCCACCTTTGGCTTTGGCCTCGTGATAGCTTTGATAGGCGTCGTCCGGCATTCCGTTCCGCTCCAGCCCGCAGGCGTGGCTGGTGCTCATGATCCGGTTGCGAATGGTGAGGCGCTTGATCGTCAGCGGCTGCAACAGGGGGTCTTTTGCGACGATCGCTGGGTCGGGCCGATACATGTCTGCCTCCGGGAAGGGGTCGAGTTCTATCGTTCGCCCGAACGGAGGTTCGGGCGGTTGCTGTCGGTGATGGTGAGTGGTTTCGCGCTCTTATCGCGCGGTCGGGTCGTTAGAGGACTTGGCTCAGGAACTGCCTTGTCCGCGGATCCTTGGCGCTGGTGAAGAACTCCTGCGGCGGACCGTGCTCGACGATCACGCCATTGTCGGTGAAATAGATGTGGTCGGCGACTTCGCGCGCGAAGCCCATCTCGTGCGTGACGAGAATGCAGGTCATGCCATCGGCTGCGAGTTCCTTGATCGTCGCCAGCACTTCCTTGACCGTCTCGGGGTCCAGCGCGGCGGTGACCTCGTCGAAGAGCATCACGTCAGGACGCATCGCGAGACTGCGCGCGATCGCGACACGCTGCTGCTGGCCGCCCGACAACTGCCCCGGATAGGCATCCTCCTTGCCGGTCAGCCGCACTTTCGCGATCAGCGCGCGGGCGCGC
This sequence comes from Allobosea sp. P5_A5, assembly GCF_056400625.1. Classification (NCBI taxonomy): domain Bacteria; kingdom Pseudomonadati; phylum Pseudomonadota; class Alphaproteobacteria; order Hyphomicrobiales; family Alloboseaceae; genus Allobosea; species Allobosea sp. P5_A5. Next base: position 110,565 of record NZ_JBFUKY010000004.1, read on the forward strand.
CGCCCGACCTCGGCCTTCGGCTCCCGCAGAACCTTGAGCGGCGCCATCATGACATTTTCGAGCGCGGTCTTGTGCGGGAAGAGGTTGTACTGCTGGAAGACGATGCCGACCTTCCGGCGCAGGGCCAGCTTGTCCAGCCGGGGATCGTTCACCTCGCGTCCACCGACCGTGATCGAGCCATGCTGGATCGGGCTCAAGCCGTTGATGCAGCGGATCAGGGTCGATTTACCCGAGCCGGACGGGCCGATGATGCAGACGACCTCGCCCTTGCCGATATCGAGGCTGATCCCCTTGATGACCTTCAAAGCGCCGAAGGATTTGTGGACGTCCTTCAATGAGACGATCGGCTCCCGGAGCTGCGTCCGGGGATCAGCGGCAGGATTGGTTTCAGGCGACATAGCGACGCTCCAGTCTCCGTGTCAGGAGCGCGATCGGATAAATGTACGCAAAAAAGAGGCACAACAGGAACAGGTAGAACGGGAAGAGCAGATCCGGCCGGGCGCCCGCCGCCTCCATGCCCGCCTGCGCGTTCGCCACCGCCTCGTGCACGCTGAAGATCGAAGCCATCGGCGTCGACAGCGTGAGAAGCGCGTACCAATTCATCCACGGCGGAATGGCACGACGGACGCATTGCGGCAGGATGACCCAGCGCAGCGTCTGCGAGCGGGTGAAACCCAGTCCCTCTGCCGATTCCCACTGCCCGGTAGGAATGGAATGCACCGCGCCGCGGACGATCTCGCTGATGTTCCCCATCACGGGCAGGGCGAAGGCGACCACGGCCTTGATCCAGTCCGGCAGCGGCAACCTGGCCCCGCCGGGCAGCCGAAGCTCGTTCGGCAACAGGTACATGATCGCGAAAAGGATCACGAGCCAGGGCGAATTGCGCAACAGATGTGTGACGAAACGCGACGGCGTGCGCACCGTCGCAAGAACGCTGATCTGCATCAGTCCCAAGGCGAAACCGAGAAGCGTGGCCAGCGCCATCGCGACGAAGCTCATCGCCAGATTCAGCGCGAACCCCCGCAGAATGAAGGCAAGCCAGATCCCCAGGGTCTCGATGGCGGACGCACGCCCCGGCGGGGCGGACTGGGCCCAGGCGGACGCGAGTGAGGCCGTGAAGGCGGCGAGCAGGCAGACGCCGTACCGCCAACTCAGCATGGCCAGCGGCCGCGACGGTGACAGGCGGTCCTTGTCGATGACGAAAGCGCGCCCCGTCATTGGCCATATCCTGGCAGGGCGGCCCGGCGCTCGATGAAATGCAGCACTCCCGCCAGCACCGTCACCACGATGATGTAGAACAGGAACAGCAGGAGCATCATCTCGGGGACGTTGACGTTGTCCGACCAAACCTGGTTCAGGACGTAGGTCATCTCCGGTACGGCGATGACGTAGGCCAGCGATGTGGTCTTGGCCAGACTGACCAGATTGTTCGTCAGAGCCGGCAGGCTGATCCGGAACGAGAGCGGCAAGGTGATATGGAGATAGGTCTGCCAGCGCGAGAAACAGAGGCTTTCGGCGGCCTCTAGCGTGGATTCGGGCACGGCTTCCAGTCCCGAGCGAAAAATCTCGACGTTGAACGCGCCCCCGAAGACGCCGAGCGAGAGGATCGCCCAGCCATAGGCCGAGACGATGGGCTGGGAGTATCCGCCCATGTCGACGGCGGGCACGAGCGTTCCAAGGCCGAAAAAGAAGAACAGAAGCTGGATCATCGGCGGCGTATTGCGGAACGCCTGGATGTAGGCGTCCATCGCAACCCGCACGAAGCGGCTTCTGGCGTTCTGAGCCCAGGCGCCCAGAACGCCGATCACCAGCGATAGCAACAACGTCCAGAAGATAAGCTGGAGCGAGTTGCCCGCGCCGGTGACGAAGCGATCGAACTCATACCGGTCGTAGAACACGTTGAAGTTCAGCCCCGTCGTCTCGTAAAGCCTCCGGAAATACGGTCCGATGAAATCTAGCATGAGAGGCGATTACCCACGGAACGGGTCTGAACAGGCATCGTTCAGTTCTTCGGGTTGAGATAGGTCGTATCCCAACGCAGCTTCTGCTGCTGTTCGGTGAACCAGTCGCCGGGCTTCACATTCCATTTTTTGGCCAGCTCGATCAGCTTGCCCTCGCTCTGCCAGCGATAGGCCATGCCGGTGACGAAGGAGCCCCAACCCTTGTTCAATTCCTCGATCGGCACCGCCGCCGCCCAGGGATTGTTATAGAGCGCCGAGACCGGCATCTCGTAATCCTGCCATTCGGGCGCTTCGAGATCGGCCATGATGCTGACGTCGTCATAGATCCAGGCGATGCATTTCCCGGTCCGCAGCGCTTCCTTGCCCTCGGTATTCCCTGCGAATGCCGTGAGCCTGGCCTTCAGATCGGTCTCGATCTGCTTGTTGTAGGCGTTGCCCTGCTTGCCGCAGACAGGCTTGTTCGCGATGTCCTTCCAGTCCTTTATGACGCCCTTCTTGGCGAGCATGCTCGGGCCGGACGTCCAGTAGGCGGGCTCGATGACGCCGACGATCTTACGCCGTTCGGCGGTGTCGTACATGCCGCCGAGAATCAGATCGATCTTGCCCTGCTGCAGCATTTGCATGCGATTGGCGGAGGTGATCACGACAGGCTCGAATTTGACGCCGAGCGCGTCGGCGACGCTCTTGCCGAGGTCGACTTCGATGCCCTGCAGCGTTCCGTCCGGAGCCGGGTAAGACCACGGCTTGAAGGCTCCCTGAACACCGACCCTGACGGTTCCGCGATCGAGAACCTCCTTGAGCCGCCCTTCCGCCGCCCGCGTCGGCGTTGTCGCCGCGAGGGCCACAGCCAGTCCCAGGACGGCTCCGAGGTATTTAGACAGGCGTGGCGATGACATGGTGTTCCCCTTTTTTGCTTCTTGCCGACCGTATTCAGGCCGATTTTCCCTTTGGAAAATGATTGTCCTGATGCTTCAGGAAGGCCTCGACCTCGGCAGCCGCGCGTGAGGCATTCCAGCCCAGGAGGTCGGACACGGAGCGGGCGGCATCGGCGACGAACTCGGGCTCCACATGCCGGCCCCAGGCACGGCCGGTGCGCGTGTAGAGGATTCCGGGCAGATCGCGTGCGTGCTCGTCGCGCACGGCCTGCCTGTAGGCGGCGACATCGTCCAGACCGCCGTTCACCATGGCCCGATCCTTGACAGGACCGGTGTCCACTGCGGCCGATCGCGATGGCTGCAGCCGGCTGGATATGGCCGCGACAAGATCGCGCGCGGCGCTCGGATGGCTCTGCACCGGGCCTGCCGTCATCGCGAGTACGCCCGGCATCCCCCTGTCGGCAAGGTCGTGGATTTCGCGCGTCCGACGGCCCATGGGTAGGGCGGCATCGAATGTCAGCGGGCGCACGCCGGCCCAGCTGAACCCGACATCCTTTCTCGCCAGAGACAGGCCGGGAAGAAGATGATTGGCCTCCGACAGAAGAAAATCGATGTCATCGGCCGTTGGCCGAGCCCGATCCGCATCCTCGTCGAAGGGTGTCTCGGTGGGCCCGAAGAAGAACCAGTCCCCCTCGATAGGCAAGCAATAGAACGGCATGCCGCCGCGATGCAGCGTCGCGATGCCGAAGCCCCGGTAGCGCTCGGGCAGCTTTACGACGATGTGCGAGCCCTTGGTTCCGCGCACCAAAGGCCGGTCGGTCGGCGCTCCGTCTGGGCGGATATCGTCAATCCAGGTGCCGGCGAGGTTCAGGACCATCCTGGCCTGGATCGTCTCGGTCCGTCCCGAGCGTTCCGAGAGGTCGACGAGCCAGCCCCCGTCGGTAGCGCGTTCTCGCAGCGCGGCTTGGGTGAACAGCCGCAGGGTCGCGCCGTTGCGCTCCGCCGCGAGCGCGTTGTCGACGCAGATACGGTCCGGCCAGTCGATCATGTATTCGCAATAGGTCGCGACGGATGTGAGCTGCTCTCGATCGCGCAGGTCAGCGACGAAGGGGATCTCCGATACACGTTCGTGCCGGACCCGCCGATAGTCGAGCGGCAGGGCGGAGGGCCCGAGGCGTTTCAGAAGCGCGAAGCCAAGGTCGAGATGCCAGCTTCGGATGTCGTCGCGCCGATAGAGGGGAAAGCACATCGTGAACGGCCGGCAGAGATCCGGCCTGAGACGGACCAGTTCCTCGCGTGACTCCATCGCCGCCTTGGCCATCTTCATCGCGCCGAGCAATCGCTGCGGCGAGCGGGCGAACGTCCTGACCGGGTGCCGGGTCTCGAAATACCGCAGCCCGCAATGCAGGATCCGGGAGGAGCGGCTGGACGCACCGCCGGCAAGGTCGGCCTTTTCCGCCAGCAACACGGTGTATCCGGCAGACGTCAGTGCGCGGGCCGCGCTCGTCCCGTTGATGCCCCCGCCGATGATGACGACGTCGAAGGCGTTCGCGCTTTCGGTTGCCTTGGCCATCTCCAGGAATGCCGCTCCGCGAGAGATCGATGGCAGAGTTAAGCGTCGACTTCGAAATACTCCAAATAGAATTTTCGGCGACCGTTATGCGAGATTCCTATACCGGATCGCAGGTCTCGACGTGACCGCGAAGCAGAGCGGCGGATTCTGCTGCGATCATCGTGAGCCGGCGTTCGTCGCATCCGGCCTGCCGGGACGGGGGTCAGGCCGCAACGCGGCTAAGTCAGGAAGCGAAAGGGCTCAAGGCAGTTGCCGCAACGCGGCGTCACGCTCGCTCGCCATCATGTCGAGCAGGTCGTCGACCGCCCGGCTTGGAGGTCGTGCCTCCGGGCGCAGCAGCGCCACGTTGAAGGGGATCGTCGGTGTAAAGGGAATGATGCGCACCCGCTCGTCGGCTTCGAACACGGCGGTGTAAGGATCGATGAGGCCGATGCCGACACCGCGTTTCACGAGCTGGTGCACGGTTAGGGAAACGGTCGTTTCGTAAGCGGGCTCATAGGCCACGCCCGAGGAGCGAAAGGCCTGGGCGACCAGTTGCCCGCCCGATGTCACAGAAGCCCAGGAGATGAATGGCACCGCTTTGAGGTCGGCGGGCTCGATCCACGCCTTGTCCGCAAGCGGATGACCGGCCGGAACCGCAGCGACATAAGGGGTTTCGCTGAATGGCTCGATGCGGAAGCCCGAGCGTCTGAAAGGGGTCTCCGCCAGGCCGAAGTCGATCTGCTGCGAAGCGGCCCACTCCTCGACGCGCGCCGACACCGTGACATGCAGCAGCACCTTCGTCTTCGGCCAGCCTTCTTGGAATTTTGCCAGAAGCTGGGGCACGAAACAGAGGCCCATGGCCGGCATGACGGCGGCGTCGATACGGCTGCTTTCACCCTCCGCCACGCGGGCCGCAAAACTCCTCAGGGAATCGAGGGAAACATAGGCGCGCTCGATCTCGTCGAGCAGCAGGCGCGCGACGGATGTCGGCGTGACAAGCCCGCGGCGACGCTCGAACAGGCTGACGCCGAGTTCGGCCTCGAGCTTGTCCAGCAGCCGGCTGACGGCAGGCTGGCTCCGCCCCAGCAGCTCCGCGGCAGCGCTCACGGTGCCTGTCAGCATGACGGCTCTGAACGCTGAAAAGTATATCAAATTCACGGATGATCGCTCCAGCCCATATCCGGGCGCGAATGCACTGATGGGGCTTGGATAGCCGAAGCTAGGTGCCGTCCACCAGTTTCAGCGAGTTTTATCACGGATCGAAGCCGGCCGTGTGCTTTAGCCTCGTAGGGTTCAGGCCAAAGCGTCCCAGCATTGTCGCGACAGGCGCCCGATCGCCAGCATCGCGGAGGCATAGCCGGGCATGCTGTCGGGCAGGGTGGGTGCGAGGTCGTAGGCGTAGGCCGCCATCGAGAAGAGCGGCGCCCCGTCGCGATAGACGATGCCCGCATCCATCTTGCCATTTCGCCCGGTGCCGGTTTTGTGGCAAACGCGCGCGCCATTCGGCAGCAACAGCGGGATCATGGTGCGGTAGGCCTGCCAGCTCATGAAGTCGAGCGCGAGGCGGCAGAGCTCGGCGGAGCATCCGAGCCTGCCGAGAGCAGCTTCGTCGCCCGTGCTGCCGTCGAGGATAAGCCGCAGCAGGACGACTTGATCGGCCGCCGTCGTCGAAGCGACGAAATCGAAGGACACGTCCTGAGGCATCTCGCGCGGCGGCACGGAAAAGCGGATTTCTGTGCCGACCATGCCGACAGAGCGGCAAAACGCCATGATCTCCTCGACCGGCAGACGCTCGCCGACGATCGCCGTGCAGATATTGTCGCTGGTCACGATCATCTGCAGGATCGCGTCACGAAGCGGAAAGGTCAGTCCCGGCGTCATGTAGTAGAAGGTTCCGGAGGGAACGCCTTCCTGAAGCCGGGCCTCCACCTTGACCGGTTCGTGAAGCGATAGCCGACCCTCATGGACCGCTCGGAAAGCTGCCATCATGAAGGCGATCTTGCGCGTGCTGGCCGATGGCACCTGCCGTTCGGCCTCGATCCCGATCCGGTTACCGTCGCGCAGATCCTCCACTGCCAGCGTCATCGGAAAAGGCTGTGCCGCCATGATCTCGCGCAGAAGCGGTTCGATCTCCGCCAGCGGCATGGTCTTCCGCACACCCGGAAACAGCCCCGGCAGGCCGCTATGAAGCGCTTGTGTCATCCTCGGACCTCCCCGGCACGTGGCGCGACGAGCAGGAAATAGTCGCAGATCAGCCGCGAGATGTCGGCGATGGCTCGGTCGCGCTCCTCGACCTGCATGGGCGAACCCTTGATATAGATGACGAGTGCGACGGTGCCGGCGTCGTCAGGCAAGACGAGATAGCCGAGATCGTTGGCAGTGCCCGTGCCGCTTCCCGTCTTGTTCAGCACCTGGACGCCGTGCGGCAGACGCGCGCGGATTCGCGTTGGCGAGGTGCGGGTTCGTGACATCATCGCGATCAATCGCTGCGCGCCGTCAGCCGCGATGCCCTCGCGCAGCCAGAGCCGTCGCAGCAATTCCAGCATTGCATCGGGCGTACCGTGGTCGCGCTCGTCATGGCGATAATCGGCTTCGCTCGTGCTGGTACGGCTGCGCGCGGCGAGCTTGTCGTGCGGCAGATCGGCCAGGGCACTGCGCATCGACATTTCGGCGGAAGGCAGGTCGATCTCGTGCATCACGCAAAGCGCCTCGCGCATCGTCCGGCCGACCTCGAGCGCACCGAGTCCGATGCCGTCGAGATAGGCGCGCACCCGCGTCGGGCCACCGACGAGGCGGAAGAGCACGTCGGTCGCGGTGTTGTCGCTGCGGATGATCGTCGTTTCCAGCAGATTCGCGAGCGAGAGGGCCACTCCCGGATGCGGGAACTCCTCGCCGATCGATCCGAGCGGAGTCATCTCGGCCTCGCCGATCTCGTAGAGTTCCGTCCAGGACAGCGCGCCGCGCTCCACCGCGTCGAGTACGGCCAGTGCCAGCGGCATCTTGACGGTGCTCGCCATCGGGAAGCGCTCTTCGGAGCGCCACGACAGACGCAGTCCGCTTTCCAGATGCAGAGCGGCGGCGCCGACCGTGCCGGCCGTGAACGCCGCCAGGCGCCCGATCTCGGCCGTAGCGCGGCGCTGGAGCGCCACGGATCGCTGCTCGACGATGCTCATGATGCTGTTCCGAAGCAGCAGCGGCCGTCGCGCCTCACTTCCTGGCCTTGTGGACGTCGAGCGCGAAGGTCATTTCGTCGACGCGCGGATCGTATCGCAGAGTGCTCTTCGTCGCCCAGATGTTCTTGAAGTGATAGAGCGGCAGGATAGGCAGGTCGGCGGCCACGATCTTCACCGTCTCGACGATCGTCGCTTCGCGCTTGGCCTCGTCGGTCTCGCCGATGATCGCGGTGGTCAGCGCGTCGAGCTTGGCGTTGCTATAGAGGCCCCAATTATATAGGCCCCAACCGGTCTCTTGGCTTTTCGTGCCGACGAGGTCGCGCAGCAGGCTCGTCGCCTCCATCGAGGCATTGCCCCAGCCGCCCATATAGGCCGCGAACTCATTCCTGGCGCCACGCGAGGAATAGACGCTGAACGGCATCGCATCGATGTTCGTCTCGATGCCGACGCGGCTCCACATCTGGGCGATCGCCTGCGCAACCTCGACATTGTAGGGCGTGCGATCGTTTGCGGTCGACAGGGTCAGCTTGAAGCCGTTGGGGTAGCCGGCATCGGTCAGGATCTGCTTGGCCTTCTGCGGATCATAGGCCGGAACCGGGGTCTTGGCGTCGTGGCCGAGCACGCCGGCGGGAAGCCACTGGCCGGTGGGCGTCGCTGTGCCCAGCATGACCCGATCGGTAATGCCGGTGCGATTGATCGCCATCGAGAGCGCCTCACGCACCTTCAGCTTTGTCAGGGGCGATGGATCGATCTTCGCGCCGCTTTTGTCTGTGGTTGCAGGCGCATCGGCGGCCGGCTTGAACATCGGCACGACGTAGTTCACGCGTAGGCCGGCGACCGAGGCCACCTTGACCTGGGGTGAGCTTTCCAGACGCGGCAGGTCGCTGGCGGAAGGCGCGTCGATGACGTCGAGATCGCCTGCGAGGAGAGCCGCGGTGCGCACCGCGACATTGCCGATCAGCCGGAGCGTCACCGTGTCCCAATCGCTTTTATCGCCCCACCAGGCATCGTTGCGGACGAGCTCGATGCGCTCGCCCGGCGTATAGCTCACCAGTTTGAAAGGCCCGGTGCCGACCGACGCCTTGCCGCTGTTGTAGTCGGCCGTCGTGGCGTTTTCGCCGATATGGCGCGAGACGATGGCGATGCGGGTGAGGTCGCTCGGCAAATTGGGCGTTGGGGTCGCGGTGGTGATCCGCAGCAACGTCGGGCTGGCGATCTCGACATTTGCGATCGGCCGCAAGATGCCGGCGAAGCCGCCGAGGTTGTTGGGCACGTTGAGCGCGCGCTTCAGGGTGAAGGCCACGTCGTCGGCGCTGAAGGGCTTTCCGTCATGCCAGGTCACGCCCTCTCGCAGCTTGAACTCCCACACGGTCGGCGAGACCGAGCGCCATTCGGTCGCCAGACCCGGCGTCAGCTTGCCGTCGAAGGAGCGATGCACGAGGCGATCGAAGATGTGGAAGGCCACGAGGTTGTTGGGCGTCGTGCTGTAGAAATGCGGGTCTAGCGAATTGACGGAGCCGCCGATGCCGATCGTCAGCTTTTCGGCCTGTGCCGTGGTCGCGGCCACAAGTCCAAGCGCGGTGAAAGCGAGAAGGGCGCCGCGCATGCGGCGCTTGATGTGAGCGGTCATTGCGATCCCCAGTTTTTATTGGTATGTAATATCAAATATTTGAAGACAATTTCGACGAGCTGTCAAGCCGCGGGGCTCTATACGGGGCGACGGCCCAGTGGGGAGACGGCGCGGGCGCGCGCTTGGGCGGGCGTAGTTTGTTTAAGATGCGGCCTGCGCCGCGAACCGGTCCGCAGATCAGGAGATCAGGGCGGCCGAAGCCTGGCGCGCGGCTTCGATGACCAGCGGAGCGAGCTGCTCGATGGCGGCGTCACGGTCGTAGCGCATGGTCAGGCTCGACAGGTTGATCGCACCCAGCGCGCGCCCGGCCCGATCATGCACCGGCGCCGAGACCGAAATGCTGCCTTGCGCCATGTTCTTCTCGGTCACAGCGAAGCCGACGGTCCGGACCTCTTCCAGAATGCGCAGCATCTCGCCGGACTTGCTGACCCCGGTGCGCTTGGCCACCGATGGATCGGAGATCGACCAGATCTTTTCGACATGCGCGGGGGCCGAATAGCCTAGCAGCACCTGCCCGGATGAGGAGGACAGCGCCGGGAAGCGGGTGCCGACCGGGAGGTTAACCGAGGAAATCAGCGTGCTCGGCACGGTGGCGATGATGACGATCTCGGCGCTGTCGACCTCGACCCAGGAGATCGTCTCGCGCGTGCGCTCGTTCAGCAGACGCATGAACGGATAGGCGGCTTCCAGCCCAGCATTCGCCGAGAGCGCATGCTGGGTGAAGCGGTAGACCTTCTTCGACAGCATGTAGCGCTTCGACGGCTCATCGCGGTCCAGATAGCCGAGCCGTTCCAACGTGTAGATGAAGCGTTGCGCCGCGCTGCGGCCCAACCCTGTGCGAACGGCGATGTCAGAGAGGCTCAGGCTGGCGGCGTCCTTGTCGAAGGTCTCCAGCACGCGCATCGCCTTCGCGACCGAGGCGACGAAGAGGCGCTCGTCGATCTCCTCCCCACCAGCCGTTCTTGGGCGGGCGGAATTCGTGGCATCCAGGATCGCAGAGGGACTCGCGGTCATAGGCGCTGTCATTCACGTCTCGCGTTCAAACCCGGCTCATGCGGGGTTAGCATCTTTGAAAGCGGGCCGAAACCCGCCGCCTAACCCGCAAAACCATCGGAGAAACGCTGTTTCAGCAAGTTCTTCTGGATCTTGCCCAAGGTGTTGCGCGGCATTTCAGGCACGATCTCGATGCGTTTGGGGACCTTGTATCCGGCCAGTTCGCGCTTGAGCCTTGCAACCGCGTCCTGCGCGTCGAAGGCGGCTCCCTCACGCAATTGCACGACCGCGACCACCGCCTCGCCGAAGTCGCGATGTGGCACGCCGATCACAGCCGTCTCGAAGACGCCGTCGAGTGCATTAACGGCGGTCTCGACTTCCTTTGGATAGACGTTGAGGCCGCCTGTGATGATCAAATCGGCGCCGCGCCCGAGCACGCTGAGATAGCCGTTCGCGTCGAGGCGCCCAAAATCGCCAGTGACGAACCATCCGCCGCGGAACGCCGCCTTCGTCTTCGCCTCATCGCGCCAATAGCCCAGGAACGGATAGGGTTGCAGCAGCTCGATCTTGCCGACCTCGCCCGGCGCGACCTCCTGCCCCTGTTCGTCGACGACCCTGAGCCGCGAACCCGGCAAGGCGAGTCCGGAGGTGTCGGGCCGGCGTCCATCGGAGACGGTATTGGAGCTTACGATCAGGGCTTCGGTCAGACCATAACGGTCGAGCAGCACATGGCCGCTGCGTTGCGCGAAGGCGGCGAAAGCGTCGGCACGCATCGGCGCCGATCCGGTGACGAAGAGACGCATATCGGCGCAGAGCCGCGCGTCGAAGCGCGGATCGGCCAGTAGGCGGCTGTAATAAGTCGGCACACCGGAGAACATCGTCGCGCGCGGCAGCTGCGCAAGGACTACGTCGGCCTCGAATTTCGGCAGCAGGATCATCGCCGCGCCACCAGCCAAAGCGGGCGTCGTCGTGCCGAACAGCCCATAGGCCATCGGGTTGGCGTGCAGCAGCGTGTCGGCCGGCGTAATCTGCCAGGCCCGTGCCAGCGCCCGCGCGTTCCAGATCACGGCACCGCAGGAAAGCAGCGCGCCTTTTGGTTTCCCTGTCGTGCCCGAGGTGTAGACCATCGCATTGGGCTCGGAAGGTGCCATCACGGCGAGATCGCCGAGCCCCTGGAGCCCTGCGCTTTCGCTGCTGAACGTGCCTGTGCCGTCGCGGGCCAGCGTCAGGACGCACGGATGGCCCGTGGCGCGAACCGCGCGCTCCCGCGCTGGATCGCAGACCACCGCCGCGGGCTCCGCATCGCCGAGGATATGGGCGATCTCGCCGGGGGTCAGCCCGATATGAACAGGCAGATAGACGGCGCCCAGGCGACAGGCCGCCAGATAGAGCATGATCGCCTCTGGCGATTTCTCCAGAATGCCAGCGACGATGCCGCCGCGTGATACGCCCTGCCTGGCGAGCAACGCGGCATAACGCGCCGTCACGCCGGCAATGGCACCGAAGGTGACGGTGCGGCCCGTCTCGGTCTCGATGAAGACGCGGGCGGGGTCCTGCACGCAATGGGTCAGCGCCGCATAGACATTGGCGTCGTCGGGCACGTCGACTAGGTTGGCCATCGTCGCTCCGCTGCGCTTCAGCGACCCATGAAGGCTGGCTTGCGCTTTTCCGCAAAGGCACGAGCGCCCTCACGATAATCCTCGCTGCGGTCGGCCTTGTCCGATAGCGCGGCGAGCTCGGCGGCGACGGCGGCGATGCGGCCGGCAACCGCGGCATCGCAGGCGATCTTGGAGGCGAGGATCGACAGCGGCGCGCTCCCAATCATCGGCTCGACGAAACGCAGCGCGGCCGCGACGGGATCGGAAGCGACCAGTTCGCTCGCCAGCCCGCAGGATAGCGCCACCTGCGCATCGATGAGTTCGCCGGTATAAAGCATGCGTCTCGCCATGGCCGCACCGGCGGTCGCGACCAGCAGTTGCGTGCTGTCGGCCGGATAGACCAGCCCCAGCTTGGCTGGGGGCACACCAAAGCGCGCCGTGGCGTCGGCGATCCGGAAGTCGCAGCGCAAAGCCAGCGTGCAGCCGCCGCCGACGCAGGGGCCGCTCACCGCAGCCACGACCGGGACCCGTGAGGCGGACACCGCCGCGTAGGCGGCCATGATCGCGTCCCAATAGATCCGCCGACCGGCCGGGTCGTCACGCAGTGCCGCGAAGGCGCCGATGTCGTCACCGGCACAGAATGCACCGCCGCGCCCTGTCAGTACGATCGCGCGCACGGTCTCGTCCTGGCGCAGGCTCACGAAGCTGTCCCCGAGTTCCTTCCAGGCGGCGCCGTTCAGCGCATTTCGCTTGGCCGGGCGGTTGATGGCGACGATGGCAACCGCGCCATGGCGCTCCAGTTCGATATCGGGCATCGGCAAATCCATTATTGCATTACAATATCAGTTATTTCAATGTGTGCTGGCTGTCAAATTAGCGGCGGCGCCGGGAAGCTTGACAGCTTGCCTCGTTGAATATCAATATCCAATCGTTGTTATTGCTATTCGATTTACCGGATTGCGTTTAGCAACGTGCGAACCGCCCCTCGTGCCCAGTTTGGACAGGCCCGATGAAGACCGACGACGTCACGATTTCCACACTTTGGGACCGACGCGCCGCGAGCGATCCAGACCATGTCTATTGCCGCTTCGGCGAGGACAGCTTCACGATCGGCGCGCTGAACGAGCGCATCAACCGCCTGGCCAACGCCATGCTCGATGCCGGCGCGAAGCCCTGCAACCGTGTCGCGGTCATGCTGCCGAGCCATCCCGACCACATCGTCACCATCTTCGCGCTGGCCAAGGCCGGCCTCGTTCGCATCCCGGTGAATGTTCACCTCAAAGGCGCGGCGCTCGATTTCGTCTTCGACCGCTTCGAACCGCACTGGCTCATCGCCGACCGCGACCATGCTGCCGTGCTGGCTCCCGCCACCGCGCGTTTGCCGGGCTTGTCCGTGCTGTGGCGCGGCGGCGACGAGCCCGCCGGTTTCGCTGGCGTGATCGCCGCCGCGAGCCCGGCCGCGCCTGACGTCGTCGTCGGGCCCGACGACGTCATCGCGATCACCCCGAGTTCGGGCACGACCGGCGAACCCAAGGGCGTTCTGAAAACGGATCGCAGCATGCGGGCGGGTCCGATGGGCACTCTCGCCCTGACCGGCGCCAAGGCTGGCGACGTCTTCCTGCTCTGGGAGCCTCTGCATCATGGCGCGGGCGTTTCGGTGCTCATCGCCGCCTTGATGATGCCGCTGACGCTGGCGCAGGTCGATCGGTTCAGCGCCTCCCAATTCTGGAATCAGGTGCGGCATTACGATGTCACACACATCCACTACCTCGGCGGCGTGCTGCCGCTGCTGCTGAAGCAGCCGGCGAGCGGCCGCGACAGCGATCACAAGGTGCGCATGGCTTGGGGCGGCGGCTGTCCGCTCGATGTCTGGAAGGCCTTCGAGGATCGTTTCGGCATTCCGCTGCACGAGGGCTATGGGCTCTCCGAGATGACGACCTTCGTGACCATCAATCCCGAGGGGCGCGTCGGTTCCTGCGGACGCGCTCTGCCATTCTACGAGGTCGTGCTGCGCGACGAGGATGGCGCCGAGGTGCCGGTCGGCGAGACGGGTGAGATCGCCGTACGGCCTCTGGAGACGGGGCTGTCCTTCATCGGCTATTTCCGCATGCCGGAAGCGAGCGCTGCTCTGATGAAGGATGGCTGGTTCTCCACCGGAGACGTGGCCCGGCGCGATGAGGACGGCTTCCTGTTCTATGCGGGCCGCAAGAAGGACAGCGTCCGGCGCCGCGGCGTCAACATCTCGGCCTGGGAGGTCGAGCGCATCCTGCTGACGCATGACGACATCGAGGAGTGCGCGTTGGTCGGCGTGCCCAGCGAGATGGGCGATGACGACCTGAAGCTGTTTGTCCGGCCTATCGGAGGGCGCGAGCCCGATCCGCTCGACCTGATCAAGTGGTGCGAAAGCCGGATGCCCTATTTCCAGATCCCTCGCTACATCGAGCGCATCGAGGAATTTCCCAAGACGCCGACGCAGCGGATCAAGAAGAGCGACCTGTCGCGCGGCGTGGACAATGCGTTCGACCTCGAACGCTCGGGTTATCGGATCGGCAAATGAACGCGCCGCTCAGCTTGCGAAACTGACGGCAGCCGAACAACGGCGATCTCCAGAGCACGACAGGTGCCGAGAAAGCCACGCGAAGCGGGAGAGAGTGACATGGATCGCAGGGCCTGTTTGGGATTGATGGCAGGCGGCATGGCCTTCGCGCTGCCGGTGCGGCAGGTGCACGCGGCCGACCGGACGCTGCGGATGGCGCTGACCACGGGGCCGACCTCGCTCGACCCGCATTTCCACGACGCTTTCACCAGCGCGCAGGCCTTGCTGCATATCTACAGCCCCTTGATCAGCCAGGATCAGACGGGCGGGCTCGTTCCCGGGCTGGCGACGAGCTGGACGGCACTGGACGACACGACCTGGGAGCTCAAACTGCGTGAGGGCGTCAAGTTCCATGACGGAACGCCGTTCGAGCCCGAGGACATCGAATTCAGCTTCAAGCGTGCGGGCAACATCCCGAACAGCGTCGCCTCCTTCATCTCGAATGTCCGAGACATCGTCGGCGTCGAAATCGTCGATCGGGCGACGGTGCGGATCAAGACGCGCGAGCCCGATCCGATCTTCGCCTACAAGCTCTGTCCGGTCTGCATGCTCTCGCGAAAGCTGCACGCCGAGGCGACGACGGCCGCGATGACGGCAGGCCCGCTTGCTATCGGGACGGGACCCTATCGCTATCGCAGCTTCGCTCCCGGCGAGCGGCTCGAGCTCGTCGCCAACTCCGATTTCTGGGGTGGCAAGCCGGGTTGGGATCTCCTCGTCATGCGCTATCTCAGCGACCCCGGCGCTCGCGTGGCGGCCCTGTCGACGGGTGACGCCGACATTATCGACGGCGTACCGGTGCAGGACGTGACCAAGCTCCAAAGCGATCCGAAGATCGAGATCGCCGGCACGGCGGCCTATCTCTCCGTCTATCTGGCGCTCGATACGACCAGAGAGACGACGCCCTTCGCCTTCGACAACGCCGGCATGCCGCTGGCGAAGAATCCGCTCGCCGACCTCCGCGTCCGCCAGGCGATCGCGCTCGCCTTCGACCGGCAGGCGATCGTCGACCGGCTGATGTCCGGACAAGGCACCCCGGCCAACCAACTCATCAGCACGGCCGCCCCCGACCATGCGCGCGGATGGCCGCCGCTTCCGGTCGATCTCGCCAAAGCCAGGGAACTGTTGAAGGCGGCGGGCTATCCCGAGGGCTTCCAGCTCACCATCCATGGCCCGAACGGCCAGTTCGCCAACGACACGGCGGTCCTGCAGGCGCTGGCGCAGGGGCTGACCCGTATCGGCATCCGCACCACGGTGGAGACGGCTCCGATGGCGCCGTTCCTGTCAAAGGCCTCGGCTCGCGCTTATTCGGCCTTCATGTCTGGCTTCAACTCGCCCTATGCGCTGATCACGTTGCGGTCGCTTGTGATGACGCCCGATCCCAAGCGCGGGCTCGGCAGCTCGAACCGGGCGGCCTATTCGAACGCGAAGGTGGACGAGCTCGGAAGCGAGGCGCTGCGGACAATGGACGCGGCGAAGCGGCAGGCGCTGATCGACCAGGCGCTCAAGGTCCTGAACGACGATGCCGGGATGATCCCGATCTTCTACACCCGCGCAAATTGGGCAACCCGCAAGAGCGTCGTCCGTTACAAGGCCAATCCGATGTCCCGGACGAGCGCTTTCTACGCCGAGCCGGTGGCATGACCGGGCTGGAGGCGCTGGCGGCCGGCGCCTCGGCGCTGGCGCTGGAGGACATTCCCGAAAGCGTTCGCGCCGAGACGAAGCGGATGCTGCTCGACATGCTGGCTTGCATCGTGGCCGCGCGAGCGACTAGCGTCGGCACCGTCACCGCTCGGATCGCGGCGGGCATGGGCCATGGCGAGGGCCGTGCATCGCTGATGGGCGAGACCTATCTGATGGCGCGGCTCGGCGATGCGATGGACTTCGAGGAAGGCTGTGCCGGCGCCCATTTCGGTTGCGGCGCCGTCGCCGCGACGCTGGCGCTGGCGCGCATCCACGAGACCTCCGGGGCCGATCTGCTGCTTGCGATCGCGACCGGTTACGAGCTGGCCGCGCGACTTTCGGCCGCGATCGGCAGCTATTACGTCACGGACGCCGAGGGCCGGCAGGTCTTCGCGCCGGTCTGGGGCATCGCCGCCCCGGTGGTGATGGCGTCGGTCGGCGCCGGCGCACGTTTGCGGGCTCTCGCGCCTGCGGACGGCGCGCAGGCCTATGCCCATGCGCTGTCCAATGCGCCGATTCCGATCGGCGCCAAATGGAATCTGGCAGTCGATCTCCCGGACACGAAATACTGCGATACCGGATGGTGTGCGCTGGCCGGCATCGGAGGCGTTCTTGCGGCGGAGGCCGGCTCGACCGCCTTGGTCAATCTGGTCGATGGCGACAACGGCTTCTTCCGCATGTTGTCGGCACCGAACGCGCTCCTGCAGCGCCTGACGGCGTCCTGGGGCGAGAGCTGGGCCATCTCTGGCATTGTCTACAAAGACTGGCCGTGCTGCGGCATGCTGCTCCCCGCCATGACCAACCTTACCGACCTGCTCGCCGCGCATGCGATCCAGCCGGCGGAAATCAAAGCGATCCATGTAACGACGGGGGCTGCGGCGACATCGGCGCGCTTCGCCAATCAGAATCCTTCCACTTTCGCCAGCCGTCAGTTCAGCTTTCCCCATGCCTTCGCCATGCTGTGCCTGGGAATTCCCGGCGGCCCGGACTGGCTGTCGGACGAAACGAACCGGCGCGACGACGTTCGCGCGCTGCGCCGGAAGGTCACTGTCGCGGAGCATAATCCCCATGCGGCGGGCGGCCGGGTTTTGCCCCTGCGGCGCAAGCCGAGCAGCGTGACCGTCACCACGACGCGCGACGCCTTCTCGCTGACGACCGATCTCGACACAGCCGCCGTCGCGCGCCATGAGCGGCGCTGGACCGATGACGATGCGCAAAACAAGTTTCGCGCTCAGGTCGCGGGGCCGGAGGCCGAGGCGATCATTGCAGCCGTCGCCTCCCTGGAGACGCTGGCCACCGTGCGGCCTTTGATCGAGGCCCTCGACCGCGTCCGCCATCCGTCGGTCGCCGATCCGAGCCTGGAGGTGCGCGCGTGACCGGCTGGGCTTTCGTTCGAATCGCTCAGGCGGTCTTCGTGGTTCTGGCGATGACCGTCATCGTGTTCGTCGGGATTCATGTCATCGGCGATCCCGTCGAGGTGCTGATCTCGCCCGAGGCCGACCAGGCCGAACGCCTGCGCGCGATTGCGGCTTTTGGGCTCGACAAGCCTTTGTGGCAACAATATTTCGCCTTTCTCGGCGGCGCGCTGCACGGCGATCTCGGCCGTAGCTTCGTTTATAACGAGCCGGCCCTGAAGGTCATCCTTCAGCGCATGCCGGCGACGCTGGAGTTGGCGGTCGCGGCCATGCTGCTGGCGATCACAATCGGCATCCCGCTCGGCCTCTATGCCGGCGTCCGGCCGCATTCTCGCCTGTCCAAGGTGATCATGACCGGCTCGATCCTTGGCTTCTCGCTGCCGGGCTTCTGGGTCGGACTCCTCCTGATCATGATCTTCGCCGTGCAGCTCGGCTGGATGCCCTCGGGCGGGCGCGGCGAGACGCGTGCCGTGTTTGGCGTGGCCTGGTCCTTTCTCACGCTGGACGGCCTGCATCACATGCTGCTACCGGCGCTCAATCTCGCTCTGTTCAAGATCTCGCTGGTGATGCGGCTGGTGCGGGCGGAAACCCAGGAAATCGTCCAGCAGGACTATATCCGCACCGCCCGCGCCAAGGGGTTGGACGAGAAGCGGGTCATCTTCGTGCATCTGCTGAAGAACATCCTGATCCCGGTGGTTACCATCATCGGGCTCGAATTCGGCTCGCTTATCGCCTTCTCGGTCGTCACCGAGACGATCTTCGCCTGGCCCGGCATGGGCAAGCTCATCATCGACAGCATCCAAGTGCTCGATCGTCCGATGATCGTCGCCTACCTGATGATCGTGGTGCTGATGTTCGTAATGATCAATCTCATCGTCGACGCGCTCTACACGGCGCTCGATCCCCGTGTCCGGATGGACAAATGACGATGATCGCAACCTCTCACGCCGTGGTGCCGGAGACGCCGCTGCGGCGATTCTGGCGGGCCTTCCGATCCTCGCCGACCGCGATGGTCGGCCTGGCCGTGCTCGTCTGCATCGTCTTGCTAGCCCTTTTCGCTCCATTGATCGCGCCGCAGAACCCCTACGACCTGATGCAGCTGGACATCATGGATGGCCGGCTGGAGCCGGGCGCCAAATCGCCGACCGGGATGGTCTACTGGCTCGGTACCGACGATCAGGGCCGCGACATGCTTTCCGGCATCCTCTACGGCCTGCGCATCTCGCTCGGCGTCGGTTTCGCCTCGGCGATCGCCGCCGCCGCGATCGGCGCTACTCTGGGCCTGGTCGCGGCCTATGTCGGCGGCAAGCTCGAGGCCGCGCTGATGCGGCTCGTTGACCTGCAGCTCTCATTTCCGACGATCCTGATCGCGCTGATGATCCTGGCCTTCCTCGGCAAGGGCATCGTCAATGTCGTGCTGGCGCTCATCATCGTCGAATGGGCGACCTATGCCCGCACCGCCCGCGCCAGCGCTTTGGTCGAGAAGCGCAAGGAATATGTCGAGGCCGCGCTTGCGATGGGCGCGTCCCCGACCCGCATCCTGTTCCGCCACCTGCTGCCGAATTGCCTGCCGCCGCTGATGGTCATCGTCACCGTGCAGGTGGCGCGGGCAATCGCGCTGGAGGCGACCCTGTCCTTCCTCGGCCTCGGCGTGCCCGTGACGGAGCCTAGCCTCGGGCTGCTCATCGCCAATGGCTATCAGTACATGCTCTCCGGCAAGTTCTGGATCAGCTTCTACCCGGGCCTCGCCTTGCTCGTGACCGTGGTCGCGATCAACCTCGTCGGCGATCACCTGCGAGATGTGCTGAACCCGCGCCGGCAAAGCTGACGCCGAGCGGTCAGCGAAGACCGCCACGATCTGTCTGGGGATTGAGATATGCCTGCTGCGGTTCCGAGCCCGAAGGATTTCCTCGGCTTCGACATCTGCTCCGATTTCCATCTGGCAGGTTATGAACGGCTGCGCGCCTATTGGCGCGCACTGGCCGATGCCTCGCCGCGCCTGAAAATCATCGAGATCGGCACCACCTCGGATGGCCTGCCGCATGAGTTCGCGCTCGTTTCCAGCGAGGCGAATATGGGCCGGCTGGACGAGATTTTGGCGCACGCACGCGCCATCGCCTATCCGGATGCGGACGCTGCCTGCAAATCCGCGTTGGTCGATGGCCCGGCGGTCGTCTATCTGGGCGCGGGCGTCCACACCAGCGAGGTCGTGACCTCGGAATCGCTGTTTGAACTGTCCTACCGGCTATGCCTGCCGGCGGATGGAGAAATCGAACAGTGGCTGCGCGACATCGTCGTCGTGATCGGGCACGGGAATCCCGACGGCCACGAATATGCGGCGCGGAACTATATGAAACCGGCCAAACCGTCGGATCGCGCCGTCGAGCTTCGCAGTGTCTTACCGCTGATGAAGCCGGCCTATTCGGGGTCGGACAACAACCGCGACTTTCTCGCCGCCCGGCTGCCTGAGACGCGCAGCATCAACCGCGTGCTCTATGGGACCTGCTGCCCGCAGGTCATTCTCGATGCACACCAGACCGGCCCGCTCGGCGTGGCGATGTATCTGCCGCCCTATAAGGAACCGCTCAGCCCCGGCGTCGACGCAAGCCTCGTCACGATGACCAGCGAGATCGGGCTGTCGCTACATGGCCGGCTGCTGGGCGAGGGAAAAGCCGGCAGCTATTACGGGCAGGTCGCCGAATACCAGCAATGGGCCTTCGGGATGCTTCCGTGCCCGCTGCACAACGTGGTCACCTTCCACACCGAAGTGATCGGCACGCCGCATCCGCAACGCATCCCCGTCGTCGTCGACAAGCAGCTTCCTCAAATGGCCCTGCCGCGCCCGATCGAGCCGCGGATATGGCATGCCAGGGATGGGCTCGCCTACCAGATGACCGCCTATTTCGGCGTTCTCGATTGGGTCTGCCGGAACCGCGACCGTCTGTTGGCGACGGTCCTCGCGGCGAACCGGGCGTCGATCATGGCCGGGACACAGCCTTCCTGGACGACGCAGTCAGATGCCGTCGAAGCGATGGCTGCGGCGAGCGCGGCCGCCGGCGGGCCCGGCATCCTCGACGAGCATGACCGCGCTGCCGGCGTGACGACCGGCAATCTGCGTGGTGGCACCATGGTGCGTCGCGACATCTTCGACGCAATCCTGCGCGCGCCCGCACGGCGCGATGCTATCGCCTATATTCTGCCTCAGGCCGGAAACGACAGCCGGTCCCTGGCGGATTTCTGCGAAGCTTTGGCGTCGAACGGCGTTGCGCTCGGGAGCACGACAGTTGCCGTCACGGTCGATAACAAGGACCTTCCGCCCGGCTCGGTGATCGTCAGCGCCGCGCAGAGCAAGCGCGGCATCATCTGGAATGCCTTCGAGCCGCAATTCTATCCGGTTTCGTTTGCGCTGTCGGAGGGCGGGTCGCCTGCCCAATACGGTGCCGGCCAGACGCTCACCTTGCAGATGGGACTGAGCTTCCGTCGCATCCGCGATGGCGTGGTGCCCGCAGCTGTACCGCTTGATCCGCGATCGCTGAGGCAAACCTCCGACGCGGCGAGATCCGCAATGCCCGATAAGATCTCCGCCGTCACTGTCGGGATCGTCGATGTCTTCGGTGGATTGTCTAACGCCGGCTGGACACGCTGGCTGCTCGATCGGGAGGGCATCGCACACCAAACGCTATTCCCGCGCGATCTGACGCAGGCAGATCGGCTGCGAAACGTGGACGTCTTGCTGATCCCGGACGGTCGCGCGCCTGTCGGCTTTCATCCGCCCGCAGCCGGACAACACTTTCCAGACCCGCCGCTCGCCCATGTCGACCCGGCTTGCCACCACATGGTCGGTTCCATCGGCCCCGAGGCGATCGAGAAGGTATCAATCTTCGCCAAGGCAGGCGGGTCAGTCATTCTGGTCGGTTCCGCGACCGAATGGCTCACGCCGCTTCGATCATCTGTCAGGCCGCGGAGCTTTGCCTCGCCCGAAGGGCAGGCGAGGCCGATGTTCGGCAAGTCCATCATGCGGGCCACGACGCATATCCATCCCCTGACGGAGGGGCTTGCGAAAACCTTGAACGTCACTTTCATCGGCCGTTGTTTCGAGCCTGGGGGGGCGGAACCGCTCGCCAGCTTCACGGATCCGACCAGCCTCCTTAGTGGGCTGGCGATGGGCCAGGAACGTCTTCAGGGCGCGGTTCTTGCCGTTCGAGAACCCTATGGCGAGGGTTGTCTCGTCTCCTTCGCTTTCGACCCGGTCAGCCGTGGCCAAAGCAGCAACACGTTCGGACTGCTTATCAACGCTATACGGGAAGTGGCGCCGTGAATCGTGACGTCGAAACCGATCGAGGCCGGCATGGCCGGCAGCAGTGGCGGGCCCAGCGGCGCGATATCGTTCGCGCCGGATACAACCCTGCCGCCTAGTAGGGTCAGCACGCTTTCGATGTCCTGGATCTCATCTTCGGGCACCGAGATGTAGTCGCGGTCGAGTACGACGAGGTCGGCATCCGGGTTGCGATGAAGGGCGCGAGACAGCCGACGGGGCTGCCTCGCCAGGGCTCAGCTCTTGATGAAGGCGAGCAGGTCGGGATTGATCACATCGGCATGGGTGGTCAGCATCCCGTGCGGATAGCCCTGATAGACCTTGAGCGTGCCGTTCCTGAGCAGCTTGATCGATTTCAGCGCGGCATTGGCGATCGGGACGACCTGGTCGTCGTCGCCATGCAGGACCAGCGTCGGCACCGTGATCGCCTTGAGATCTTCGCTCTGGTCGGTCTCCGAGAAGGCCTTGATGCCGTCGAAATGGGCCTTGGCGCTGCCCATCATGCCCTGACGCCACCAATTCTGGATCACGCCCTGAGAGACCGTCGCCCCCTCGCGGTTGAAGCCGTAGAACGGGCCTGCGGCGACGTCCTGAAACAGCTGTGCCCGCATTTCGGCTGTGCCCTTGCGAAAGCCGTCGAAGACTTCGAGCGGTACGCCATCCGTATTCGTGGCGGTCTTGAGCATCAGAGGCGGAACGGCGCTGACCAGCACCGCCTTGGCGACGCGGCCGGCGGGCTGCCCGTGTTTCGCAACGTAGCGGGCGACCTCGCCGCCGCCGGTCGAGTGGCCGATATGGACGGCGTTCCTGAGATCGAGATGCTCGACCACGGTGAAGGCGTCTGCCGCATAGTGATCCATATCATGGCCGTCGCTGACCTGTGCCGAGCGGCCGTGGCCGCGCCGGTCATGGGCCACGACGCGATAGCCGTTCTGGAGAAAGAACAGCATCTGCGTGTCCCAGTCGTCGGCCGACAGGGGCCAGCCGTGATGGAAGACGATCGGCTGCGCGTTCTTCGGACCCCAGTCCTTGAAGAAGATGGCAACGCCGTCCTTGGTCGTGATGGTGGGCATGCTGGCAATCCTGAGTTGGAGGCATCTGGAGCCGGTCGGGCAGGAAACGGCGATCGCCGATCAGTGCCTTTCGAAGGCGCCGAACATCATCTTAGCGTAACTGATGCCGAGGCCGTAGGCGCCGCCGACGGTCCTGGTGATCCCGCCAGTCATCTCATAGGTCGCGGTGCGGGCCCAGGCGCGTTGCAATTTGGCAGATATTGCAGCGAGGTCATCGGGCGAGCGCCGGCCTGGATCATCCGCTGCGCCATCTGCGATGGAAGTCGATCATGATCAGCGTGTGATCGTGAGGAGTCAGCAGGCCCATGCCTGGGATTGTCGACTGTGACGGAGGCTCCTGGCGCGATTCGGATGTGCGTTGCCACGCTAAAGGCGTGCCCGGCTAGCCAGGCGGCCCTCATGCTGGGTTATCTGCTGGAGTGGCAGCGGATGTAACCAGCATCTTCGATCGTTGATTAAGCAATCGAAGCAAACGCTTATGGGGGCGAGTGGCGGAGACGGAGGGATTCGAACCCTCGATACCCTTGTGGGGTATGCTCATTTAGCAAACGAGTGCCTTCAGCCTCTCGGCCACGTCTCCGGCGAGAGGTCTATGCCTGATCGCGCCCGCCTTTGACAAGCCTCGGCCGTCATTTTCGGCGGAGAAATCCCATCGTCGTCATGGCGGCGGCGTGAAGCGTCATTTTCCGTCAATTAGGGCGTGCAAGCGTGGGAAAGGCCGGCGGAGCGGTCCAGGGAAGGTTTCTAGGCAAGGCCCGAGGCGCCCGACCTTCTCGACCGGCGGGCTGCGCGGTGCTCGACCGCGCAGCCCGTACGCCGCACCGATCATTGTCGGAAAGCGCGCCATTGGCTTGCCGTGCGCGAGCCCCGCACCTAGATTGAGTTCGTCCGTTGGGGTGCCGCGAGGCTGAGAGACGCGATTGGCGTCAACCCATCGAACCTGATCCGGGTCATGCCGGCGAAGGGAACGGTCTTCCGCTGCAGGGCTCTGCATCGCGCCTTAAGGCCGCTGTCTTCTCGGCTTCCATGAAGGAATGCGCGTGTCCTCGACGAAGTCAGGAAGCCTTCAAGTCGCGATCGTCGGCGCCGGCGTCGTCGGCCTGGCTTGCGCGGTCGAGCTGCTCGAACGGGGCGCGAGCGTGACGGTGCACGAGCGCGGCTCCCGCATCGGAGCCGAAGCCTGCTCCTGGTTCGCCGGTGGCATGCTGGCGCCCTGGTGCGAAGGGGAGAGCGCCGAGGAGCCGGTCGTGCGGCTCGGGCAGGAGGCGGCGGGCTGGTGGGCGCGACACACCGATGAGGTGGTCAGCCAGGGCACGCTGGTCGTCGCGCCGAGCAGGGATCGTTCCGAACTGCGCCGCTTCGGCCAGCGCACGGATCGCTTTGTCGAGATCGACGCCGAGGCCGTCGCCGCGCTGGAGCCCGATCTGGCCGGCCGCTTCTCGCGAGCGCTGTTCTTCGGCGACGAGGCGCATCTCGATCCGCGCCGAGCGATCGCCTCTCTCGGCGCCAAGGTGCTGGCCAAAGGTGGGGAGATCCGGTTCGGGAGCCAGGTCGAGCCGGTCGACGTCGAGGCCGAGGCGGTTCTCGACTGTCGCGGCCTGGCGGCGCGCGAGACACTCCGGGATCTGCGGGGCGTGAAGGGCGAGATGCTGGTTCTGAAAAGTGACGAGATTTCGCTCGCGCGGCCGGTCCGGCTGCTGCATCCGCGCATCCCGCTCTATATCGTGCCGCGTCGCGGCGGACATTTCATGGTCGGCGCGACGATGATCGAGAGCGGCGCTCGGAAGCGCATCTCGGCCCGTTCGATGCTTGAACTGCTCGGCGCGGCGTATGCGCTGCACCCGGCTTTCGCGGAGGCCGAGATTGTCGAGATCGGCACCGACGCGCGCCCCGCTTTCCCCGACAACCTGCCGCGTCTGGTGCGCCGGGGGAAGGTGCTCCATGTCAACGGGCTTTACCGCCACGGCTTCCTGCTGAGCCCCGCCATGGCGCGGATGGCGGCGGATGCCGTGCTGCACCCGCAAACCAGATCGGAGATGCTGCATGACCTTGCTGCTTAACGGCGCGCCGCAGCAGGTCGCCGCGACGACGCTGGCGGAGGCTCTGGCGGAATTGGGTTATGCCGGCCGGATCGTCGCGACCGCCGTCAATGGTGACTTCGTGCCGGCGCGCAAGCGGGGCGAGATCGCGCTGAGCGAAGGCGATCGCATCGAAGTCGTCGCACCGATGCAGGGGGGCTGAGATGGCATCGTTCTACGGCTTCGAGCCGCAAAATCCGCTGTTCCTCGGCACGGCGCTCTACCCTTCGCCGGCGATCCTGGCCGAGGCCGTGAAGCGCTCGGGCGCCGAAATCGTCACGGTGTCGCTGCGGCGGGAATCGGCCGGGGGCGGGGCGGGACAGGCCTTCTGGGGCTTGATCCGCGAGCTCGGCGTCAAGGTGCTGCCCAACACGGCCGGCTGCCATACGGTCAAGGAGGCGGTGACGACCGCACAGATGGCGCGCGAGGTCTTCGATACCGACTGGATCAAGCTCGAAGTCATCGGCGAGGACGACACCCTGCAGCCCGATGTGATCGCGCTGGTCGAGGCCGCGCGCGTCCTCAGCGACGACGGCTTCAAGGTCTTTCCCTATACGACAGAGGATCTCGTCGTCGGCGGGCGTCTACTCGATGCCGGCTGCAAGGTGTTGATGCCCTGGGGCGCGCCGATCGGCTCGGGACGCGGGCTGAACAACCCCTATGGCCTGCGCAGCATGCGCCAGCATTTTCCGGGCATCCCGCTCGTGGTCGATGCCGGCATCGGCCTGCCGTCCCATGCCGCCCAGGCGATCGAGATGGGTTATGACGGCATCCTGCTCAACACTGCCGTCGCCAAGGCAGGGGACCCGGCGGCGATGGCAGAGGCCTTTGCGCTTGCCATCCGCGCCGGCAGGCTCGCTTTCGAGGCCCAGCCGATGGAAGCCCGCGACATGGCCGCGCCCTCGACCCCGGTGATGGGCAAGGCGTTCCTCGCCTGAAAATGTCTTTCCCTGCTTGAAGATCGCCTGCCTTGCTTGAAAATACCTGCCTCGCTTGAGAGAAGCCGCCGCTATGACGCTTGATCCGTTCTACCCGATCTTCGACAGCGCCGACTGGATCGCGCGGATGCTGCCGCTCGGCATGAAGCTGGTGCAGCTGCGGGTGAAGGATAGGCCGGAACAGGAGGTCGCTCGCGAGATCGCCCGCGCCAGAACCCTCTGTGCCGAGGCCGGCTGCGTGCTGGTGGTCAACGACTATTGGAAGCTCGCGATCGAGGAAGGCTGCGACTGGCTTCACCTCGGCCAGGAGGATCTCGACACCGCCGATCTCGCGGCCATCCGCAAGGCCGGCCTGAAACTCGGCATCAGCAGCCATGATGAGGCTGAACTGGAACGGGCGCTCGCGCTCGAGCCGGACTATGTGGCGCTGGGGCCGATCTATGCGACGATCCTCAAGACGATGCGCTTCGGTCCGCAAGGGCTGGAGCGATTGGGAGAGTGGAAACGCCGGATCGGCGATCTGCCGCTGGTGGGGATCGGAGGCGTATCGCTGGAGCGTGCGCCCGGTGTTTTCGAGGCCGGCGCGGACATCGTCGCGGCGGTGACGGACATTACCTTGAACGCCGATCCTAAGGCGCGGTTTAGCGCGTGGGTCGCTGCGACGCGGCAGTACGTAAACGTCCGAACAGCGGCATGAGACATCGCGTCATGCCGTCATTGCGAGGAGCGTAGCGACGAAGCAATCCAGGGGGAGCCGGGCGATGCGTTTAGCCCAGTCCCCTGGATTGCTTCGCTGCGCTCGCAATGACGATATGGCGAGCAGTCGCTCTCAACTCTCCGCCTCCGCGCTCATCACATGCCCGTCGACATGGCCGAGGCTGCGTTCGGGGTCGAGCCGGTCGCGGACGCGCTGCTTCAGCACCTTCGAATCCGGGAAGCCGCCGTCGACCTTGCGGTCCCAGATCATCTCGCCCTCATAGGTGATCTGGAAGATGCCGCCTGTACGCGGGATCAGGGCGACTTCGCCAAGATCCTGCCCGAAGGTCGAGAGCAGCTCCTGCCCGAGCCAGGCGGAGCGCAGCATCCAGTTGCACATCGAACAATAGGTGATGGCGATGCGCGGGGCGGGCTTGGCTTCGGTCATGTTCGGTTACCGTTCAGAGGCGGGGCCGACCGTCATCACGGTTTCGACGCCACGAGACAAGCGGTTCGGCGACATGCCCGGTCCGCGCAACCCTCGTGAAGGTCCTACGCCTGTCCGCTCAGTTCGCCGCCGTGCTGAGGCTGCGCGAGGGATAGCGCAGGGCGACATCGAACGGGTTGAGCGCTGCTCCTAGCACGCGTGCCTCGTTCGATAGCATCGCGACCACGTTCGGCAGCCGGTCTTCCCGCAGCCGTTCCGCCAGCGTGCCGACGCTGAGCGCCGCCACGACCCGGCCCTGCGCATCGAAGATCGGCACGGCGACGCCGGCCATGCCGGGAATGAGACCTGTGTTGAGGTTGACCCAACCCTGCGCGCGGGCCGCCGCGATGGCGCTGCGCAAGGCAGCCTCGTCGAAAAAGCCACGGTCGAGCAGGCGCGGCATGTTGAACCGGATCACGGCTTCGCGCTCGGCCTCCGGCAGGTGCGCCAACATGGCGAGGCTGCCCTGTCCGATGCCGAGCGGCACCTTGCCGCCGATATCGCCGGTGAAGGAGCGGATCGGAAAGGGGCCTTCGATGCGGTCGAGACAGACCGCGTCATAGCCATTGCGCACGAGCAGGAAGATCGTGTCGCTCAGCGTCGCCGAAAGCCGCAGCAGGGCCGGGCGCGCCAGCTCGCGCAAGCCCCCGGCCTGGCCGGCCTTGGCCGCGATCACGAAGAAATCCAGCGCCAGACGGTAGCGCTTACCCCCGGCGGCCTGCTCGACGAAGCCCTCGGCCATGAGGTCGCGGAGCGCGCGGTGGCCAGTCGGCTGGCTGCATCCAGCCGCTTCCGCGATGTCTTTCAAACGCATGCCAGAAGCGTCGCCTGCCGCGATGATACGTAGCAGACCGAGCGCGCGACGAGTGGAGGAGAGGAGATCGATCCTGGCTGACATCTTGAAACAAGACGTAGCATCGGGCTTAAAAATTCTACAGAGAGAAATTCTGGCGAATGAAATTCTCCGTCGCGGAATTGAAGATTGACGAATTTGTGTCGGTCGCCTCTCCTTTCATTCCATCGCAGTTCGGCTTTCCAGAGACGCGGGAAGCCCGCCGATCGAGGTGTTGATGGGCTTCCTCACGCTGCACTCCCTGAGCAAGGTCTTCGGCGACTTCACCGCCGTACGCGACGTCGATCTCAGCGTCGCCAAGGGTGAGTTCGTCTCGCTGCTGGGCCCCTCCGGATGCGGCAAGACCACGACGTTGCAGATGATCGCCGGGCTGGTCGAGCCCTCGGGTGGCAAGATCACCTTGGATGGGCGAGACATCACCCGCGAGGCGCCGAGCCGGCGCGGGCTGGGTATCGTCTTCCAGAGCTATGCGCTCTTCCCGCATATGACGGTGGCGCAGAACGTCGCCTTCGGGCTGGAAATGCGCAAGATCGCCAGGGCGGAGCGGGACCGGCGCGTCAAGGAGATGCTCGGGCTGGTCCATCTCGCGGCCTTTGCCGAGCGCTATCCGCGCCAGCTCTCGGGCGGACAGCGCCAGCGCGTCGCGATTGCGCGTGCGCTCGTTATCACGCCGCCGGTGCTCCTGCTCGACGAGCCGCTGTCGAACCTCGACGCCAAGCTCCGCGAGGAGATGCAGTTCGAGCTGCGCCGCATCCAGCGCAGCGTCGGCACCACCACCATCATGGTCACGCACGACCAGGCCGAGGCGCTTTCGATCAGCGACCGCGTCGTCGTGATGGAGCAGGGGCGCATGACGCAGGTCGACGCGCCCTATCGGCTCTATGAGCGCCCGGCCACCGCCTTCATCTCGTCCTTCGTCGGCAAGATGAACCGCATTGACGCACTCTGGCGTGGGGGACGCGCCGAGATCGCAGGGCTTGGTCTGCCGGCCGAGGCGGCCGGTGCGCTGCCGGAAGGCGCCGGCGTGACCGTGGCGGTCAGGCCCGAGAAGATCGTGCTCGGCGCACCTGGGCAGGGCCTTTTCGACGGCACCGTGACGAACCGCTTCTTCTTCGGCAGCTATTGGCTGTTCAACGTCGAGACGCTGGCTGGGGCCGTTCTGGTCTCTGTCCCGAACCACGGCGCCGAGCCGGTCGCGGAAGGCGCTGCGGTTTCGCTGGCCTGGCCGATGGAGAGCGCGACCGTCGAGGCGGCTGCGACCGGAGCCTCCGCATGAGCGCGCGGCGGACGCTGACACCCTGGTTCCTCGTATCGCCGGCGACGCTGCTCTTCCTCGGGCTGGTCGTGCTGCCGCTGGTGCTGACGGTGGTCCTGTCCTTCCACGCCTATGACCACACCACCGGCATCCAGGACAGCTTCACCGCCGGGAACTACTGGCGCGTCTTCAGCGACGACTACTACCTGTCGATCTTTTTGCGCACGCTGCGCGTCGCGCTGCTGACGACGTTGATCTGCGCCGCGATCGGCGCGCCGGAAGCCTATGTCCTTTCGCGCATGGGCGATCCCTGGCGGTCCGTCTTCCTGCTGGTCATCATCGGCCCGCTGCTGGTCTCGGTCGTGGTCCGCGCCTTCGGCTGGAGCATGCTGCTGGGCTCGACCGGCCTGATCAACCAGACCTTGCGCGCGCTCGGCTTCGACAGCGTGCGCCTGCTCTACACCGAGACCGCGATCGTGATCGCGCTGGTCCACGTGATGCTGCCCTTCATGGTCATTTCGGTCTGGACCGCGCTGCAGAAGCTCGATCCGGCGGTCGAGGCGGCGGCGCTGACGCTCGGCGCCTCGCGCTTCACGGCGCTGCGGCGGATCGTCATGCCGCAGGTCTCGCTCGGCCTTTTGTCCGGCAGCCTGATCGTCTTCGGCCTCTCGGCCAGCGCCTTTGCCATCCCAGGCCTGCTCGGCGGCAGGCGTTTGAAGATGGCGGCGACCGTCGTCTACGACGAGTACATGTCCGAGCTGAACTGGCCGCTCGGCGCCACGATCGCGATCATCGTGTTGGCTGCCAATCTCATCATCATGCTGGGCTACAACCGTCTCGTCGAGACGCGCGCCCGCCGGGCTCTGGGCTGACGCCATGCAGAAGAACGGCCCTGTCGCACTCCTCTTCCACAGCCTCGTCGTCGCCTTCGTGCTGGCGCCTCTCGTCGTGGTCTGCCTCGTGGCGTTCACGCCGGAGAACACGCTCTCGATCCCGACGACCAGCTTCTCGCTGCGCTGGTTCAAGGCGATCTTTGCCCATCCCGATTTCGTGCCCTCCTTCTACAACAGCCTGTGGCTGGCGACATTCTCCGCGACGATCGCGATCCTGCTGGCGGTGCCGGCCGCACTCGCCATCGATCGTTACGATTTCCCCGGCCGCGCCGCGCTGAACGGGCTCTTCCTCTCGCCGCTAATCATCCCGCATCTGGTGCTCGGCGTGGCGTTCCTGCGGCTTTTCGCGCTCGCCGGCGCGACCGGCTCCTTCGCATGGCTGGTCGTCAGCCACGTCATCATCGTCACGCCCTATGTGATGCGTCTCGTCATGGCGGCCTTCACCGGCATGGACCGCAGCGCCGAACAGGCGGCGATGACGCTGGGAGCTTCGCATTGGACGGTGTTCCGGCGCATCACCGCGCCGATGATCCTGCCCGGTATCACCGGCGGCTGGCTGCTGGCCTTCATCAACAGCTTCGACGAGCTCACCATGTCGATCTTCGTGACGTCGCCGCAGACGGTGACGCTGCCGGTGCGGATGTACATGTACGCGACCGAATCGATCGATCCGATGATGGCGGCGGTCTCGGCCTTGATGATCGCGCTGACGGCCGGCGCCATGCTGGTGCTCGACCGCGCCTTCGGCCTCGACAAGATCCTCGTCGGCGAGAAGTGACGCCGATGCCGTTGCTCCACCGCATCGCCCGTCAGGATCATCCGGCCATCGCCTTCACGCTCGACGGCGCTCCTTGCGAAGGCCGGACCGGCGACACGCTGCTGAGCGCGATCCTCAATCGTAAAGAGGCCTTGCGCCGCACCGAGTTCACGGGCGAGCCACGCGCCGGTTTCTGCCAGATGGGTGCCTGTCAGGATTGCTGGGTGCGGACCGAAGCCGGCGAAAGCCTGCGTGCCTGCACCACGCCGCTCGTGGGCGGCATGCGGATCGTCACCGGCACGGGGCGGACTTCGTGAGCACCCGTCCGCAGCCTCTGATCGTCGGCGCCGGCCCGGCCGGCATCCGCGCCGCAGAGGCGCTTGTGGCCGGAGGTTTGCGCCCGCTCGTCGTCGACGAGGCCGTGGCCTGCGGCGGCCAGATTTATCGTCAACGGCTTGCCGAGGATGGTCGCTCGACGAAACAGCTCTATGGCTCCGAGGCGAGCAAGGCGGAGCGTTTGCACGCCGACTTCGCCGCGCTCGATGGGCGCATCGACTATTGGCCGCAGGCGCTGCTCTGGAACCTGCGCGACGGCACCGCTGATTTCGCGGTCGGAGGCGCCACGAGACGGGTCGCCTATGACGGGCTCATCCTTGCCACAGGCGCGACCGATCGCGTCCTGCCCGTTCCCGGTTGGACGCTGCCCGGCGTGTTCACGCTGGGTGGTTCGCAGGTCGCGCTCAAGGCACAGGGTTGCGCCATCGGAAGCCGTGTGGTCTTCACCGGCTCCGGCCCGCTGCTCTATCTCGTCGCCTGGCAATACATGAAGGCCGGCGTCGAGGTCGCGGCGGTGCTCGATTCTGCGCCTGCCGCCGCGAAGCTCAACCTGCTGAAGGCGCTCCCGCTCGATCCGGCAGTCGTGCTGCGCGGCGTGCGTTTCGTCGCGGAGCTGCGCCTGCGCGGTGTCGCGATCCGGACGGGGATCGAGGACCTGCGGTTCGACGGTGAGGGCAAGGTGTCGGGCGTCGCCTGGCGCGAGGGCAAGCAGGAGCGGCGCCTTGCCTGCGACGGCGTCGGCTATGGGCTCGCGCTCCGCTCGGAGACGCAGCTCGCCGACCTCGCCGGCTGCGCTTTCGCGTTCGATCGGCGCGACCGGGCCTGGCTGCCGATGCGCGATCCAGCCGGGCGAACCTCCGTGGCAAATGTCTATCTCGCAGGCGACGGAGCAGGCATCGCCGGGGCCGATGCGGCCGAGCGAGCTGGCGAGCGGGCCGCGCTGGCCTTGCTGGCGGATCGCGGCTTGCGCATCGACATAGCCCGCGCCGCGGCGCTCGAAGCCGAGCTGGCCCGTATCGGCCGCCAGCGCAGCGTGCTCGAAGCCGCCTTCCCGTTTCCCGCGCATTGGGCAGGGGCGATCGACGATGCCACCACGCTCTGCCGCTGCGAGGAGATCACGGCCGGTAGCGTGCGTGAAGCCATCGGCCGCTTCGACATCGGCGAGATCAACCGCCTGAAGGCGGTCAGCCGGGTCGGCATGGGCCGCTGCCAAGGGAGAATTTGCGCGACGGCCTCGGCCGAGGTTCTGGCGGCCGTGACCGGCAAGCCGGTCGAAACGGTCGGGCGCTTGCGGGCTCAGGCCCCGGTGAAGCCGATCCCGCTTGCGATGCAGTTTGCCGGCACGAAGGTGCCTGAGGCGGCCGAGTGAGCCGGCCTCTCGACATCGATGTCGCCATTGTCGGCGGCGGGCTGGTCGGATCGTCGGCCGCGCTGTTCCTGCGCGGGATGGGCTTCAGCGTGGCGCTGCTCGACAAGGGCTTCTGCGGCGCGCAGGCCAGCGGCGTGAACTATGGTGGCGTGCGCCGGCAGGCGCGCCCGCGCGAGCAGTTGCCGCTGTCGCAGCGCGCCCACGCGATCTGGCCCCGGCTGAAAGAGCTGGTCGGCATCGACGGCGAGTTCCTGCGGTCCGGCCATCTCAAGCTCGCTCGCAGCGAAGCCGAGATGGCGGCGCTGGAAGCCTACGCCGCCGATATCGCCGATCAGGGACTCGACCTTGAGCTGATCAGCCATAACGGGCTGCGCGAGCGTTTTCCGTGGATCGAGGCCGGCATCGTCGGCGCCTCACTTTGCGCCGGAGACGGGCACGCCAATCCGCGCCTCGTTTCGGCCGGCTTCGCCAGCGCCGCGCGGCGTGCGGGCGCGCATGTGCTGGAAAACACTCCGGTCACCGGCCTGACACGCAACGGCGCAGGTTTCGCCCTCGAAGCGGGCAACGGCATCAGCCTGAAGGCCCGTTTCGTCGTCAACAGTGCCGGCGCCTGGGCCGGGCGCTTCGCGGCGGATTTCGATGAGCCCGTGCCGCTATCCCGCATCTATCCGTCGATCATCGTCACCGAGCCGATGCCTCCGGTCATGACCGTCAATATCGGCATGGAAGGCGGCGGCATCTATGCCCGCCAGGTCGAGCGCGGAAACTGCGTCGTCGGCGGGGAACGCGGCCTGCCACTGGATGATGGCGACTTCTCCCGCCCAAGTGGCGAGGGCGCACTGGCGATCATGAATCGCACCGCGCAGATGTTTCCGGCCTTGCGCCACGCGCAGGCAATCCGCTTCTGGACGGGGACAGAGGCTGCGATGCCGGACCGCAATCCCGTCATCGGCTTCAGCGGCACGACGCCCGGTCTGCTCCACGCCTTCGGGTTCACCGGCGCCGGCTTCCAGATCGCGCCAGGTGTCGGCGAAGTCCTGGCCGAGCTGATCCGCGACGGCCGCACCTCCACGCCGATCGAGGCCTTTTCGATCGATCGTTTCCGTATCGACCGCACCAGCCACGGCTCGGGTGCGGGTTCGCTGTCAGAGCCGCAAAACAGGGGAATTCCATCATGAGCATTCGTCGCAACGTCCTGGCGGGCAGCGTCGCCGCCCTCGCGCTGGCCACTGCCGGCAGCGCCTTCGCCCAGAGCAAGACGCTTTATGTCGGCATGAACGGCGGCAACTACGAGCGCACCTTCACCCAGGCCGTCTTCCCGGACTTCGAGAAAGCCAACGACGTCAAGGTCGTGGTCGTGCCCGGCACCTCTTCGGACATTCTGGCCAAGGCGATCGCGGCCAAGGACAAGCCGCAGATGCATCTGATGTTTCTCGATGACGGCGTGATGGTCCGCGCCATCGGTGCCGGCCTTTGCGAGGCGGTCAAGCCCGGCCCCGAGCTGGCGGATCTGGCGCCCGGTACGCGCATGAAGGACGACAAGGCCATCGGCGTCGACCTCGGCATGACCGGCATCGCCTACAACAAGAAGATGTTCGACGAGAAGGGCTGGGCCGCCCCGACCTCGTGGATGGATTTCGCCGACCCGAAATTCAAGGACAAGGTCGTCTTCCAGTCGGCCTCGGCGTCGTCCTTCGGCCTGCATGCCTTTCTGATGTTCAACCGCATCCAGGGCGGCAGCGAGGCCAATGTCGAGCCGGGCTTCACCAAGTTCCGCGACACCATCGGCAAGAACGTCATCGAGTTCATCCCGAACTCCGCCAAGATCTCGGAGATGGTGCAGACGGGCGATGCCGCGATCTTTCCGCTCACGCCGACCGCTGTCGCGGCTTTGCAGGAAAAGGGCATCCCGGTCGAATACGCCCAGCCCAAGGAAGGCTCGGTCGTGCTGATGGTGGCGCAATGCGTCATCGCCAACAACAGCGAGCCCGTTCTGTCGCAGAAGCTCGCCGTCTATCTGCTTTCGCCGGAGGCGCAGTCCAAGGCGCTGGCCGCGGGCAACATCGTGCCCTCGAACACCAAGGCGAAGGCCGCGACCCCCCAGGCCGAGAAGAAGCTCGAGGCCTTTCAGACCTATATGAAGACGGCGGTGACGCTGGATTGGGACGCGATCAACGCCAAGCGCCCGGATTGGAACAGCCGCTGGAACAAGATGATCGAGCGCTGAGCGCACCGATCGTAAAAAGGAAAATGGCCGGCCCGAAAAGGCCGGCCATTTTCGTCTCAACGGATTCGCGTGCCGCCTCAGCCGGTCTGCTCAAGACTTTGACAGGAATCGGAAAAACGGTGGCGTCATTCTCGGGCGAAGCGCAGACCCGAGAATATCTCGCAGTAAGAGGCTGGCCGCTTGTCACGTCATGCTGGGGTCAAGCCCCAGCATGACGGCGGCTGCCGGAGGCTATCCCGGTACCGCCCTCATACCTCGTCGATGTAACGCCGGCGTAGATGCGCCTTGAACACGCTCGCATCCAGCGGCCGGCCGGTGGCCTCGGTCAGCAAGTCGTCGGTCGAGAGCAGCGATCCCTTGCCGTGGATGTTGGCCCGCAACCAGCCGACCAGCGGAGCGAAGTCGCCCTTGCCGATGCCGGGCAGGATTCCGGGCTCGGCCCGGCAGGCGGCGTAGAAGATTTGCGCCGCCGTCATCGCGCCCAGCGTATAGGTCGGAAAATAACCCCAGCCTCCTGAGGGCCAGTGGATGTCCTGCAGGCAGCCGAGCCGGTCGTTCGGCACGGTGACGCCGAGCAGGCTTTTCATGCCGTCGTTCCAGGCGCCGGGGAGATCGGCCAGCGCCATGTCGCCGGCGATCAGCGCCTTCTCCAGGCGGTAGCGCAGGATGACATGGGCGGGGTAGGTCACCTCGTCGGCATCGACGCGGATGAAGCCGGGCTCGACGCGGGTATACCGGCGCCACATCGCCTCCGGCTCCCAGGCCGGGCCGGAGCCACCAAAGCTCTCGCTCATCAGTGGCGTTGCGAATTCGAGAAATTGGCGCGTGCGGCAGGCCTGCATCTCCATCAGCAGGGACTGGCTCTCATGGATGCTCATGCCGCGCGCCGCGCCGACCGGCTGCGAAAGATGCGCTTGAGGCCGGCCCTGCTCGTAGAGCGCGTGGCCGGTCTCGTGCAGCACTCCCATCAGCGCCTTGGTGAAATCGGCCTCGTCGTAGCGCGTGGTGATGCGGACATCGTTGTCGGCGCCGCCGCAGAACGGATGCGTCGAGATATCGAGCCGCCCGCGCTCGAAATCGTAGCCCAAGGCCGTCATCAAACGCAGGCCGAGCGTACGCTGGATGTCGGTCGGGAAGGGGCCGCCGAGAGCCTCCTGCGCCGGACGCCGCGCCTGCACGGCGATCGCCTCCTGCGTGAAGCCGGGCAGGAACGCAGCGAGATCGTCGAACAGCGTATCGATCTTTGCCGCGCTGCCGCCGGGTTCATAGTCGTTCAGGAGTGCGTCATAAGGCGAGAGCCCGAGCTTTCCGCCCTTGGCGGCGCCGATCTGCCGCTGCAGATTCAGCACCTCGGCGAGCGAGGGCAGCAGCCCAGCGAAATCCGCATCGGCCCGCGCCTGTCGCCAGCGCATCTCGCAGGCCGAGACGGCCTTGCTCGCCGCTTCGACGAGGTCGGCCGGCAGCGCGGTCTCGACCGTCCAGACCCGCCGGATCTCGCGGAGATTGGCGCTTTCCCACTCGCCGAGCGAGGCATCGCCGTCCGCCTCGCCCAGCCAGTCACCGATGCGGGCATCCGTCACCATGCCGTGTCGCAGCACATGCAGCAGCGCCGTGCTCTCGGCCCGCGTCTCCGCTGCGCCCTTGGGCATCATCACGTCGCTGTCCCATTGCAGGATGCCGACGGCGTTGGAGAGGGCGGCGATGCGACCGAAATGGGCGGTGAGATCGGAGTAGGCGGTCATGATGCTCTCTGTCGAATTGCGCTTTCCAGTGGACCCGCTTCGACCGCTGCGCACAAGAGCCTGCAACGGCCGGCTTCCTCCGTCATTGCAAGGAGCTTCAGCGACGAAGCAATCCATTGGCGGCAGAACTCTGCGTCCCCCTGGATTGCTTCGCTGCGCTCGCAATGACGACCGAGGTCGCCTCGCGGAGACCGAAATCAGGCAAACAGCTTCGAATACTGCCGCGGCTGTGAGCGCAGATACTGATTCGGCGCCTTGACGGTGGCGCCGAGCGCCGCAGCCGCATGCCAGGGCCAGCGCGGATCGTAGAGGATGCCGCGCGCCATACCGATCATGTCGGCTTCCCCGGTGCTGACGATCGCCTCGGCCTGTTCCGGCTCCGTAATGAGGCCGACCGCGATGGTCGGCAGGCCGCTGGCCTCCTTCACCGCGCGTGCCATCGGCACTTGATAGCTCGGCCCGACGGGGATCGTCTGCTTGGCAGAGAGGCCGCCGCCGGAGACGTGGATGAAGTCCGCGCCCCGTGCCTTGGTCTCCTTCGCGAAGGCGATGCTCTGCGCGATGTCCCAGCCGCCCTCGACCCAGTCTGTTCCCGAGATGCGAAAGCCGACAGGGAAGCCGGCCGGCACCACGGCCTTGACCGCGTCGAGCACCTGCAACGGAAACCGCATGCGGTTTTCAAGCGAGCCGCCGAATGCGTCCCTCCGCTTGTTGGAAATCGGCGAAAGGAACTGGTGCATCAGATAGCCATGGGCGCCGTGAAGCTCGATCGCGGCAAAACCGAGCCTGACGCTGCGGCGCGCGGCCTCGGCGAAGGCCTCGACCAGCCGGGCGATGTCGTCCGTCGTCAGGGCGCGCGGCGGGCGCGGATAGGTCTCGAAACCGACCTCGGACGGACCGTGCACCTGCCAGCCATCCTCCTCCGGGCCGAGCTGGCCGCCGCCCGTCCAGGGCTTCGCGGTCGAGGCCTTGCGGCCGGCATGGGCGAGCTGGATCCCGATCGGCATGTCCGACCAGCGCCGCACCGAACCGAGCACCTTCGCCAGCGCCGCCTCGTTCTCATCAGACCAGAGACCGAGATCGGCCGGACTGATGCGCCCGTCCGGCTCGACGGCCGTGGCTTCGATGATGAGAAGTCCGGCGCCCGACAAGGCGAGCTGGCCCAGATGGATTGTGTGCCAGTCGCTGGCATTGCCGTTTTCGGCGGAATATTGGCACATCGGAGCGATGACGATGCGGTTGGCGAGCGAAAGATTGCCGAGTTGATAGGGGCTGAAAAGCTGGCTCATGGAAAATCCTGGGCTGAAAGAAAGGCGCCGGCCTGCGGCTTCGCTCCCAATCTAGGGATGCCATGGTGCGCTGCGCCAGAGCGCTTCACGCAAATGAGCTGCGCTGCACATGCAAGGTCAGCTGGATCGTCCCGGCACTTCCAATATCCGGCTCGAAAGGCGGCGCTGACGCGCTCGCGAAAAAGTTCCCTCGCAGTTGCAAAATATCAACTGCAAAACGCCATAATCGCGCATACTATAAGCAGGCTTACAAACGGAGCTTGTGATGCGGCGGCCCTTGCGGCGGGAATTCATCTTTCAGATGGTCGAAACGGCGCGGCTGATGCGAAATCACGTCGACCAGCGCGCTCGCGAGCATGGAACGACGCGCGCCCAATGGGGTGTGCTCTCCCGTTTGCGCCGGCAGGAGGGGCTCAACCAGGCGGCCTTGGCCGATCAGATGGATTTGCAGCCGATTTCGCTGGCGCGTCTGCTCGACAGGCTGCAGGCGCAAGACTTGATCGAGCGGCGGGCGGATCCGACCGATCGACGCGCCTATCGGCTTTTTCTCACGCCTGACGGGCACAAGCTCGTGAACGACCTCGATGGGGTGCGCACGCAGATCGCCGACGAGGTCCTCGCGGATGCTTCCGACGATGATCTGGCCGCGGCACTCGATTTGCTTGCGATGGTCCGTGAATCCACCCGCGCCCAGCGCGATGACGACAAGAACCAGGCACCGGCTGCGGCCGGCTATGCAGCCTGAACGGTGAGGACAAGATGAAGCGTTCAGGCATTCTGGTCAGCGTTCTGGTGCTGGCGGCCGTAGCCGGCGGCGTCTGGTATACCCGCTTTCGGGCGCCGGAGGGCGAGCACGCCGCCAGCGGTAATCGCGGGCAGGGCGGGGCGGTCGCGATCGTCGCGGCTGCGGCGGTCCAGGTGGATTTCCCGGTGCGCAAGCACGCGATCGGGTTCGTCGAGACGCCGGCGAGCGTTCTGGTCAAGTCGCGCATCGACAGCCAGATCCTGCAGCAGCAGGTCAAGGACGGCCAGTTCGTCAAGGCCGGCGACCTGCTTTTCGTTCTCGATGACCGCGACGTGAAGGCGCAGATCGCCAAGGACGAGGCGATGCTGGCCAAGGACGAGGCGACCCATACCCGTAACCTCGCCGACCTCGATCGCTACAAGCAGCTCTTTTCGCGCAATGTCGGCACCCAGACGCAGGTCGATCAGGCGACGGCCGACGAGAAAATCTCCACCGCCAGCATCCAGGCCGACCACGCCACCCTCGACGCCGACCGGCTCAAGCTGAGCTATACGCGGATCACCGCCCCCATCGACGGCCGCGTCGGGGCGGTGATGGTGACGCCGGGCAACCTCGTCAGCGCCAACAGCAACAACAGCAGCACGGGCCTGCTGACCATCACGCAGATGAAGCCGCTGCGCGTCACCTTCGCCATGCCGGAAAGCGACCTGCCGACCCTGCAGACGGCGCTTGCCGCATCCGAGCCCGTGCCGGTGACGGCCCATGTGCCCGGTGCCGACCGCACGCCGACCGACGGCAAGCTCAACTTCGTCGATTCCACCGTCGACATGACCTCGGGCACGATCACCGCCAAGGCCGCCTTCGCCAATGACGACCTCGCGCTTTGGCCCGGCCAATATGTCGATGTCGAGATCGTCCCGCATGTCTTGCAGGGTGCCGTCGTCGTGCCGACCGTCGCGGTGCAGACTGGCCAGAAAGGCCCCTATGTCTTCGTCGTGAAGAAGGATTCCAGCGTCGATCTGCGTGAGATCAAGGTCGCGCTGACCGATGGCGACAAGACCGCGATCACCGAGGGCGTCTCGGCCGGCGAGCGCGTCGTCACCGACGGCCAGATGCGCCTGAAGCAGGGCACCAAGGTTCGTGAGCGCGAAGTCTCGACCGACAAGGCGCCGCAGTCGACGCCGGTCGCACAGGAGGGCCGCTCGTGAGCATTTCCTCCTTCTGCATCAAGCACCCCGTCGCCACGATCCTGATGTCGGCCTCGTTGGTGCTGGCTGGCCTGTTCGCCTATCGCTTCCTGCCGGTCGCGGCGCTGCCGCGCGCTGAATTCCCGGTCGTCAACGTCTCCGCTCAGCTGCCGGGCGCGTCTCCCGATACGATGGCGACATCGGTCGCAACGCCGCTGATCAAGCAGTTCGCCACCATCGCCGGCATCGATTCGATCTCGACCTCGAACTCGCTGGGCTCGACCTCGATCGCGATCCAGTTCGTACTGAACCGCGATATCGACGCGGCGGCCGCCGACGTGCAGGCGGCCATCGCACGCACGCTGCGGCAGCTCCCGCTCGAAATGACGACGCCGCCGAGCTACCGCAAAGTGAACCCGGCCGATGCGCCGATCATCCTGCTCGCACTCAAGAGCGATGTCGTTCCGCTCTCGCAGCTCGACGCCTTCGCCCAGCAGGTCATCTCGCCCGCGCTCTCGACAGTCGATGGCGTCGCGCAGGTGCTGATCTGGGGCAGCCAGAAATATGCCGTCCGCATTCAGATCGACCCGACGGCGCTGGCCGCGCGCGGCATCGGCGTGGACGAACTCCAGGCCGCGATCACCGCGACGAACGCCAACACGCCGGTCGGCACCATCCAGAACAATGCCCAGCAGCTGAC
This sequence comes from Allobosea sp. P5_A5, assembly GCF_056400625.1. Lineage (NCBI taxonomy): Bacteria > Pseudomonadati > Pseudomonadota > Alphaproteobacteria > Hyphomicrobiales > Alloboseaceae > Allobosea > Allobosea sp. P5_A5. Next base: position 150,981 of record NZ_JBFUKY010000004.1, read on the forward strand.
GATCCAGGCCAATACCCAGCTCGCCAATGCCAGGCAGTTCGCGAACACGATCGTGACCACGCGCTCGGGCAAGCCGGTGCGGCTTGGCGATGTCGCGAAGGTCATCGATTCCGTCGAGAACACGCAGACCCGCAGCCAGTATGACGGCATCCCGGCGATCGTGCTCGCCGTGCAGCGCCAGCCCGACGCCAACACCGTCGAGGTGGTGGACCGGGTCAAGGCGATGATCCCCGCCTTCGAGGATCAGCTGCCCGGCGCGGCCTCGCTCTCGCTGCTGAACGACCGCTCGAACTCGATCCGCCAGGCCGTCGACGATGTGCAGTTTACGCTGCTGCTCACCGTCGGCCTCGTGGTGATGGTGATCTTCGCTTTCCTGCGCCGCTTCGCCGCAACCTTCATCCCGGCCGTGGCCGTGCCGATCTCGATCATTGCGACTCTCGCGGTGATGTATGCGCTGAGCTTCTCGATCGACAACATCTCTTTGCTGGGTCTGACGCTCTCGGTCGGGCTCGTCGTCGATGACGCCATCGTCATGCTCGAGAACATTGTCCGCCACATGGAGGAGGATGGGCTTTCGGCCTATGAAGCCGCGCTGAAAGGCTCCAGCGAGATCGGCTTCACCATCGTTTCGATCTCGCTGTCACTGGTCGCGGTGTTCATCCCCGTGCTGCTGATGGGCGGCGTGATCGGCCGCATCTTCAACGAGTTCGCGATCGTGGTGACGGTCTCGATCCTGGCCTCGGCCTTCGTCTCGCTGACGCTGACGCCGATGCTGTGTTCGCGCCTGCTCTCCGGCTATTCCGAGCACCATCAGGAAAACATCTTTGGCCGCGTGCTCGAGCGCGGCTTCGACGCGGTCCTGCGCGGCTATGACCGTGGGCTCGCCTTCTGCCTGCGCGTCCAGCCGTTGATGCTGCTGGCTTTCTTCGCCACCATGGCGGGCACCGTCTATCTCATGCAGACGACGCCGAAGGGCTTCTTTCCGCAGGAGGATATCGGTCAGCTCTCCGTCTCGACCGAAGCGCGGCAGGATGTGTCTTTCCCCGCGATGCTGAAGCTGCAGAACGAGGTTGCCGACGTTTTCCGCAGATCGCCCTATGTCGCCCATGTCGCGTCGTCAGTCGGCAGCAACGGCAACGCAGGCGCTCTCAATGCAGGCCGCCTCTTCGTCGAGCTGAAGCCGCTCGATCAGCGTCCCGCGCTCCCGGCCGTGCTGTCCTCGCTCCGGCGGGATCTCGGCCAGGTCGCCGGCATCAACGCCTACATGACGCCGGTCCAGAACCTTCAGATCGGCGCGCGTTCGTCAAAGAGCCAATATCAGCTCGTTGTCCAGAGCCTCGACGCAGCCCAGATGAACGATTGGGCGGTCAAGCTCGCCGAGGCGATGACGCAGGACCGTTCGGCCTTCCTCGACGTCAACACCGACCTGCAGAACAACGCGCTGCAGGCCACCATCGCGGTCGACAAGGACAAGGCCGACCAGCTCGGCATCGGCACCGACGTGCTGCGCTCGACGCTGTATTCGGGCTTCGGCGTGCGCCAGGTCTCGACGATCTACACCACCGGCGACAGCTATCAGGTCGTCGTCGAGTTCAATCCCAATGACCAGTGGACGCCGGAGCGGCTGAACGCGATCCGCGTCCGCACCAAGAGCGGTACGCTCGTGCCGCTGGGCGCGGTGGCGCGCATTCAGCGCACGGCGGGTCAGCTTACGGTCAATCAGCTCGGCCAGCTCCCGGCCGTGACGATCTCGTACAACCTGCCGGCGGGCGTCGCGCTCGGCGACAGCGTCAACCACATCGACGCGATCAAGGAGCGCATCGGCCTGCCGAAGTCGATCACGACGACGCTCGCCGGCACGGCCAAGACCTTCCAGGATTCTCTGGCAAACCAGGGCCTCCTGATCGCCGGTGCGATCCTGACGATCTACATCGTGCTTGGCATCCTCTACGAAAGCTTCATCCACCCGCTGACCATCCTCACCGGTCTGCCTTCGGCGGCGATCGGCGCGCTGGGAGCGCTGCGGCTCTTCAACATGGACCTTTCGGTCATCGCGATCATCGGACTTCTGATGCTGATCGGCATCGTCAAGAAGAACGCGATCATGATGATCGACGTCGCGCTGGTGCTTCAACGCGAGGGCATGCCGGCCAAGGAGGCGATCCACAAGGCCTGCGTGATGCGGTTCAGGCCGATCATCATGACGACGCTCGCGGCGCTGATGGGCACGCTGCCGATCGCGCTCGGCGCCGGCGCCAGCGCCGAGCTTCGCCAGCCGCTCGGCATCGTCGTCGTCGGCGGCCTGATGATCTCTCAGGTGCTGACGCTCTTCATCACCCCTGTCCTGTTCCTCTACATGGACAGGCTCCAGACAGGGTTGGGAAAGCTGGGCGGCTATCTCTTCGGTAAGAAGCAAGCCCACCCCGCGCCGCTGCATCCGGCGGAGTGAGCGGCGTAAGACAAACGCGTTTTCGTCATGGCCGGGCTCGTCCCGGCCATCCACGTCTTCGCTGGCAGAGGCCGCTGTTAGAGACGGATGCTCGCCGCAAGGGCGAGCACGACGCTTGTGTAACGATGTCGAGGCTTATTGCCGCCGATCAGGCCGCGTCCAACCCGTAAAGCGAGTGCAGCGTGCGCACCGCAAGCTCGGTATAGGCCGCGTCGATCAGCACCGAGAACTTGATCTCGGAGGTGGTGATCGCCCGGATGTTGATGCCTTTTTCGGCTAGCGCCCGGAAGGCGCGCGCCGCGACGCCGGCGTGCGAGCGCATGCCGATGCCGATCGCCGAGACTTTCACCACATCCGTCGCGCCCTGGATGTCCTGGTAGCGGATGGTCTCGCTCTTGCTCTCCAGCAGGGTGCGGGCGCGCTCGTAGTCGGCGGTCGGCACGGTGAAGGTGATGTCGGTCGTCGCCTGATCGTCAGACACGACCTGAATGATCATGTCGACATTGATGTTGGCGTCGGCGAGCGGGCCGAAGATCGCCGCGGCGACGCCGGGCGTGTCCGCCACGCGCCGGAGCGTGATCTGGGCTTCGTCCCGGGAGAAGGCGATGCCGGTGACGATCTGCTGTTCCACGATGTCGTCCTCGTCGCAGATGAGGGTGCCAGGATTGGGATTTTCGGGGTCGTCGAAGGAGGAGCGTACATAGGTCGGCACGCGCTGCGTCATGGCGATCTCGACCGAGCGAACCTGCAGCACCTTGGAGCCGAGCGAGGCCATTTCGAGCATCTCCTCGAAGGAGACCTTCTCCATGCGCTTGGCCTTGGGCACGATGCGCGGGTCGGTGGTGTAGACCCCGTCGACATCGGTGTAGATGTCGCAGCGATCGGCCTTCAGCCCGGCTGCGAGCGCGACCGCGCTGGTGTCCGAGCCGCCGCGTCCGAGCGTGACGATCCGGCGCGTCTCGGCATGCACGCCCTGGAAGCCCGAGCAGACCGCGATCTCGCGGCTGCGGTCGAAGCCGGCGATGATGCCGGAGCCGTCGACATCGACGATCCGGGCCGAGCCATGCGCGTCCGAGCCGTAGAGCGGGATCTGCCAGCCCTGCCAGGAGCGGGCGGGCAGGCCCATCTCCTTCAGCACCATCGCCATCAGCCCGGACGTGACCTGTTCGCCGGAGGCGACGACCGTGTCGTATTCCGCCTGATCGTAGAGCGGGGAGGCTTCCTTGCACCAGCCGACGAGTTCATTGGTCTTGCCCGACATCGCCGAAACGACGACGGCGACCTCGTTTCCGGCGTCGAACTCACGTTTGACGTGACGCGCGGAGTTCTTGATGCGCTCGACCGTGGCGACGGATGTACCGCCGAATTTCATCACCAGACGGGCCATGATGGCTTCGGGCTCTCGGATAGAAGGCCACGGCTACGAGACCGGGGCGAAACGTCGCCCTCGCGCGGCGCGCGGGGCGGGTGTAGATGACGGGCACGCGGCGCGGTGTCAATGCGAGCCGGTCTAGCGAGGGTAGGGTTATGGCAGCGGCAGCGGAACGCAGCGGTTCGACGATCGACCCCGCCGAGGTCGCCCGCTTCGATGCGATCGCTCGCGACTGGTGGGATGCGAAGGGGCCGATGGCGGTCCTGCATAAGTTCAATCCGGTCCGACTGGCCTTCGTGCGTGACGAGGCCTGCGCCCGCTTCGGCCGCGATCCCAAGCGCATGCGCGCGCTGGAAGGCTTGAGCCTGGTCGATATCGGTTGCGGCGGCGGAGTTCTGTCCGAACCTCTGTCGCGGCTCGGCGCGCAGGTGACGGGTCTCGATCCCGCGCCGACCAATATCGCCGTGGCGAGCGCCCATGCCGAGGCCGGCGGCCTTTCCATCGACTACCGGCAGGAGACGATCGAGGCTGTGGTCGCCGCAGGCACCCGCTTCGACATCGTGCTGGCGATGGAGGTGGTCGAGCATGTCGCCGATGTCGAGGCCTTCGTGACGGCCTGCTGCGCGGCCGTGAAGCCCGGCGGGCTGCTCGTGATGGCGACCTTGAATCGCACACTGAAGTCCTATGCGCTGGCCATCGTCGGCGCCGAATATGTGCTGCGCTGGCTGCCCAAGGGCACTCATGACTGGGAAAAATTCGTCACGCCGGCGGAGCTTGGCGGCGCCATCGAGCGCAACGGTCTCCGGCGAGCCAGCGGGACGGGAATCATCTACAATCCGCTGAGCGGGCGCTGGAGCGCGGCCCGCGACATGGACGTGAACTACATGCTGGCTGCGACGCGCGACTGAGAGCCGCTGCCGGTCACGGTAGGATCATGGCCAGCACGAGGACGGAGAACAACCCGGACCCGACGGCGATCGCGGCCTTGACCGCCGAAGCATCGAGATGCGTCGGAACGCCGTAGCGCTGCCAGAGCCAGGCGCCGGCAAAAGCGCCGGCAAGCACGATGGCTGAATTGAGCAAAGTCCCGAAAGCGGCGTCTCCCATCAGGAGATCCGCGATCCAGCCGAACAGCAGTGCTGCCAGAGCGATGATGGCGAGCATGATGATCAAGGATGGCAGCGGCGGCTCGGGTAGGCCGACCATCGTTAAAAGCGTGTGCATGGCTTTATCCCCAGGTGCCGCGCATCATCGGACGATTACCCTACACGTTCCGCAAGGGAAGCGCTTGGCTATCGCACTATTTCGCGGTGCACTATGCTTCCTTCGGACAATGGCGCGGTGCAACATAAGATGCATCAATCGCCGTCCGAACCGCCACCGCCGTTTTGGGCGAGCCGGCCATGAGGGAGACGACGATGCCGCAGACGCAGCCCGCCGCGCAGCCCCACCAATCGCCGCTCAAGGATCTCTACGAGCTCGACGAACTGCCCCCGCTCGGCCATGTGCCAGACAAGATGTACGCCTGGGCGATCCGCCGCGAGCGCCACGGCGCGCCGCAGGACAGTTTCCAGGTCGAAGTGGTGCCGACATGGTCGATCGGCGAGGAGGAGGTGCTGCTCCTCGTGATGGCAGGGGGCGTCAACTACAATGGCATCTGGGCGGGCCTCGGCCAGCCGATTTCGCCTTTCGACGTCCACAAGGCGCCGTTCCATGTCGCGGGCTCGGATGCCTCGGGCATTGTCTGGGCGGTCGGCTCCAAGGTGAAGCGCTGGAAGGTCGGCGACGAGGTCATCGTTCACTGCAACCAGGATGACGGCGACGACGAGGAGTGTAATGGCGGCGACCCGATGTTTTCGTCGAGCCAGCGCATCTGGGGCTACGAGACTCCGGACGGCTCCTTCGCGCAGTTCTGCCGGGTCCAGTCGCGGCAATTGATGCTGAAGCCCAAGCACCTCGCCTGGGAGGAGGCAGCTTGCTACACGCTGACGCTCGCGACAGCCTATCGCATGCTGTTTGGCCACAGCCCCCACACCATCAAGCCCGKCGACAACGTGCTGGTCTGGGGCGCCTCGGGGGGCTTGGGCGTCTTCGGCGTTCAACTCTGCGCGGCGTCGGGCGCCAATGCCATCGGCGTGATCTCGGACGAGACGAAGCGCGACTATGTGCTGGGGCTCGGCGCCAAGGGCGTCATCAACCGCAAGGATTTCAATTGCTGGGGCCAGATGCCCACGGTCAATTCGCCCGAATATAGCGAGTGGACCAAGGAGGCCCGCAAGTTCGGCAAGGCGATCTGGGACATCACCGGGAAAAAGGATGTCGACATCGTCTTCGAGCATCCGGGCGAGGCGACCTTCCCGGTCTCCTGCCTCGTCGCCAAGCGCGGCGGCATGGTCGTTTTCTGCGCCGGCACCTCCGGCTTCAACATCACCTTCGATGCCCGCTATGTCTGGATGCGGCAGAAGCGCGTGCAGGGCTCGCATTTCGCCCATCTGAAGCAGGCCAGCGCCGCCAACCAGTTCGTCATCGACCGGCGTATCGACCCCTGCATGTCCGAGGTCTTCCCGTGGGACAAGATCCCGCTCGCCCACCACAAGATGTGGAAGAACGAGCACGCGCCAGGGAACATGTCCGTGCTTGTCTATGCGCCGCGCACCGGCTTGCGCACCTATGAGGATGTGGTCGAGGCGCTCGGCAGCTAACCGCGTCTGCGCTCCGGTTGTCATCCAGAGCGGGCCGGCCGATAACCGGCTCGGGATCAAACCGGGTCGGTGTCATGGCGCTTTCGTTGTTCGGCCATCCATTCTCGTCTTACTGCCAGAAGGTCGAGATCGCGCTCTATGAAAACGAGACGCCCTTCGCCTACCGGCTTTTGACGCCAGAGGACCCCGCGACCGGCGAGGAGTGGGCGAGGCTGTGGCCGCTGCGCAAGATGCCGGTGATGGTCGATGGCGAGACGAGCGTTTTCGAGGCCACGAGCATCGTCGAGCACTTGTCGCTCTATCATCCCGGCCCGGTAGCTCTGCTGCCGATGGACGCGCGCGGCGCGCTTCCGGTGCGCACGCGCGACCGCTTCTTCGACAATTACATACACACGCCGATGCAGAAGATCGTCGCGGATCACATGCGCTCGCCCGGCGAACGCGATCCGCGCGGCGTCGCGGATGCCAAGACCCTGCTGAGCGAAGCCTATCGCTGGCTCGACCGTGAGGTCGCCAGCGAATGGGCCTGCGGGGCCGATTTCACATTGGCCGATTGCGCGGCTGCGCCGTCTCTCTTCTATGCCGATTGGGTGCACGAGATACCCGCCGATCTGCCTAACCTCCGCGCTTATCGCGCCCGTCTGCTGGCAAGGCCGAGCGTCGCGCGCGCGGTGGATGAGGCCCGCCCTTATCGACATTTCTTTCCGCCTGGCGCACCGGATCGCGACTGATCCACGCTCCGCACATGGCGCGCCCGCGCCTTCGCCCTGTCTGAAGCGGGATGATGAGGCTAGAGAGCGGGCACGCCGTCGTGCCGCAGGTTCTCATGCCGTCCTTCATGCTGCGGGCCATGCCGCTGGTCTTCACCTTCCTGTGGTCGACAGGGTGGATCGTTGCCGGCTATTCGGCGCACTATGCGGATGCGCTGACCTTCCTGGTCGTCCGCTTCGGCAGCGCCGCTATTCTGCTGGCCGCCCTCGCACTGGCTACCGGGGCGCCCTGGCCTCGCGGACGGCGCGCGATCCTCGACATCGCGATTACCGGTGTCCTGCTGCATGGCTTGTATCTCGCCGCCGTCTGGTGGGCGGTGCGACACGGGCTGCCGGCGGGCATTTCGGGCCTGATTGCCGGGCTCCAACCCATCCTGACCGCTCTCTTTGCGCCGCTTTTCCTCGGCGAACGCATCTCGCCGATCCGCTGGCTTGGCATCGCCTGCGGCTTCCTCGGCATCGCCTTGGTCCTGGAGCCGCAACTGGCGGGTCTCGCGCCGGCTGCCTTGTGGGCCGTGCTCGTGCCGATGCTGATCAATGTGGCCGGCATGTTCGCCGTCACCTTCGGCTCGTTCTACCAGAAGGCGAGGGTCGTCTCGGGCGATCTTCGCACCATCACGGCCATCCAGTACATCGCCGCCACGCTCGTGGTGCTACCGCTCGCAGCCCTGTTCGAACCCATGCGGATCGAATGGAATCTGACCATGGTGCTGGTGCTGGCCTGGTCCGTCGTGGTGCTCTCGATCGGCGGGATCTGGCTCTACCTGATGATGATCCGGAAGGGCGAGGTCTCGCGGATCGTCACCTTCCTCTACCTCGTCCCGGCTCTCGTTGCGGTCGAGGCCTGGCTGCTGTTCGGCGAGCAGCTCGCGCCGCTCCAGATCGCCGGCATGGCGGTGACGATCCTCGGCGTCGCGCTGGCAAGCCGCAAATAGCGCACCCCTCGCCGAAAGGCTGATTTCGATTTCCTGCGGACGCCGGTTATGCTGCGGCGCAACAAGGAGATCGTGCCATGACCGCAAGCGCCGTCGCCCCGTCCGAAGCCGGTTCGAACGCGATCTTGCTGATCGCCGCAGCGATGCCGGCGCTCGAGATCCTGCTGTCAGAGGCCACCGGCGCCGTCCGCGCCAAAGTGCTGGAGGGCGGCCGCATTTCGACCGCGCGGCTGGAGGCTGAGCAGCACGCCGCTCATGGCCTGGCCTGGCTCGCCACCTATGTCACGGCGCTTCGCGAGCTGCAGGCTTATGGCGAGCGGCTGGAGGCGGAAGGACGCTACGGCGCGCTGGAGGATTATGCGGTGCGGATCGGCGCCGGCGAATACGCTGCCCAGATTTTCGGCGGCATCCCGATGAGCCAGGGCGAGATCGTGCGCCTGGCTGCTCTGGGCGTGTCGGCCAAGGCTGCCGCCATCGCTCGCTCGGAATCGGTCGAGACGCTGATCGCGGAGGGCAACACGCCCGCGAACCGCACCCGCCTCGTCGCTTTATTCAGCCAGAACGACGGCGCCGCGAGCGTCGGCGATCCCGGCCTCGACGAGACGCTGGAAGCGATCCGCTCGGAAATGCGTCGCTTCTGCGCGGCCGAAGTCACGCCGCACGCCCATGAATGGCATCTCGCCAACGATTACATCCCGATGGCGGTGGTAGAGAAGATGGCCGAACTCGGCGTCTTCGGCCTGACGATCCCGGAGGAATTCGGCGGCATGGGCCTGAGCAAGGTCTCCATGTGCGTCGTCTCGGAGGAATTGTCGCGGGGTTATATCGGCGTCGGCTCGCTCGGCACCCGCTCGGAGATCGCGGCCGAGCTGATCCTGTGCGGCGGCACGCAGGAGCAGAAGGCCCATTGGCTGCCGAGGCTCGCATCCGGCGAAATTCTGCCGACCGCCGTCTTCACCGAGCCGAACACCGGCTCCGACCTCGCTTCGCTGCGAACGAAGGCGGTCAAGGAAGGCGAGGGCGCCGACGCAGTCTGGAAGGTCCACGGCAACAAGACCTGGATCACCCATCCCGTCCGCGCCGACATCATGACCCTTCTGGTCCGCACCAACCCGACGGAGCCCGGCTACAAGGGCTTGTCCATGCTGATCGCAGAGAAGCCGCGCGGCACGGATGCTGATCCCTTCCCGGTCGAAGGGCTGACCGGCGGCGAGATCGAAGTGCTCGGCTATCGCGGCATGAAGGAATACGAGCTCGCCTTCGACGGGTTTTCGGTCAAGGCGGAAAACCTCTTGGGCGGCGTGCCGGGCCAAGGCTTCAAGCAGTTGATGCAGACCTTCGAGGCCGCCCGCATCCAGACGGCGGCGCGTGCCGTCGGCGTTGCTCAATCCGCCTTCGATCTCGGATTGCGCTACGCGCAGGAGAGGGTTCAGTTCGGCAAGGCGCTGATCGCCTTCCCCCGCGTCGCCGACAAGCTCGCGATGATGGCGGCCGAAATTCTGATCGCCCGCCAGCTCACCTATTTCGCCGCTCGCGAGAAGGATGCCGGGCGCCGTTGCGACCTCGAGGCCGGCATGGCCAAGCTGCTGGGCGCACGCATCGCCTGGGCGGCGGCCGACAACGCCTTGCAAATCCATGGCGGCAACGGCTTCGCGCTGGAATATCCGGTCAGCCGCGTGCTCTGCGACGCCCGCATCCTCAACATCTTCGAGGGCGCCGCCGAAATCCAGGCACAAGTGATCGCGAGGCGGCTGGTGGAGGGCTGAGATTCAGCCGAAGAAGCGTGCGTCGTCGCCGACCAGCAGATCGCGGATGGTGTTCGGGACTGGGAAGCCGTACCCCCGGCCGGGCTGCTCCCAGAACAGCCGTCCGGAGCGATGATAGTCGCTCGTATAAATGTCAGTCCCGATCGCATGAAGAGCTAAGGTGACGGCCTGAATAGGGTCGATGCCGAAGCCAAAGCCGGTATGGCAGCCGCCAGGCCAGCCGATGGAATATGTGCATCTCCAGCCAAGGTCCGATGGAAGCGCTTCCTCGACACTGATCTCGACAGGAACGCTGTCCTGATGAGAGCGGTAGGTCAAAGTTCTTCTCAAGGGGAACATAGCGGCCTCGGCGCATCCTGTCGCTCTACTCCGGCCAGCCCAGCGTGATCTGCTCAACGCGGGCCTTGACCGCCCGCATTCCGGGCGCGTTCGAGGCAAAGGTCTTGTCGCCCGAGACCTTGTTGACGGCGGCATCCTTGGCGCTCGGATCGGGGCCGAAGCGCAGCGACAGGCTGCACCCACCCTCGGGCTTGTCGAGCCTGCCGCTCTTCCAGCCGGCCGAATATCCGCCCATGTCCCAGGCGAAACCGTAGAGCGAGAAGGGCTTGCCGTTGGCGGTCTCGACCGCCGCGAGGTCGGAGCCGGTGCCGATGGTCGCAGAAGGCTGACCTGGCACGGCGACACGCCAGGTGGAGGGATCGCGCACGGTGATCGCGCTCGGCCGACGCCGCTTGGCGCTGTCGTGCCAGAGCACCTCGATGCGGCGCTTCTCGTCCGCGCCGAAGATGACGGTGCCCTTTTCGGTCGAGCCTTCTGCGACGTCGATATCCTCGCGCTTGACGTTGGCCGCGCCGAAAGCCGCGATCAGCGCGGCCTCGCTGCCGTCCTTGGCGAACGGGCCGGTGCAGGCGAGCAATGGAGTTGCCGGCGCGCTTTGGGCGAAGCACGCTTGCGCCGCCGCGACTGTCAGCGCCACGATCGATATCGCCAACCGCATCGTTCATCCCCTGTCCCAAGGGCAGCCTAGGCCGAGGATGGCCGATCCAGCAAGCGCAGCCTTCGGCGTGCTTTTCGACAGCGCGACGTGACAATTTCGACACCTTCCTCCGACGTTCTGCGCGCGGCGGCCGGTTTAGGTTGCCGCACAACAGGAGCTGCGATGTCATCCCCCTTTTTTCCCGCCTTGGCTGTCGCCGCGCTGATCGTTGCGGCGGCATCGCCCGCGATGGCGCAGGACACCGACGCCAGGCGCCCGCTGCCGCGCATCACCGTCTCCGGCGAGGGCGAGGTCTCGGTCGCGCCGGACCTGGCGGTGGTCAACCTCAGCGTGCTGCGCGAGGCCGATACGGCCAAGGCGGCGCTTGCCGCCAACAGCGCCGCGATGAAGCAGGTGCTGGACGCGTTGAAAGCAGCCGGCATCGCTGACCGCGACATCCAGACCTCGAATTTCACCATCCAGCCGCGCTATCAACAGGCAGCGCGCGACAAGCCGCAGGACCCGAAAATCATTGGCTATTCCGTCAGCAACGAAGTGACCGTTCGCATCCGCAAGCTCGATGAGGCCGGCGGCATCATCGACAAGGTGGTGGGCTTGGGCGTCAACCAGGGCGGCGGCATCAACTTCGTCAAGGACGACCTCAAGGAGGTCATGACCGAGGCACGCAAGCGGGCCGTGGCCGACGCAATCGAGAAGGCGCGCATTCTTAGCGAAGCGGCCGGCGTGAAGCTCGGCCCCGTGCTGTCGATCACCGAAGGCGGAAACGTCCCGCGCCCGATGCCTTATGCCGCCGCGCCGATGCGCATGGCGGCCGACAAGTCTGTTCCGCTCGCCAGCGGCGAGAACAACTACCAGACGCAGGTCAGCATCGTCTTCGAGATCGCGCGTTGAGCAAGCAAAGCTTCAGGCGGTAAGCCGCCATTTCGCGAAGCCTTCACCGCCATCTCCGGCCGGTTCGGCCTTGAGGCCGTCCGGCTTCTTTCCGGCGGCGGCGGGGGCCGTGAGAAACGTGACGTTCACGCCCCGGGGCAGTGCGGCGAGCCCCCAATTGCCGTCCGCCCGAGGCTCGACCGTCTTTTTCTCGAGGATATGGCGCACCACGACATCGCGGTTGAGGTCGGGAGCTTCGAGAACCACCGTCGATTTAGTGCCGGGAAAATTGCCGCCGCCGGAGGCGCGGTAATTATTGGTGACGACAATGAAGGATGCGGCGTCGTCGATCGGCTTGCCGCCGAATGAGAGGTCGACGATGCGGTGCGCCTCTGGCGCGACCAGCTTGCCGTCGACGTCGTAGCGCGAGGCCTGCGTCACGTCGATCCGGTAGCTCACCCCGTCGATCACGTCAAAATTGAACGAGGGGAAGCCCTGGTTGATCAGCGGCTGTTCATCCTGCTTTGCCGGATCGATGCGGTTGAAGATGCCGGCTGACCGCTCAAGCCATTCGCGGACCTGCGCGCCGGTGACCTTCACGAACTGGACGGTGTTCGGATAAAGATAGATGTCCGCGACGTTCTTCAAAGCCAGAGGCCCGGCCGGAATATCGGTGAAATAGGCGGGTCCGGCGCGTCCACCGACCTTGAAGGGCGCGGCAGCCGAAAGAATCGGCAGGTCCTTCCACTCTGTCTGCGCCATGAGCGGCCTGGCATAGGCGATCTGCGCATCGGCGACGATCTGCACCGAGGCGTCGTCGGTGACGAGCGCGAAGAAGGAGTTGATCGGGGAGGCGGTCGCGCCGACCGGCTCGCGCATATAGCTCAGCGTCGCGTCGTGGTCGGCCTGCACGGCGGCAAGAATCGTCGCGTCGGCGGCAGTCTTCGACACCACCTTGCGGTCGGGCGTGCGCTCGTAGATCGGCCTGGGGTCGACCTTGAATTCGGCCACGCGCCAGCGGTCGCCATTGCGTTCCAGCTCGAGGTCGACGATCCCGAGATTGGAACCCCAGAAACCGGGCTGGCAGGCGGGTTTGCCGTTCAAGGCGCCCCTGACGTTATCCACACCGGCAATGCCGTCGAAGGCCTTGCCGCCGGGAAACACCAGATGCTGATGGCCGGTCAGGATCACGTCGATGCCGGCAATGCGGGAAAGATGCAGCGCCGCGTTCTCCTCCATGCCATGGCGTTCGCCACCTGCGATGCCGGAATGACAGAGCGCGATCACGAGGTCGGGCGCAGCATCGAGCAGGTCCGGCATGTGCTTTTCGGCCGCCGCGACGATGTCGAGCGCGGTCACCTTGCCCTCAAGATGCCCCTTGTCCCACTGCATGATCTGCGGCGGCACGAAGCCGATCACGCCGATCTGCAGAACATGGCGGTTTCCGGCCTCGTCCTCGAAGCTCTGCTCGAACAGCCGCCAGGCATCGACCAGATTGCCGCCGCCGACGCGCTCGACATTGCAGCAGACGATCGGGAACTCGATCTTACCAAGCGCATGGTCGAGGAATTCGAGCCCGTAGTTGAACTCGTGGTTGCCGAGCGTGCCGCAGACATAGGGCAGGGCGTTCATCGCCGCAATCATCGGGTGGGTTTCGCCCGAATTCAGCCCTTTCTTGTAGGCGATGTAGTCGCCCAGCGAGGAGCCTTGCAGGAAATCGCCATTGTCGAAGAGCAGGCTGTTCTTCGCTTCGCCTTGCGCCGCCTTGATCAGGCTCGCGGTCTTGGCGAGGCCGACGGTGTCGTCCGGCGCATCGCGGAAATAGTCGTAGGGCACGATATTGACGTGGATATCGGTCGTTTCCAGCACGCGCAGCTTGAGCGCGGGCGAGGCCGGTTTCGTCTGGGCGCCAAGGCTGCCCGGCAGGAGCCCGGCGCTTGCGGCCAGTACCACCCCGCCCTGCAACGTCTCGCGGCGGCTCATGCGGCGGTCCTCAGGCATGCCGGTGTCTCCGGGAGTGTCGCGGCCCGTCTGGCGACGGCGCAGCGCGAGGGAATGGGTCTGATGCGGATGCTGTAGCATTGCGGCGCCCGCGTGACACGGCAAAGCGCGGCGGATGGTGTCGTCACGCTGTCGCCGTGCCTGTCGCTTCCATGCGCACGACGCCGTCGGCGCCTTCGGTCCAGGCCTTGATGGTGCGGTCCGGCTGGCGTGCCGCCTTGATCCTGAAGGGCGCGCCGGCAATCAGCGGAGCCAGACCGCGATAATCCATCGCGATGGTGGCCGTTCCTGCAAGGGTCGCAATGATGTTGGCCAGCAGAGTAGCCTGGATCGGCCCATGCACGACGAGCCCGGCATAGCCCTCGATCGCGGTCACATAGGGATGATCGTAATGGATGCGGTGGCTGTTGAAGGTCAGCGCGGAATACCGAAAAAGCAGAACGGGTCCGGCCTCGACCTGCCATTCGAGATCGCAGGGACGCTCCGCCAGCGGCGCCGCTTTCGGCGCGGCCGGGGCGCCCGGCGGCTGCGCCTCGCGATAGACGATATCGTGCCGTTCGCGCAGCGCCAGCCCACGCCCGGTCGAGAATTCATGGTGCACGGCGACGAAACACAAGCGTCCGCTGCGGCCTTGCTTGAAGCTGATGTCCCCGATGCGGGAGCGCCGGGTCACGCTGTCGCCCTCGAGCAGCGGCGCCACGACCTCGATCCGCCCGCCGGCCCACATCCGGCGCGGCAGCGGCACCGGCGGCAGGAACTCTCCCTTTGCCGCATGTCCGTCAGGCCCCGTGGACTCGATCGGCACGATCGGTGGCGCAAGGCACCAATGCAGGGCGAGGGGCGCTTCGCCGAGGTCCACCGGCACAAGGTGGCGGCCGAAGGTGGCGCGGAAACTCTGGACCAGTCGTGGCGTGACGATGTCGGAAGCGTCTTCGCTCCGGCCCGTCCAGGCCTTCAGATGTTCCATATCCGGAAGTTCGGGCGATGTCGGCATGGGCGCTCCTTGGATGGCGACAGCGATCACATCCGCAGGATGTGCCGGATCGTCCGGCCCTCGTTCAGCGCATCGAAACCCTCGTTGATCTCGTCCAGGCTGCCCGAACTGGTCCACAGCCTGTCGACCGGGAGCCGCCCGCGCTGGTAAAGCTCGATGAAGCGAGGGATGTCGCGAGAGGGCACGCAGGAGCCGACATAGGACCCCTTCAAGGTTCGCTCCTCCGCCACCAACCTGACCGGAGATAGGAAGAGCGTATGGGCGGGGTTGGCCAGCCCGGCCGTCGTCGTCGTGCCGCCTCGACGCGTGATCTGGTAGGCGAGGTCGAGCGCCTTGACCGAGCCTGCCATCTCCAGCCCATGGTCGACGCCGCCCTTGGTGGCGGCGTTGATCGTCTCGACGACATCGGCCGCACCCGCATTGAACGCATCGGTCGCGCCGAGCTCGCGGGCGAGTTGCAGCTTGTCCTCGGCGAGATCGACCGCAATGACGCGGGACGCCCCGCAGGCAATGGCGCCGAGCAAGGCTGAAAGTCCGACCCCGCCAAGTCCGACCACGGCGACGGTCTCGCCCGCCCTGATGCGCGCGGTATTGACCGCGGCGCCTACGCCGGTCAGCACCGCGCAGCCGAACAGCGCCGCGACCTCGTGGGGAATGTCGGCCTCGACCTTGACCAGCGAGCGGCGGGACACCACGGCGTGCTCGGCGAAGGCGGAAACGCCGATATGATGATGCACCGGCTGGCCTTGCGACGAGAGCCTTCGCCCGCCGCCAAGCAATTCGCCGCGCCCGTTCGCGGCGTTGCCGGGTTCGCACAGCGCCGGACGCCCCTCGGCGCAGGGCGCGCAATGGCCGCAGGACGGCACAAAGACCATGATCACACGGTCACCCGGCATCAGATCCTGCACGCCTTCGCCAGCCTGCACGACCTCGCCGGCGGCTTCATGGCCAAGCACCATCGGCACCGGGCGCGGGCGGTTTCCGTCGATGACTGAGAGATCCGAGTGGCATAGTCCGGCGGCGCGGATGCGAACCAGAACCTCGTTGCGACCCGGTGGCGCCAGCTCGATCTCCTCGATCCGCAGCGGCTGGCTTTGCGCGAACGGCGCCGTCGCAGGGCTGGCATGAAGAACGGCGGCGCGGATTTTCATCATGCAGGCTCCGGGTCGGGCAGGAAGACCTATCCGGCCATCTGCCCGGCCTCATGTCAAAACCCGCTGCGAGGAAAACCCTTATTGAGGCGCCGGGAGGTTCTGCGCCTCCATGTCGAGCTTCTCGAACGTCGGCAGTGCGTCGGCGGCGAAGCTCTTGATCTCGGCATCGGACCCGTCTCGCGCATAATCGGCCACCATTCGCGCAACCTCATGGTGCGAATTCCGTTGCGCGGCGATATAGGCCCGGTCGAAATCGGCTCCGTTCCGGTTCGACAGATCGGTTAAAAGATCCAGCTTCGGTCCGTCCGGCCTGTCCGGCAGCGCCATATCGGAACGCTTGGCCACGATGCGCCTTAGACTGCTCGCGGCCTTGGCGTGAGCGTCGGCAAGACGGTGCGCATAGTCCTTGATCTGTCCCGGATCCGATTTCTGCAGAGCGAGCGTCGCCGATTCGACACCGAACATGTTGGCGATCGCAACGGTCTTGACGAAATCCTGCGGAGACGGGGGCGACTGCGCCAGCGCCCCCGTCGTCAGCAGCACAAGGCCGGCGAGTGAAGAGGCAATAACGCGCAGCACGGCGCCCGTGGATCGAATGGCTGGGGTCATGGCTGGAAAACCGCCGCTCTCCCGAGAGGTTCCCCTGGCGCCGTGATCCTTGGGCAGCGATCGAACGCCTTGTTCGGTTTGGCCGGTCAGGTTAGCACCAGCGCTGAAGGCCGCACCATCACCGCAGGAGTTTCCATGCCGTCCACCGCCGAGACCATCCGCGATGCGCTGATGGCCGCCCGCCGCGAGCGGACGCTGATCGAGACCGCCGAGATGCCGATTCCGGCGTCGCTCTCGGAGGGACTCGCGATCCAACGTGAGATCAGCCGGCGCATGGGGTTCTCGGATCTCGGCTGGAAGGTCGCGATCGCCGAGGACGGCACGCCGATCGGCGGGCTAATGCCGGGCCCGTGGCTATCGGCCGGCGAGACCTATGAGGGCGCGATCGGGGCGGAGCTTCGCGTCGAGATCGAGATTGGCCTGCGGCTGGGGCAGGACGTTCCGCTGCGACCATCGCAGCCCTATTCGCGCTCGGAGCTGCTCTCGCTCTGCGACAAGGCTGTCCTCGGGATCGAGATCGTGGAAGGCCGTCTGGCGAACTGGTCCGGCAAGGTCGCGATGCCGCTCTGGCTGACCGATGCGATGGGTCATGGCGGCTATGTCATCGGTCAGGAACTGGCGCTCGACGTCGTCGACCGGGTCGCGGAATTCGGCTGCTTCATTTCGCTCAACGGGGTCACGATCTACGATCAGCCTGCGGTCCACGGCAATGGCGATCCGATGGCGCCTTTCCTGGCCTGGGCGAACCGGAAGGAGGAGGGGCTGGGACCGTTGAAAGCCGGCCATTTCGTCACCACCGGCAGCCTGTGCGGCGGCGTGCTGTCGCCCGGCAAGGGAGAAATCCTGTGCAAGCTCAGTCCGCTGGCAGAGATTTCGTTCACGCTTCGTTAGAATTTCCGATCAAGTCTTAATCGGACGCTTCCGAGTTGAAGCGTTGCATGAGGTCGCCATCCTTCTATGGTGGCCTCGCGCTTTTGGTGTTGCTTCGTGGCGGGGGTCGTGGAGGCTGGATGCGGTTCTGGCGTAGGGCGGGCAGAACCGTCGCATTGAGCGGCGGGTTTGCTTTCGTCACGCTTGCGTGCCTGCTGCCCAATGCGGCCAAGGCCTTCGATCTGTCGTCGCTGGATGTGTTCGGGCTGTTCTCCAAGAAGGACGAGCCGCCCGCGCCTACACCCACGACGCTGCCCTATAAGCTCGACTTCGAGCTGGGCGACGCCGACGACGCCAAGGCGCTGACTCGTAGCCTTCAGGACGCTTCGCTGCTGTACCGCCTGCGCGAGGATGCGCCGCCTGACGGCGAGACGCTCGCGCGCCGCATGGCGACCGATCTCAACCCGCTGGTCGACGCGCTCTGGTCGCAGGGCTATTTCAACGCCGATGTCGCGTTCGTCGTCGATGGCGTGCCGCTCAAGGTCGGCGCCGAGCCGAATGCGGCCCTGATCCGGCAGCTCGAGACGCATCGCAATCGCGATGCGGTGCCGATCATGGTCGCGGTGCGTCCGGGCAAGGTCTTCGGCTTCCGCAATATCGAGGTCGTCGAGCATGAGGAGCCGGGTCCCAAGGTCGTGGCCGATCCGCAGAAGGTTTCCCGCCTGAAGCCGGGCGCGCCGGCAACCGCGACCTCGCTCCGTGCCGCGCAGGCCGCGCTGGTCGACTACATGCGCGCCCAGTCGCGGCCGCTCGCCAAGGTGGTCGCCCTGCGGCCGGTGGTGGACCACGCCGCCGGCATCATGGACGTGACCTACGAAATCGACCCCGGCCCACTCGCGGGCTTCGGTGAGGTCACGGTCGGCAAAACCGACGATATCCCGCCCGAGGTGGTGCGTTCCTTCATCTATCTCGAGCCGGGCGACCCTTATTCGCCAAAGGCTCTGACCGATACGCGAAAGTCGATTGCGACGATTCCCGCCGTCGGCTCGGTCCGCATCCGGGAGGCCGACAAGCTCGACGGCACCGGCAACCTGCCGATTTTCGTTGATGTTACGGAGCGCCCCAAGCGCCTGATCGGTTTCTCGGCGCGGTACTCGACCATCGATGGCCCGGCGGTGAAGACCTATTGGGAGCACCGCAACCTGTTCGGCGGCGCCGAGCGTCTGCGGATCGAAGGCAGCACCTTCCTCGCGCCGCGCATCGACGGCACGAAGATCAAGGAAATCGGCGACTTCAAGGAATCGGATATCGGCGGCCGCGTCGGCTTCAGTTTCCTGAAACCCGCTTTAGGCGGGAGCCGCTACGACTGGCTGCTCGACGGTGTCGCCACCCGCGAGCGCATCGGCACCACCCGCTATGGCGGCTACACCGCCCGCTACGCCAACATCACCACCGCGATCCAGCGCCGCTTCACCGACACCTTCTCGGTGCAGGCCGGCATCGAATACGAACGCGGCCAGACCAGCGACGTGCTCGGCCAGGTCGACTACACGCTCGTCGGCATCCCGCTCTCGGTCAAATACGATTCGACCGACAGCCTGCTCGATCCGACACGCGGTTTCCGGGCGACGGCCTCCGTCACGCCCTATCCGACTTTCCTCGGCTCCAGCGTCGGCATCGTCCAGAGCAAGGCGGCGGTCTCGGCCTATTACGCCCTGGACGAAGACGCGCGTTACATCCTGGCGGGCCGGGTCGGCTTCGGCTCGATCGCGGGGGCCAGCCTCGACGAGATCCCTTCGACCCGGCGGTTTTATGCCGGCGGCGGCGGTTCGGTGCGCGGATACGCCTATCGAACGCTCTCGCCGCTCGGCCCATTCGGCCAGTTGACCGGCGGTCGCAGCCTGCTCGAACTCTCTGCCGAGGCGCGCATCAAGATCACCGACACCATCGGCGTCGTACCGTTCTTCGACGCCGGCACGGCCTATGCCGCGACTGTGCCGGACGGCAAGCAGAAGCTGCAGATGGCCGCCGGCCTCGGCCTGCGCTATTACACCTCGATCGGGCCGATCCGCGTCGATGTCGCCGCGCCGCTTAATCCGCGCAAGGGCGACAAGCCCGTCGCGCTTTATGTCAGCATCGGGCAGGCCTTCTGATGATGCGCCGCCTCCTCAGCCTCCCGCGTGTCGCCCTGTTTGCCGTGCTGTTGACGGTAGGCTTTCTCGTCTCGGCCCATTTCGGCGGCTTCGCCCAGAACGCGCAGACCGACCGTGGCGTCGTGGCCGACCTGATCTCGAAGGCGCTGTCCAGCACCACCAGCCAGGTCTCGATCGGCGAGGTCAACGGAGCGCTTTCCTCCGACGTCGAGATCCGCGACATCGTTCTCTCCGACCGGGACGGCGCCTGGCTGAAGCTCGACCGCGTGCGCCTGATCTGGACGCGCAGCGCGCTGTTGCTGCGCCGGCTCGATGTGGATCGGCTGGAGATCGGCAAGCTCGAAATCCTGCGGAAGCCGGTCCGGCAGCCCGCCACCACGCCGACCGCCGACGAGCCCATCCTGCCCGAACTGCCGCTGCGCGTGATCGTGCGCGCTTTCCAGCTCAACGAATTGTCGCTCGGTGAACCGGTGCTGGGCACGGCGGCACGCCTCGCGGCGACTGGCGCGGCGCGGCTCGGGCCGCCAACGGAAGGCCTGGATCTCAAATTCGAGGCGAAACGTCTCGATCAGGGCGGCACCTTCAACGTCAATCTCGCCTTCGTGCCTGATACGGCGCGCCTGCAGCTCGCCGCCAAGCTCGACGAGCCGGCCGGCGGCCTGATCTCGAAGATCGCCGGCCTGCCCGGCGAGCCGCCGGTCAAGCTCGATCTCACCGGCGACGGGCCGCTCGACGGTTTCCGCTCGACGCTGACCTTCACCGCCGGGCCGACCATCGGCGCGGACGGCACTGCGACCGTCAATCGCAACGGGGCCGAGCGTCAGCTCGCGCTCGCGCTCGACGCCCGGATCGAAGGATTGATGCCGGCTCCGGTCGCGCCCGTCTTCGCCGGTTCGACCCGCCTCGACGGCACCGTTGGCTTCGCCGACGCCGGCGGCATCGAGATCCGCAATCTTGCAATGGTTTCCG
Organism: Allobosea sp. P5_A5; assembly: GCF_056400625.1. Classification (NCBI taxonomy): domain Bacteria; kingdom Pseudomonadati; phylum Pseudomonadota; class Alphaproteobacteria; order Hyphomicrobiales; family Alloboseaceae; genus Allobosea; species Allobosea sp. P5_A5. Next base: position 171,592 of record NZ_JBFUKY010000004.1, read on the forward strand.
CGCTGGCCCGTCTCGATATCGGGGGGCGGTACGGTGCAGACCAGACGCTCGACATGCACGTCTCCGCAGCGTCGCGTCCCAATGTCGAAGGCAAGACCGTCGCCTCCGGCACCGAAATCGCCAAACTCGCCTTCGATGCGACGCTGAAAGGGCCGGTTGCCGGCCCGACCGTGGTCGCCAAGCTCGACATGCAGGATGCGCGGCTACCCGCCGGCCGCTTCGGCAAGGTCGGCCTCACCTTCAATGCCACGCCCAGCGGCACCATCGGCCAGGTCGGCACCAGGATCGATCTGACATCGGATGGCGAGGCCTCCGGTATCGCACTGGCCGATCCGGCGCTGGCGAAGGCTGTGGGCGACAAGGTCACCTTCACGCTGCGCGGCACCGGCAATGATGACGGGACCGCCGATTTCGAGACGCTGCGGCTGGCGCTGTCAGGCATGGCGCTGGATTATCGCGGGAAGCTCGGCCAATCCCGCATTCTCGGCCAGCTCAAGGCCGTCCTGCCCGATCTCACCAGACTGAGCGGTCTGGCCAAGCGCCCCTTGGGTGGCCGGGCCGAGATCACGGCCGATCTCGACGCCGTTCCGAATACGGATGCTTACACGGCCACGCTGACCGGCAAGGCCGATCGGCTCAGCACGGGGCAGGAGCTGCTTGATCGGGTGCTCGCCGGCAATCTGACACTGGGCGGAAAGCTCGGCGTCGTCGCTGGCGACTATTCCGTCGGCAACCTGCGGGTTGCCGGCCAGCATGCGACCTTCACCGCGGACGGCCCGCTCGGCCAGAACGCCTCGAACCTCAAGCTGGCACTGGACCTGCCCGATCTCAAGCGCGCCGATCCGCGACTATCGGGACGCGGCGACATCGACGCGAAGATCACCGGCCCGCTCGCAAGGCTCGACGCCACCGCCCGTATCGCCGTCGCCAACGCCACCGCTCTGGCGAGACCGATCCCAAAGCTGACGATCGATGCCGTGGCCAAGGACCTGCAAGGCGCGCTCGATTCGAGCCTGACGCTGTCCGGCGAGATCGACGGCAAGCCGGCGACTGGTGCCATCGCGCTGGCGCGGCAGGCCGATGACGGCTGGAACCTCTCGCGGCTCGAGCTCGTCATCGGCTCCGTGCGCCTGAATGGCGCGGTGACGCTCGACCCGGCCAGCCGCGCCGCCGGCAATCTGACGCTGTCCGCACGCAATCTCGACGATCTTTCGGCGCTCGCGCTGACGAAGCTTGGCGGCCAGCTCGACGCGACCGTGGCGCTCTCCTCGCCCGAGGGTCGGCAGAACGTCGATCTGACGGCGCAGGGCAGCAAACTCGCGGGGCCGTCGATCGCGATCGACAGGATCGATGCCACAGCTGCCGCTCGCGACATCTATGGCCATCCGATGCTCGACGCGACCGTGGCGGTCGACCGCGCGGTGGCGGGGGGCGAGACGTTCAGCGCCATTCGCTTCGATTCGAAGGGCGCCGCCGATGCGAGCGCCTTCACGCTGTCCGCCAACGCTCGCGGCTTCGCCTTGAAGGGCAATGGCCGTCTCGTCCCGGGTGAACCGCTCAAGCTCGAGATCGCCGCCTTCGACGCCCGCCGGGACGGCCGCGCGATCACGCTGGCCAACCCCGCCACAGTGAGTTTCCCCGCTTCCGGGCTTGAGATCGCAGGCCTCGCGCTCAAGGTCGATCGCGGCCAGATCTCGCTCGACGGCAAGGTCGGCGATGCGCTCGACCTGCGCCTGGTCGCGCGCGACGTGCCGCTATCCGCCGCGCGGATCGTTGCGCCCAGCCTCGACCTGGCGGGTACTCTCGATGCGCAGGCTCATGTGCAAGGCCGTACGGGTGCCCTGACAGGGCCGTGGAGCCTGAAGGTTTCGCGTCTCGTGACGCCGGAAACGCGGCAGGCCGGCTTGCCGCCGGTCGAGATCGCGGCTGAGGGCGCCTTCAAGGGCGACGCGGCCAGCGTTCAGGCGACGGTGAACGCTGGCCGTGGCGCCAACCTCACCCTGCGCGGCACCGCGCCGCTTTCGGCGACGGGCAGCCTCGACCTCGCGGCGCAGGGCCGCATCGACGCGGGCCTCGCCAACCCGATGCTCGCCGCCAACGGGCAGCGCCTGACCGGCGCCGTCGCGCTCGACATGAAGGCGACCGGCAGCGCCTCGGCTCCGCGGCTCAGCGGTGCGGCGACCCTGTCAGGCGGCAGCTTCACCGATGCCTTGCAGGGCGTGAAGCTCAGCGCCATCCGTGCGCGGGTCGTCGCCAATGGCGAAAATCTGACGATCGAGAGCGCCTCGGCCAGCACCCCGAACGGGGGCAGTCTGTCCGCGAGCGGCCGCGTGGCCGTCGACCCCGCTGCGGGCTTTCCCGGTGACATCCGCATTCGCGGCACCCGTGCCCAGCTGGTCGATAGCGGCCTGGTTTCCGCCGTGGTGGGGCTCGATCTCCAGATCAGCGGGCCGCTGGCGCAGCGTCCGCGTATCGGCGGGCGGGTCGATGTCGCCTCTCTCGAAGTCTCCGTTCCGGACCGTCTGCCGTCTTCGCTGCGCCCGGTCGACGGCATCAAGCATGTCAACGCGCGGGGCACCGCCGCAGCCCGGCTGGCTTCGGCCCGCAAGGCGGCCCAGGCGCGTGGCAAGCGCGGCCGTGGCCCCGTTTTCGATGCGGCACTGGCGCTGACCGTATCCGCTCCCAGCCGCGTCTTCGTGCGTGGACGCGGCATCGACGCCGAGCTTGGAGGCGAACTTCGGATCGGTGGTACACTCGCGGCGCCCGCGCTAGACGGCGGGTTCGAACTGCGTCGCGGCCGTCTCAATGTCCTGACCCAGCGGCTCGATTTTACACGCGGGCGCATCACCTTCGCCGGCGGCATCGTGCCCGAACTCGATTTCATCGCGGAGAGCCGTGCCGCCGACGTGACGGCGAAGATTCTCGTTACCGGTCCGGCCGACCAGCCGAGCTTCGCTTTCACCTCCGATCCGCAGCTCCCGCAGGACGAGGTGCTGTCGCGCCTGCTCTTCGCGCGGGCCTCGGGATCGCTGTCGCCCTTCCAGGCGGTTCAGCTCGCGCAGGCAGCCGCGCAGTTCGCGGGCGGAGGAGGCGACGACACCTTCGAACGCCTACGCAAATCGCTTGGCGTCGACAATCTGGACATCCAGGTGGGCGCGGGTGGCCCGACCGTCGGTGCCTCGCGCTATATCAATGACAATGTCTCGGTCGGCGTGCGGGTCGGCGCCCGTCCCGAGGACAGCGGTGTCTCGGTCAATATCGACGTGACGAAGCGGCTCAAGGTTCAAGCCGAGACGGGCGCCGATGGCAGCGCATCGGTCGGCGTCGGCGCCGAGTGGGAATACTGAGCCTCTAACAGCGATTCGCGGTGATGTTCGGCGGGGGTGACGGGCTTTTTCCTATCGTCCTCAATGACGCCGATTCCAGGGGCGCGACCACGAAAACCGCCTCCGCCACGCTCTGATGCTTAACAGAACGTAAATTTCGGCGGTCAAAGCGTGGCCCGCCTGCAACACCGGTTTCCAAAGCACCCCTCGGGCGGGTCTGGAGGTCCGATGGAGGTTGATCGGGGAGGCAGCATTCGTATGGTGGTTGTGCGTCGGGACGTTCCCGGTCGCTGTTTTTCATCTTCGTCTCTGAATTGGGTCAGGGGCGCGGATGAAAGGCCGGGAATAGGCAGGTTCTGCGACCGGACAAAGTCCGGGGCAGGGGCCGAAGCCCGAGGGTCTCGAAACTCTTTTGGAGGTTACCACATGAAGCTCGTTAAGAGCCTCCTCCTCGGTTCCGCCGCCGGCATCGCCGCGGTCGCCGGGGCTCAGGCCGCCGACCTTCCTTCGCGGAAGGCCGCCCCGGTCGAATACGTTCGCGTTTGCTCCGCCTTCGGTGCAGGCTTCTTCTACATCCCGGGTACGGACACCTGCCTCCGCGTCAGCGGTCGTGTTCGCGCTGAGTACGCTGTCGGCCAGCGCTTCAGCGACTTCCAGGATGCTTACGGCACCCGCGCTCGCGGCCGTCTGAACATCGACGTTCGCAACCAGACCGCTTACGGCACGCTGCGTACCTTCATCCGTTACGAGCTGACCAACAACACCGGCATCTACGGCGCCGGCGCTGGTGGCCAGTCGCCGTTCAACACGGGTGCGACGGTCCCCGGCTTCGCTCGTGGCGCTGCCGGTACCGGCTCCAACGTCGATCTTGCCTTCGTGCAGTTCGGTCCCATCACGGCCGGCCGCGTTCAGTCGTTCTTCGACTTCTACGCCAACGACCTGATGTTCAACTCGGTCCGCGGTTCGGACTCGCGTTCGAACGTCCTCGCCTACACCGCCACGTTCGGTTCGGGCTTCTCGGCCACGGTTTCTGGTGAAGATCGCACCTCGGGCACCGGCGTCCGCGAGCTTCCGGGCGTTGTCTTCAACCCGGCCGCTCCGTTCGCTGCTCCTGGCGCCGCTGTCGTTCAGGGTCAGGACTTCCCGGATCTCGTCGGTGCTCTGCGCGTCGATCAGGGTTGGGGTTCGGCTCAGCTGTCCGGTATGGTTGGCCAGCGTAAGTACGCGACCGCTTTGAACATCGCTGCCGTCAACGGCGACGAGCTCGTCTGGGCTGTTCAGGGTGGCGTCAAGGTCAACCTGCCGATGCTCGCCGCTGGCGACTATCTGTGGCTGCAGGCTGCCTACGCCGACGGCGCTCTTGGCTATCTCGGCTTCACCCCCGGCTCGCTCGGCCTCGGCCGCGTCGGCGCTCTGACGCTGGCTGATGCCAGCCTCAACTCGGTGACCGGCAACGTCAACAACTCGACCGGTTGGGCTGTCACCGCCGCGCTCAAGCACTTCTGGGCCCCCACGCTGCGCAGCGAGTTCGCTGCTTCGTACTCGCAGCTGAACCTGAAGTATCTCGACGCTTCCGCTGTCGGCTTCGGCGCCGCCAACGGCTTCACCTCGCGTTCGACGGACCCGAAAGAGTTCCTGGTCGCTGGCAACCTGATCTGGTCGCCGGTTGCTGGTCTCGATATCGGTGTGGAAGTGCTCTACTCGCACCTCGACCTCCGTTCGCGCGTCGGTCGTACCGACAACTCCACTGCCCGCAGCACCGTTGTTGGTCTGAAGTCGGAAGACTCCATCGCCGGCCGTCTGCGCGTCCAGCGCGACTTCTGATCGGTTCTCCGATCCTAGTCGGAAGCCCCGGGGAAACCCGGGGCTTTTTTCGTTTGGCCCAAGGTTACGGCGGCTGTTGCTAATAAACCCCGGCCCGCGTTTCCATGGCGAACGGCAAGCTTCGCCTGGATATTCGTGCCAGAGCCGGAAGCGGCCGGAGCTGATCCGGAGCGTCGATGTGTCGGCGCCGATCCCGGAGCTGAAGATCGGCCGGCGGCACATTATGGCTTTGAGCGCCTGAATCAGCGTGTCCACTCGCGTTGGCAACCCATTGAAATCTATCGTGAGACGCTGTTGAGTGGCGGCTGACGGCTGCTGGGCCGGCATGGGTTTGGGGGCGGACGATGTCACAGCCTGCGCGATGGCTCTGGGGATTGATGCCTCTGGCTCTTCTGTGTGCCGCCGCAAATGTCGCGCTCGACAAGGCAGTCGAACGTGATGTCGCCCGCCGGGCCGAGATGGCCGTCCAGTCAAGCGTCGGGGTTGTTCCCGGGCCCCGCCCGGTGTTCGCACAGGTCTCGGGGCGTGACGTCACGATGGGTGGCGAGGTCCTTTCGGCCGATGGCGCTGCCAAGGCGATGGCTCGGCTACGCGGCGAATTCGGCGTGCGAAGGGCGCTGGGCGGCCTGTCGCAGGCCGTGGCGCAAAAGCCTTATTCCTGGTTTGCCAGCCGGCAGCCTGACGCCGTGACGATCGGGGGCTTCGTTCCCGATATCGAGGTCGCCGACGCCAATGTCGCGGCGGTCAGGGCTGCGTTGCCCGATGCAAGGGTCGATGATCGTCAAAGCGTCGCCTTCGGCGCTCCCGATGGCTTTGCGGCGATGACGAGGGCGATGATCGCGGAGCTGCCGAAGCTCGCGACCGGCCGGATCGCGCTCGACGACAAGCGCTTCTGCATCGAAGGCACGGCTCGGACCCCAGAGGGCTTCCTGGCTCTGGAGTCGGCAGCAGCTCATCCGGCCGGTTCAGGCTTCAGCGCCGTGCCATGTGGCCTCCAGCCGCCGATGGTCTCGCCCTATCGCTTGAGCCTTGAAAAATCCGCCTCGGGCGCCGTCTCGATACGCGGCTCCTATCCGGATGAAGAGGCCCATCAGAAAATGCTCGCAGCCGTCCGCGCGAGCGTCCCGCCGCCGATCGCGATTGCCGACCGGACGATGCCGGGCAGCGGCGCTCCAGCAGCCTTTCTCGACAAGATATCGCGCGCAACGCGTGATCTTGCTCGCTTGCCGACCGGCAAGGCGGAGATCGAGGGGGATCTCTACACCTTGTCCGGGGAGGGACCGGGGGATTATGCCACCTGCCAGGCGTTTAAACTGCAGGTCGCGCAGCAGGATGGGCCCGATTCCGTTGCTCAGCTATCGGTCGAATGTCCGCCGGCACCGCCGCCGGAGCCGGTGATGCCGCTCGTCCCGGACATGCCTGCGCTCGTGCTCGACGACGTCTTGCCGAAGAGCGCCCCTCAGGTGGCAGTCAGTGCTGCGGGCGAGCAGCAGGCGGCAGCCCCGCTGGCGGCGGTCCCGCTCGCGCTGTGGTCGGCCGAACGCAGTCAGGAGCGTCTGGTGCTGAAAGGCGCGCTGCCGGACGAGGCGTCTCGGGCGGCCATTCGCGCCGACGCCGCTCGCTTGTTTCCCGGCCTGACGATCGATGATGGCATGACCACCGGCGGCGGCTCGCCCAGCGACGCCGCGAGGGATTCCGCCAGCTTCGCCTTGAATGCTCTGGTGATATTGCGAAACGGCACGGTGTCGATCCGCGAGGGAGCCCTGTCCGTCTCGGGCAGCGTCGCCGACGCGGCGGCCTGGCAATCGCTCCAGCAGATGCTGTCCGTGGGCGGTCCCGATGGGCTCAAACTTGCGCAAGAAGCCCAGGCGGTCACGGTCAAACCCTATGAACTCTCGCTGTCGGCTGATCGTGGCGGCGTCCGGATGTCGGGTCATCTGCCCGACGAGGCGGCGCGCGGCGCCCTCAAAGGGGTAGCCGCCCAGGCGCAGCCAGCCGGCAAGGTCGACGATGAGACCGTGCTGGTGCCGGGCGCACCGAGCGGCTTCGTCGACGCGGCCAAGACCGCGCTTGCCGATGTGCTGCGGCTCGACATCGGCTCGGCGACCCTCATCGACGACAAGATCGCCATCCGGGGTTTGACCTGTCGCGATCTGATCGCCAGCGAGGTCGAGACCAGTGCCAAGACAGGTCTTCCATCGAATTTCGATGCGAGTGTCGCGGTCAGTCCGCGCCAGACCGGTTGCGTGCTCGGCCCGCCGGCGAGTTGCCAGAACGATCTCGACGGTCTGACGAAGCAGAACCCCGTCCTGTTCGCGCAAGGAACCGCCGCCGTCGCTCTCGACCCGACGACGGAGCGTGTGATGACGGCCGCCGCGACGATCTTGAAGAGATGTCCGGCTGCCCATGTGACCATCGAGGGGCATACCAATCGCGATGGAGAATGGCGCGGCTTCGACAATCGGGAGCTGTCGCTTCGGCGCGCCCAGCGCGTGCGCGACGAGTTGGAGCGGCGTGGCATCGATCCAGCCGGGCTTGAGGTCAAGGGCTACGGCACGGCCCGCCCGCTGCTGCCGCACGGGGCTCCGCAGTCGCGTGAGATGAACCGCCGCGTCCAGTTCACCATCGCGAAATAGGAGCCGGCCATGCTTTATCTTGCGAGCCAGTTCGGCTGGTTCCTGCTTGCCGGTTTCGGCCTTGGCGTCGCCATGGGCTGGATTGCGCAAAACAGCCAAAACCCGCGTTTTTGGAGCCCTGCCTGGAGCTGGCTCGCCGTGTTGTGGTGCATCGGCGCCGCGCTCGCCTGGTTCCAGTTTGCCAACGGCATGGTCGCGGTCTGGCTGGAGACGGCGCTGCTCTTCGTCGCGGTCTATTGGCTCGGCTGTGTCGCAGGCGGTCTGCTCGGCTCGGTAGCCTTCAAGCGGGCGCTAGCGATGGCTCCGCTGGAGGCAGGGACCAACGCCGGAACGCCCGATCGCACGACAGCCAGGAGCCACGAGGAGACGGCGACGCGTGATTTCGTCGCGTCAGTCGATTCGTCTGCGCAGGCCAAGGTCTGAAACCTCAGCCGGCAAGCCGCTCGGCCCGTGCGACGAGCCTGCCGATGCGCCGGATGATGTCCTTGCTCCCGAGCAATGGCGCATGTCCCTGGCCGGCGACGGTATGTGTCTCGCAATCGGGGTGACGTTCAGCCATCTCCCGCAGCGTCTTTTCGGCGAGAAGATCGGAGTTGGCGCCGCGGATCGCCAGCAAGGGCACGGCGTTCAGGGCGTCGAAATAGGGCCACAGCACCGGCAGCGGCGCCTCCAGATCGAGCTCCCCCAGCCCCTTCATCAGCCTGGTGTCGTAGTCGGGCCGCAGCTTGCCGTCGCGGTCGGTCCAGGTGCGGCGCGCCATCAACTCCCAATCGGCGTCATCAAGCGCCGGGAAATGCTGGTCCGACAAGCGCTTCAGGATCTCCGCACCTTCGGAGAAACTGCGCGGCACCGGAAGCTTGCCGACATAGCCGCGAATGCGCAGCAGCCCGCGCGCATCGATGACAGGGCCGACATCGTTGAGGACGACCCCCTTGATGACGGCGGGGCGCGCCGTCGCGAGCGCCATGGTCAACAATCCGCCCCGCGACGTTCCGACGAAGACGGCGCGGTCGGTGCCCGTCGCGACCAGAACCTGCATCAGATCGTCGAGTTCGATCCGGATATCGTAATTCTTCCAGTTGGTGTCGTAGTCCGAGAGGCCACGCCCTCGATAGTCGAGCGCCAGCACCTGGCGCGGCCTGGCCTCATCCTGTGAAAACGCCAGCGCGACCTCGTGGAAGTCGGCCGCGGTACGCGCCAGCCCCGGCAGGCAGATCACCGGCAAAGCCGTTGCGGCCAGCGGACCGTACTCACGCCAATGCAGCTTCAGCCCGTCCGATGCGGGGATGAAGCGGGAGATGAAGCCGATTTCGGGGGGCATTGCGAACTCGATGGGCGTTTGCGATCAGCTACCACGAATGTCGCCATGCGCCCAAATCTGTCCCGGTCCTCCTGACGCAGCCTTGCCAGATGCGTCTCGGCGGCCGAGGTCTTGTTCCTCTTCGCGCAGGTGAGACCGATGACAAACGCAACCGTGACAGACTCCGCCCATAAATTCGACGGCGGCCGCGCGCAGGATTATCTGGTCCAGAGCCGCATCGCGCTGGCGGGTTATGAAGCCTGCCATGAGTTGTCGGCGTGCATGCTGGCGGCGAGCCTGGGGCCCGGGCGGGCGGCCGAACTGCTGGTCGTCGGCGCCGGCGGCGGCGCGCAGGAGATCGTGTGCGCTGCACCGCTGGAGCCGGATTGGCGTTTCCTGGCGGTCGATCCGTCCGTGCCGATGATGGCGATCACGGCCGAGCGGCTCGAAGCAGCAGGCCTTGCCGCTCGGACCGAACTCGTCACGGGTTATGTCGAGGACATTCCTGTCGACCGGGCTTTCGACGCTGCCACGCTCATCGGGGTGCTGCACCATTTGCCCGGCGACGCCGCCAAGACCGCGATCCTGAAAGCCATCGCCGCGCGGCTCAAGCCTGGTAGCCCCCTCATTCTGGCCTGCAATCGTTATGCCTATGCGGCGGAACCGCTGCTGCTCGACGCCTGGGCGCAGCGCTGGCGGATGCAGGGAGCAGCGCCGGCCGAGATCGAGGCGAAGCGCGGCAAGATTCTGCAAGGCGCCGATCCGCCGGCCTCGGAGGCCGAGATTGCGCGGCTGCTGGCCATGGCGGGGTTCGGCGCACCGAAATGGTTCTTCTCCAGCCTGTTCTGGGGCGCCTGCATCGCATTTCGCGACGCTTGATCGCCGGCGAGGCGGTCTAGTCCCGTCTTCCGCCGCGTTTCAGGTCGTAGTCGATCAGGTAGGCCGTGCGCTGGTTCAATCGCTGGCGATAGACCTGCAGGTTCTCCATCACGCGCTGGACGTAGTTGCGGGTCTCGGAAAAGGGGATGCGCTCGACCCAGTCGACCGCATCGACCGCCGGATCGCGCGGGTCGCCATAGGCTGCGATCCACTTCGTCACATTCGGCGAGCCCGCATTATAGGCGGCAAAGGTCAAGATGTAGGAGCCGCGCCATTCCTTAAGCAGGTCGTTGAGATGGGCCGCGCCCATTCGGGCTGCATAGATCGGATCCTGCCCGAGCTTGCCCCAGTCGAAGGGCAGTCCGGCCCGCCGCGCCGTTTCGCGCGCGGTCGCTGGCATCATCTGCATCAGCCCGCGCGCGCCGGCATGCGACATCGCGGTCGGGTCGAAGGCGCTTTCTTGCCGCGCGATCGCATGGACGATAGCGCGCTCCATCGGGTCTCCCAGCACGTCGAAATCCGGCACGCCATGGGTCGGGTAGGCGATCGCATCGAGCGGAAAACCCCGCTGCACGGCGGTCTTGCCAATCATCACCAGCGTTCGCGCATCGGCCTCCTGGCGGGCGACGGTGGCCAGCCCCTCCAGCCCTTCAGCCGTCGGCAGGCGCTGCGACAAATCGACGAGCAGCAGATTTGCCAGCTCGCGCTCCCCCAGCCGATATAAAAGGCGGACGCCGCTATGCCCCGGCTGCACCCCCGATTCCGTCCCGGGACCGAGCCGCAAGGGCAGATCGGGCAGGCCGAGCTTCGCCCGCGCCAATTGCCCGTAATAGGCGATCGGAAGATCGGCGGCGCGGTTGAAGGCGGCCTTGGCCTCGTCGTCCCGGCCGAGCGCTTCATAGGCGCGACCTTGCCAATAGGCGGCCCTGGCCACCGAGATCGGGGTTTCGGCGATGGCGGCGGCCGCATCGAAATGCTTGAGGCTGACGGCCGGCTCGCCCCGGAAACGCAGGGCGATGAAGCCGGAAAGCCATTCCGCTTCGATCCGTTCCGGCGCATCCTCGGCGCCATGGCCGGCAGCGACCGCATAAGCCTCGCGCGTCTTGCCGGCGTCGAGCAGCTTGCGCGACAGGATGCGCCGCTCTTCCCACCAGCCATCGCCGTCGCCCAGCCGCTCGGCCTCGGGCGGCGCTTGCGCGATCGCTTTCGCGGCATCGTCCAGGCGGTCTGCGCGTCGTGCATTCTGCGCCTGGAGAAAGGCGAAGGAGAGCTCTCCCCGCACCGAGGCTGGCAGCTTGTCGACGAGCTTGTCCGAAAGCGGCCGCCTAGCTTTGGCGCTGGCGAGGCGCAGGCCAGCGAGCTTGAGATAATCGGCCGAGATGCGGGCCGCGCTTCGCCGCGCCGCCTCACCGTTCTGGCGGAAGATCAGTCGTTCGGTGCGCAGCCGGTGATCCTCGGTCGTGAGCGCGTCGCCGAACTGCGCCAGCACGATCTTTTCCAGCGCCTGACTAAGCCCGTCCTTGCGCCAACTTCGGCGTGCCAGCGCGAGCGCCTCTTCGGCTTTGCCGTCAGCCTTCAGCGCGAGAGCCAGCGAGATCCGCCCTGCCGGGGAGAGCGGCTGGCGGCACTGCAGGAAGGCTCGCACCACGGCGGGGCTCTTCTTTTCAGCCAGCAGCGCCTCCTCGGCGCGCCGGCGAAAGCGGTTCACCGATGGATGGTCGGGGTGCCCGTTGAGAAACGCATCGATGCGCGCGAAGGAGATGCCGGCGCCATTGCTTTGGATCGCGACCCATTCCAGCAGCGTCCGCACGGAGGCGTCCTCGATCCGTCCGGCCATCGCGTCGCCTTCCGCCAGCGCGCCGCGCCGATAGGCGGCGATCGTGCTGCGGATGGTGGCGAGATCGAGAGCCTCGTCGCCACGCAGCGCGCTTGCCGGATAAGGCGGAAGCGAGCCGGTGGTTTCCACATCGATCGCCATCGCGAGCTGTTGCGGTTCGCCGGCACCGGCGTCTTCGGCCGCACTGAGCGGGCTCGTCACGAGAAGCGCCGGCAAAATCAGGCCAAGCAGCCGAACCGAGGCAGGCGCGGTCATGGCGGGTATCCATGTGCGTGCGGGCATCCGAGGATGGTCGCGGATGCGAGTTGAGGAAGGGTTAACCATGCGCCGGCTCGCTTTTCGCAGGACGCCGGCTTTGCCTCGGCGAAACGACGGTTTATGTGTGACGCGCCGTCACTTCCATTTGGCCTTCAGGATCGCCCAATGACCAAGCACACCGCCTTCACTGGCTCGCTGCCCGCTCTGGTCACGCCGTTCAAGGCCGGCAAAGTCGACGAGGAGGCGCTGCGCGCGCTGGTCGAATGGCATATCGAGAGCGGTTCGACCGGCCTCGTACCGGTCGGCACCACAGGCGAGAGCCCGACGGTGTCCCATGACGAGCACAAGCGCGTCGTCGAGATCGTGCTGGCACAGGCCAAGGGCCGCGTGCCGGTGATCGCCGGCGCCGGCTCCAACAACACGTTGGAAGCGATCGACCTCGCTGTCCATGCCGAGAAGGCCGGCGCCCAAGCCGTGCTGGTCGTGACGCCCTACTACAACAAGCCGACGCAGGAGGGCCTATACCAGCACTTCAAGGCGGTGAACGACGCGATCGGCATTCCGATCATCATCTACAACATTCCGCCGCGCTCGGTGGTGGACATGTCGGTCGAGACGATGGCGCGGCTCTATGAGCTCAAGAACATCGCCGGCGTGAAGGACGCCACGGCCAACCTCGCGCGCGTCTCTCAGCAGCGCCATGCCATGGGGCCGGATTTCATCCAGCTTTCCGGCGAGGACATGACCGCGCTGGCCTATATGGCGGCCGGCGGCCATGGCTGCATCTCGGTGGTCGCCAACGTCGCGCCGCGGCTCTGTGCCGATCTGATGGAGGCCGCCTTGAAGGGCGATTATGCCGGGGCACTGAAGGTGCAGGACAGGCTGGTGCCGCTGCATGACGCCATCTTCAAGGAGCCGGGCCTTGCGGGCGCCAAGCACGGCCTGGCCCTGCTCGGCCGCATCGAGGAGGAGGTGCGCCTGCCGCTGCTCCCGGTCAGGCCGGCAACGGGCAAGATGATTCGCGAGGCGATGGTGTTCGCCGGGCTGCTGAATAACTAGATAAGGCAACTGGCGGGAAGGCTTCCACGATCGGTTTTCCGATTGCCGAAGGGCCGCTCGACCTTTGCCGGACCCTTGCCGAGGATCGCATGTACGAGCCCAGTCACTTCAAAGTCGAGGACCGCGAGCAGTTGCACGCGGTCATCCGCCAGCATCCGCTCGCGACCCTCGTCACGATGGGCGAGGGCGGGCTGGTCGCCAATCCCGTGCCGTTCGTCCTGCATCCCGAGGAGGGCGGGAACGGCATTCTGCGCGCTCATCTTGCCCGCCCCAACACCCAATGGCAGGCGATCGCCGCCGGCGCCGAGACCCTGGTGATCTTCACCGGCATCGAGCGCTATGTGACGCCGGCCTGGTATGCGACCAAGCAGGAGCACGGCAAGGTCGTGCCGACATGGAATTACGTCACAGTCCAGGTACGTGGGCCGGCGCGAGCGATCGAGGATGGTGAGTGGCTACGCGCCCAGCTGGAATCGCTCACCCGCCAGCAGGAGGCGCCCCGCGCCGAGCCTTGGTCGGTGACGGATGCTCCCGCGCCTTTCATCGCGGCGCAGGCACGCGGCATTGTCGGCATCGAGATCGAGATCGCCTCGATCCTCGGCAAGTTCAAGCTCAGCCAGAATCGGCGCGAGGACGACAAGCTCGGTGTTCTCAATGGCTTGAGCGCCGAGCCTGAATCGGCTTCTCAAGCCATGGCGGCGCTCGTCAAGCAACATGGATTTGGGGACAACCCATGAAGAAGCCTGATCCGGAGCGCTACAAGCTCGCGGCCGACAACCGCAAGGCGCGCTACCACTACGAGATCACCGAGACGCTCGAGGCCGGCATCGCTTTGCAGGGTACGGAGATCAAGTCGTTGCGCGGCGGCAAGGCGACGATCGGGGAGAGCTATGCCGGGCCGATGAACAATGAACTGTATTTGTTCAACTCGCACATCCCCGAATATCTCGAGGCGAACCGCTTCAATCACGAGGTTCGCCGGCCGCGAAAGCTGCTGCTCCATCGCAAACAGATCGACAAGCTGATGGGCGCGATCCAGCGCGAGGGTTACACCGTCGTGCCGCTCAAGGTCTATTTCAACGAGAAGGGCAGGGCCAAGGTCGAGATCGGTCTGGGCCGCGGCAAGAAGCTCCACGACAAGCGCGAGACCGAGAAAGAGCGTGACTGGAACCGCGACAAGCAGCGGCTGCTGAAGAACGGATAGAGGCGCGATCGGCCTGCCGAGTTCGATCCGGGCAGGCCGGTGGCCGCGTCTTGTCGGCGAGACGCCGGATCGAGGTCGTTGCACTCCGCTCTAGAAAGGCGCGATTATCCTTCCGTTGGCGGCTCGTCGCCTTGGCGAATGCCATAGCGGCGCTCCAGCGACGGACTGCCTGCGGGGGCGCCAAGGGCCGGGCCGCGCGGCGCGCGTTCGGACGGATCACGTCCGATTTTCTGCATCAGCTGGGCCAGATCGAGGAATTCGTCGCACTGCCGGCGCAGATCGTCCGAAACCATCGGCGGATTGGTCGAAACGGTCGAGATCACTGCGACCTTGACGCCCTTGCGCTGCACCGCCTCGACCAGAGGGCGAAAATCGCCATCGCCCGAGAACAGATAGATCTGGTCGAGATGAGGCGCGAGCTCCAGCATCTCGACCGCCAGTTCGATATCCATATTGCCTTTCACGCGGCGCCGGCCGGTGGCGTCGGTAAACTCCTTGGCCGGCTTCGTGATGACGCGGTAGCCATTGTAGTCGAGCCAATCGACCAAGGGGCGGATCGACGAGTATTCCTCGCTCTCGACCAATGTCGTGAAATAGAACGCCCGGATCAGGTTGCCGCGTCCCTGGAATTCTCGAAGGAGCCGGCGGTAATCCATGTCGAAGCCAAGCTGCTTCGAGGTGGCGTAGAGATTGGCGCCGTCGATGAACAGCGCGATGCGCGGCGCAACCGTCATGGCAATAACTCCTGCTGAAATAGAAATGTCACTGAACAGTCAAAATGGGCTGGATTCGTGCCCGGACAATATCGATCGGTGATCAAGATATGGGGAGGCGTTAGGCAGGAGATCGCCGTCAGGCCGCAAGGCCACGGCTGCCGGGCTTGGTCGCGGGAATGGCGGCAAGCTCCGGCGGCAGCGCATCCGGGGCATAGTCGGGAATGTCCATCTGCACGAGGCTGACCAGCGGCACGCCGAGATCGACGCGGCCCGCCGACCGGTCGACAAGGCACGCTGCACCCAGAATGGCGCCGGGCTGGTCGGCGATCGAAGCCAGGCATTCGCGCGATGACAGACCGGTGGTGACGATGTCCTCCACCATGATGGCGCGCGCGCCCTGAGGAATGGCGAAGCCGCGACGGAGCTTGAACTGTCCGTCCTCACGCTCGACGAAGACGGCCTTGGCCTTGAGATGCCGAGCCGTCTCGTAGCCCGGAACGATACCGCCGACGGCCGGCGAAACCACGTAGTCGATCTTGCCGAAGCGCTGCTCGATCTTGGCCGCGAGCGCCTTGCACAGCCGCTCGGTGCGCACCGGGTCCTGGAAGATGAACATCTTCTGCAGGAAAATCGGGCTGCGACGGCCGGACGACAGGATGAAATGCCCTTCGAGCAACGCGCCCGCCTCGCGGAATTCGGAGAGAACCTCGTCATGGGTCATGGGCGTGCGTCCTGTGCCTGCAGCAAACGCCCGCGTCTTTGCGGCGGTTTGCGCGCTGTTGCAAGGCCTTGGGCGGATGCCGCGCCTGCGTTCAACAGCCTGTCGCGGCCTCAAGGTGCCACCGCGCCGGGTTGCCGAATGCGGTGCGTCCCGCCGGAACGTCGCGAGTGACGACGCTGCCGGCGCCGATGATCGCATCGTCGCCGACGCTCACGCCCGGCAGGATGATCGCGCCGCCGCCGATCCAGACATTGCGGCCGATCGCGATCGGCCGGCCGAATTCCAGCATCTGCCGCCGTGCTTCTGGATCTCGCGGATGGTCGGCGGTCAGGATCTGCACACCGGGCCCGATTTGCGTGCCGTCACCGATGGTCACCGCCACCACATCAAGAATGACGCAGTTGAAGTTCAGGAAAACGCCGTCGCCGAGGCTGATATTATAGCCGTAATCGCAATGGAAGGGCGGGCGGATGACCACATCGCGCCCGACCCGACCCAGCGCCTCGCGCAGCAGCGCGTCGCGGTCATCGTGCCGCGCCGTCGTCGCGTTGAACCGCGCCATCCATTCGGCGATGCGGCGGTTGTCGGCGACAAGCTCGGGGCAATCCGCCCGATAAAGCTCGCCGGCAAGCATCTTCTGCTTTTCGCTGGGCATGACAATCCTCCCAAAACGCCGTCATCCCGGGCGACCGGAGGGAGACCCGGGATCCATGCCGGAGCGCGCTGGGATCGAGGTTTAGGAATGGATCCCGGATCGGCGCCGCCAACGGCGGCTTGTCCGGGATGACAGACAGGACAGCACGGCGGGAATTACCCCTTCGGGAATTCCAAACCCATCTCGCGATAACGCTCCGGGTCGTCGCTCCAGTTCTCGCGCACCTTCACGAACAGGAAGAGATGAACCTTGGCTTCGGCCGCCTCGGTGATCTCGATCCGTGCCTTCTGGCCGATCGCCTTGATGGTCTGGCCGCCTTCGCCGAGCACGATCTTCCGCTGGCTTTCGCGCTCGACATAGATCGTCTGCTCGATCCTGACCGATCCGTCCGGCCTCTGCTGCCAGCTCTCGGTCTCGACGGTCGAGCGATAGGGCAACTCGTCATGCAGCCGCTCGAAGATTTTTTCCCGCGTGATCTCGGCGGCGAGGAAGCGCAGCGGCGCGTCCGAGATCTGGTCTTCCGGATAGAGCCAGGGGCCGAGCGGCAGGCGATGTTCCAACCAGCCGAGCATATCCTTGACGCCATAGCCGGTCAGCGCCGCGACCATGAACGTCGTCTCGAACGAGCCCAGCTCGTTCACCTTGGCGGTGATCTCGAGCAGCTTTTCCTTCGGCACGGTGTCGATCTTGTTCAGGATCAGGAATTTCGGCTGCTTCAGCGCGGATAGCCGCTCCAGAAGCACCGTGTTTTCCTCATGGTCGAAGCGGGCGACGTCGATCAGCACACCGATCAGGTCGGCGTCGGTCGCGCCGCCCCAGGCGCTCGTCACCATCGCCCGGTCGAGCCGGCGCTTGGGCGCGAAGATGCCCGGCGTATCGACGAAGATGATCTGCGCGGTGTCCGCCAGTGCAATGCCGCGCACCTGCGTACGCGTCGTTTGCACCTTGCGTGAGACGATCGAGATCTTGGCGCCGACGAACTGGTTTAGCAGCGTCGACTTGCCGGCATTGGGGGCGCCGATCAGGGCGACGAATCCGCAGCGTGTCGGCTTGTTTGTGTCAGACATTCCTAGCCTTCCGGGCTTTCGTTCCACAGGCCTTCGCGTCGCAGGAAAGCCTCGGCGGCTGCCTGTTCCGCGATACGCTTCGAGGGACCTCGGCCTTCCGCATCCGGAAGGCCGGCGATCCGCGCCGCGACGACGAAGACCGGCGCATGGTCCGGCCCCGAGCGGCCGCGCTCGCTATAGGTCGGCGTCGCATGGCCTTCGCCCTGCGACCATTCCTGCAGCGCCGTCTTGGCGTCGCGCAGCGGGCGGCCCGGCTTCAGCAGGCGCTCGCCGAAGCCGCGCTCGATCAACGCACGCGCTGCCTCGTATCCGCCATCCATGAACACGGCGCCGATTACCGCCTCGCAGGCATCGGCGAGGATCGCCTGGTTCTTGCGGGCGCCACCCAGAATTTCCCCTTCGCCCAGCCGCATGAACTGGCCGAGACTCCAGGCCTGGGCGACCTCTGCGCAGGTTTCCTTGCGGACGAGATCGGCGAGCCGCCGCGAGAGATTGCCCTCTTCGGCCAGCGGGTAGCGCCGGAACAGCATGTCGGAGATCGACAGCCCCAGCACGCGATCGCCGAGAAATTCCAGGCGCTGATAGGTCGCCAGCCGCGACGGCTCGGCGCTCATATGCGTCAGCGCCGTCGTCAGGAGCGACTTGTCAGCGAAGCGGTATTCGAGCGTGGCTTCCAGCCGCGCCGTCTCCGGGGCGCTGCGCCCTGTTGAGCCCGGCTTGCTCACTTGATGGTGCTGAAGATCCGGTTCCACCGAACCGTGCCCGGCCATTCCCAGATCTTCCAGGCCGAGGCGCCCTCTTCGATCGAGAAGAAGATGATCTCGGCACGGCCGACGAAATTCTCGAACGGCACGTAGCCGACGCTGCGGTCGCGCGAATCCAGCGAGTTGTCGCGGTTGTCGCCCATCATGAAGAAATGGCCAGCCGGCACCACGAAGACCTGCGTGTTGTCGAAGGTGCCGGTGTCGCCCTCGCGCTCGATGATCTCGTGCGTCACGCCGTTGGGCAGCGTCTCCTTGTAGTGGATGACAGGAACGTTGCGGCCCCAATTGTCGGAGGTCGTGTAGTCGGCGATGCGCTCGCGCTTAACCGGCTGCCCGTTGATGTTGAGAATGCCCTCAATCATCTGGATGCGGTCGCCCGGCAGGCCGATGACGCGCTTGATGTAGTCGGTCGAATTGTCGCTCGGCAGCTTGAAGACGGCGATGTCGCCGCGCTTCGGCTCTGCCCCCCAGACGCGGCCGGACATGACAGGCGGCCCGAACGGGATCGAATAGCGCGAATAGCCATAGGTATATTTCGACACGAACAGATAGTCGCCGATCAGCAGCGTCGGGATCAGCGAGCCGGACGGGATGTTGAAGGGCTGGAACAGCAGCGTGCGGATGACGAGCGCGATGAGAAGCGCCTGAACGACGACCTTGATCGTCTCCAGAATGCCGCCCTCGTCTTTGGCAGGCTTGGATTTCGTGTCGACGTCGTTGGCCACGCGGGCGCTCCTTGGACTGCGATCCGGCGCGCGGTCTACAGCATTGGGCAATGCTTTGACAAAGGAATAGATCGCCCTGCCGGCTCAGCCTGCGCTCTAGCCGGTTCTCGCGCGTCCGGCAATCATCGGGCCGGTTGGTGGCTATTCCACGGCGAAGCTCAGGCCTGCCTGCTGAGCGCTGCCCGCCGAAAAACCGGAGAGATGCGAGGGTTCGACAGCCATCGGATGGTCGAAGCCTGCTGCATATTGACGAAATCGTGGCGCAGGCGCAGGTTCCGGAAATATTCGGTCGGGGGACTATTGCTATGAATGGACGAAAATACGCCGCGGAAGCAATTGGCACCTTCTGGCTTACTTTTGCCGGTTGCGGCAGTGCGGTTATCGCCGCGGGCTTTCCCAATGTCGGCATCGGCCTGCTCGGAGTGTCGCTTGCCTTCGGCCTGAGCGTCGTGACGATGGCCTATGCGATCGGCCATGTCTCCGGCTGTCATCTCAATCCGGCCGTGACGGTCGGGCTTGCCGCCGGCGGCCGTTTCCCGCCGTGGCAGGTGCTTCCCTACATCGTCGCCCAGGTGGTCGGTGCGGTTGCGGGAGCTGCCTTGCTCTACGTGATCGCGCGCGGGACGCCGGGCTTCGATCTCGCGGGCGGCTTCGCCTCGAATGGATATGGCGACCATTCGCCCGGTAAATACGGGCTCGTCTCCGCCTTCCTGATGGAAGTGGTGATGACCATGATGTTCCTGTTCATCATCATGGGCTCGACCCACGGCAAGGCGCCGGCCGGCTTCGCGCCGCTTGCGATCGGGCTGGGTCTGGTGCTGATCCATCTCGTCAGCATTCCCGTGACCAACACGTCGGTGAACCCGGCGCGCAGCACCGGCCCGGCGCTGTTCGTCGGCGGCTGGGCCATCGGCCAGCTCTGGCTGTTCTGGGTCGCGCCACTGATCGGCGGCGCGCTTGGCGGCGTCGTGTATCGCTGGCTCAGCGAGGAGCCGCAGGGTCTCGTGACCGGAACCCAACCGGCGGAGTGATCGCTGCCGCAAGGACGGAAAAGGTCCGGCGCCTGTGGCGCCGGCCTTTGCGCAGCGCCAGCCTTTTCGCACCGCCAGCTATTTTTAGCGCTTGGTCAGCCGTCGATAGGTCTTGCCTCGATCACCACGAAGGCCTGTGCCATCGGCGGGTCATCTGTCAGCGAAACATGGACGAAGGCCTCGTATCCGGCCGGTGTCATCGCCTTGAGCTTTTCAGCCGCGCCGCCGGTCAGCCGCATCGTCGGGCGCCCGCCGGGCAGGTTGACCACCTCCATGTCGCGCCAGAACACGCCGGCCCGCATGCCGGTGCCGAGCGCCTTCGAACAGGCCTCCTTGGCGGCGAAGCGACGCGCATAGGACGCAGCGCGGGTCGCTCGCCGGTCCGATTTGGCGCGTTCGCCCTGCGTGAAGACGCGATGCGTGAAGCGCTCGCCGAAGCGGTCCAGCGAATGCTGGATTCGTGTGATGTCGCAAAGATCTGAGCCGATGCCGAGGATCATAAGCCGGTGTTCTGCTCTTCGAGGCCGACCCCGAGCGAGGCGAGCGCATCCCAATAATCCGGGTAGGTCTTGGCGACGCAGTCCGGGTCGAGAATCGTGATGCCGTGCAGCTTCAACCCTGCCAGAGCGAAGCTCATCGCGATGCGGTGATCGGCACGGGTGTCGATCGAGGCCGGTGTCGTGCGCCCCGCCAGTGAGGGATCGGAGGCTACGACCAGGTCGTCGCCGTCCTCACGCCCAAGCCCCGGCACGATGGCCGAGAGGCCCGTCGCGAGCGCCGAGACGCGATCGCATTCCTTGACGCGCAGATTGGCGATGCCGGTGAAGCGCACCGGGGTCCGGTTGAAAGCCGCGAGCACAGCGAGCGTGGGCACGGCGTCCTGCATTTGCGAACCGTCGATGGTCTCGGGCAGATGCGGAAAGCGCGCGATCAACTCGTAAGAGCGCGCATCGGGCTGGGTAAAGGCCCCGGCCAATGTGCCGAGATCGATGGCGCCACCCGTCAGCACCTCGGCCGCCCATAGATAGGTCGCCGCCGAGGCGTCGGGCTCGATCACGAAATCGGTGGCGCGATAGCCGGTCGTCGCGATCGTCCATCGCGACGAGCCATCTCGCTTGACCTCGGCGCCGAAGGCGGTCATGGCGGAGACGGTGAGATCGACATAGCCGCGCGCGCCGATCGCGTCGCCGGTCAGCGAGACTTCCACCGGCCCGGTTCCGCAGGCGCCCAGCATGAGCAGCGCCGAGACATACTGGCTCGACAACCCGCCATCGATCTCGACCCGACCGCCGGCGAAGCGCCCGTTTCCGCGGATGGTGACCGGTGGGCAGCCGGTCGGTGTCGCCGCATCCACGCCAAGCCTTTGCAGAGCCTCGACCAGCGGGCGGATCGGCCGCTTGCGCATATGCTCGTCGCCATCGACCACCACGACGCCATCGACCAGCGCGGCTGCAGCCGTGAGAAAACGCGTCGCGGTGCCGGCATTCCCGAGGAAGAGCGGGCTGTCAGGCGCCCGCAGCATACCGCTGCCGGTCACGATGAAGCTGGTCTCGTCCGGTTCGGCGATCGTCACGCCCATCGCGCGAAGCGCATTCGCCATATGGCGGGTGTCATCGCTCTTCAGCGCCCCGGTGAGACGGCTCGTCCCCCGGGCCAGTGCCGCCAGGAGCAGCGCGCGATTGGTGATCGATTTGGAGCCCGGCGGCATGACCCGGCCCCGCAGGGGGCCCAGCGGGGGAATGATGGTGAGCGCCTCTCGGCCGTGCTGCGTCATGGCTTCGGATATTCCGTGGCGACCGGCTGAACCGGCAGGGGATGACGGGCGATCATCACAATCCCCGCCCTTCGTCCATCGCTTTGCGCATCTGGCGGATCGCGGCTTCCAGCCCGGTGAAGATCGCCTCGCCGATCAGGAAATGGCCGATGTTGAACTCGACGAATTCAGGCACGGCCGCCAGCACCCGTGCGCTGGCGAAATCCAGCCCGTGGCCCGCGTGAACCTCGAGCCCCAGCGACGCGCCAAAGGCGGCGCCGGCCCGCAGCCGCGCCAGCTCCGCCTGGGCTTTTTCAGCCTCGCCATGCGCCAGCGCCTCGCACCAGCTGCCGGTATGCAGTTCCACGACCGGGGCGCCGAGCTCGGCTGCGACGGCGATGGGCTCGAGGTCCGGCTCGATGAACAGCGACACCCGGCACCCGGCCGCCTTGAGCCGTTCGATCACGGGGCGGAGGTGGTCGCGCTGTCCCGCTACGTCCAGCCCGCCCTCGGTCGTGCGCTCCTCGCGTTTTTCCGGCACCAGGCACGCCGCATGCGGTTTCAGCCTCTCGGCCAGCGCGATCATCTCCTCGGTGGCGCCGAGTTCGAAGTTGAGCGGCCTGGTCAGTTCGCGCGCCAGCCGTTCGATGTCGGCGTCGCGGATGTGGCGCCGGTCTTCCCGCAGATGCGCGGTGATGCCATCGGCGCCGGCGGCGATGGCGAGTTGGGCGGCTCGCACCGGGTCGGGCAGGGCGCCGCCGCGCGCATTGCGCACCGTCGCGACGTGATCGATGTTGATGCCCAGACGAAGCCGCTCGGCCATGATCCCACCTCCACCCCTGCAGCCTTCAGCCTGAAAGCCGGCAGATCCGCGAGACGGCGATACGTCCGCGCGGTTGCCCCGTCGATAGAGAAACTCCGGCTTATGCTCAATCGGGCCTTCGGAATGGCCGCCAGCCGAAAATGCCTCGAAGGGTGCGGCGGTGGTTCATCTGCGATCTCCGCCTTTGGCGATCTGCTAACCGAGATATCAGGAAGTCTCAGCCGTCGAAGCAATTCGTAACCGGCATCCCGTTCCATGCATCGGCTGGACCTAGAACGGGTGAATGCATGCAGCTTGCCGTGAAAACGGGACAATTCGAAACCGATATCGCCAATGACAGGCGCGATTCCGGCCAGCCGCTGGAGCGCGTCATCGGCCGCGTCATCGGCTGCGACGGCGCGCGGGCCACGATCCTGAGCGCTGTCTCGACCGCGAGCTGGCTCGCCGCCGACGCCTGGGCGATCGGCAAGCTGATTTCGATCAATCTCGGCCATAGCCGCATCGTCGCGCTCGTCTACAAGGTTCATGCCGTCGAGACCGCCTGGACCGACGAGGCCGAGAACGCGATTCGGGTCGAGGTCGAGTTCCTCGGCGAAGTCCTCGATGGCGGCGATGCACCGGCGCGATTTCAGAGCGGCATCACCGGCTACCCGCCGATTGGCGCCATCGCCCACCGCATCCGCGCGGTGGACCTCGCGCTGGTTTACGATCTCGGGGGCCGCAAGGGCGCCGTGATCGGGCACATCACCCAGGATGCGAACATCGACGCCACCGTCGATATCGAAGGGATGCTGTCGCGCCATTTCGCCTTGCTCGGGACGACCGGCGTCGGCAAGTCGAGCGCGGTCGCGCTGCTGCTGCGCAAGGCTGTCGCGATGCGGCCGCGCCTGCGCGTGCTGATCCTCGATCCCCATAACGAATACGCCAGCGCCTTTCCCGATCTCGCCTTGACGATCGACGGAGACGCGATCGATCTGCCGATGTGGATGTTCCGGCAGGAGGAACTCGCCGACGTCGTGTTCCGTGGCCGCCCGGCACTGGACGACGAGCCCGACATCCTGCGCGAGGTCGTGGCGACCGCCCGAAGCCGGTACCGCATGCCGGCCGCCCCTGATATCGCACGCGATCTCGGTTCCTCGCTTCTGAAGCGCCCGCTTGACGGGGGCGGTTCGCGAACAGCCGGCCTCGATCCGGCGCCGCCCCAAAGCTCCGCTCCCGACGCCGCGACGCCTTATCGTCTCAAGGATGTCTTTGCCGCGATCGACGAACTGATCGGCCTGCACGAGCAGCGCTGGCCACGGGCCGCCCTGCGCTCGCTCAAGGTCCGGCTGGAATCGCTCCACACCGATCCGCGCTATCGCTTCATGTTCGGCCGCGCCACCATGCACGAGACGATGGCGCCGGTGCTCGCGCAGGTCTTCCGAATTCCGGCTCATGGGCGCCCGATCACGGCCTTCCAGCTCGGCGGCCTGCCGGGCGAGGTGGTGAATGCCGTTGCCTCGGTGCTGTCGCGTCTCGCCTTCGACGTGGCCGTGGCGAGCCAGGGCTCGCTGGAAGTGCTGGTTCTTTGCGAGGAAGCCCATCGCTACGTGCCGAGCGACCCCAAGCTCGGCTTTGCCCCGACGCGCCAGGCGATCGCGCGCATCGCCAAGGAGGGCCGGAAATACGGCGCATATCTCGGCGTGGTGACGCAGCGGCCGGGCGAACTCGACCCGACCATC
Source organism: Allobosea sp. P5_A5 (assembly GCF_056400625.1). Classification (NCBI taxonomy): domain Bacteria; kingdom Pseudomonadati; phylum Pseudomonadota; class Alphaproteobacteria; order Hyphomicrobiales; family Alloboseaceae; genus Allobosea; species Allobosea sp. P5_A5. The sequence goes on from NZ_JBFUKY010000004.1 coordinate 195,891, forward strand.
CTGTCGCAATGCTCGACCGTTTTTGCGATGCGGCTCGCCAACGAGCGCGACCAGCAGATCATCCGGTCGGCGATTTCGGATGCTTCGGCGAGCACCATCGCTTTCCTGGCGTCGATCGGCAATCGCGAGGCCATCGCTTTCGGTGAAGGGGTGGCGACGACCATGCGGATGCGCTTCGCTACGCTGCCTCCGCACGAATTGCCGGCGATGGGGAGCCGACAGGTCGTGGCGGAGGGGTCGCGCCTGGATATCACGCTGGATGACCTGATAAGGCGGATGCGCGCCTGACGACGCATCCGGTTGCCAGCGAAATTCTTGCATCCCCGGCGCTTTGGCTGTAAGGCCGAGCCTAACCAATTCCCTGCATCGCCGAGATCGGAAGGAGCCGCCATGGCTCGCGTCACCGTTGAAGACTGCATCGACAAGGTCGAGAACCGCTTCGAACTCGTCCTGCTCGCCAGCCATCGCGCGCGGATGATCGGCTCGGGCTCGCAAATCCTGGTTGATCGCGACAACGACAAGAATCCGGTCGTCTCGCTGCGCGAGATCGCCGACGAGAAGCTGAAGCCCGAGGATCTGAAGGAAGACCTGATTCACTCGCTGCAGAAGCATGTCGAGGTCGACGAGCCGGAGCTGGAGACCGTTCCGCTGCTGGCCAGCCCCGCCGCCATGGCCGCCGCCGGTCCCGAGGGCGAGGCCCAGTTCGATCGCATGAGCGAGGACGATTTGCTGCGTGGTCTCGACGGCCTCGTGCCGCCGACCGAGAGCGCCGACGACGAGGATTGAGGCTGATTTCGCAGACCTTGCGGAATTCCTTCACCCTGCTGCCCTAAAGCCCGGCGTTGCCGGGCTTTTTCATGCCGGCCTGCGGGAAAACGCCTTGCTGCGGCTGGTGCCGCCGCCGATACTGTTTTTTGCAATAATCGACGCGATGAGGCTGGGCCCGCATGGGCATGATGCGGCAATACGAACTCGTCGACCGGGTCCGGAGCTATAATCCGAACACGGATGAGGATCTGCTCAACCGGGCCTATGTCTACGCCATGCGCGCGCATGGCACCCAGAAGCGCGCCTCCGGCGACCCGTTTTTTGCCCATCCGCTCGAAGTCGCGGCGATCCTGACCGACCTCAAGCTCGACGATGCCACCATCGTCGCGGCTGTCCTGCACGACACCGTCGAAGACACGGCCGCGACGCTCGAAGAGATCGAGGGCATGTTCGGCGCCGAGATCCGCCGGCTGGTCGACGGGCTGACCAAGATCAAGAAGCTCGACCTCGTCTCAAAGAAGGCGGCTCAGGGCGAGAATTTCCGCAAGCTGCTGCTCGCTATCGTCGACGACATCCGCGTGCTGCTGGTGAAGCTCGCCGACCGCCTGCACAACATGCGCACGCTGCATTTCGTGCTCCCGGAGAAGCGCCTGCGCATTGCCGAGGAGACGGTGGAGATCTACGCCCCGCTGGCCGGCCGCATGGGCATGCAGGAGCTGCGCGAGGAGCTGGAGGAGCTCGCCTTCCGCCACATTAAGCCGGAGGCCCACGACACCGTCACCAAGAGGCTGGAAGAGGTGACGGAGCGGGAAGGCAAGGTCATCGGCGCAATTGAACTCGACCTCCGCGACAAGCTCGCCGCTCGCGGCATTGCGGCCGATGTCTCGGGCCGCCGCAAGCGCCCCTATTCGATCTGGAAGAAGATGGAGCGGAAATCCGTCTCCTTCGAGCAGCTTTCCGACATCTTCGGCTTCCGCGTCATCGTCGAGGCGCCGGAGGATTGCTACCGCGTGCTCGGCATCGTCCATATGACCTGGCCGATGGTGCCAGGGCGTTACAAGGACTACATCTCCACACCCAAGCAGAACGATTATCGGTCGATCCACACCACCGTGGTCGGTCCCGGCCATAGCCGCGTCGAATTGCAGATTCGCACCGACGCGATGGACCGTATCGCGGAATACGGCATCGCCGCCCATGCCCATTACAAGGATGGCCGCCCCGGAAAACCCATCCGCCTGGCCGACGAGAGCCGCGCCTATCAATGGCTGCGCCGCACCGTCGATCTCCTGGCCGAGGGCGACAGCCCGGAAGAATTTCTCGAGCACACCAAGCTTGAACTCTTCCACGATCAGGTCTTCTGCTTCACCCCCAAGGGCCGCCTTATCGCGCTGCCGCGCGGCGCGACGCCGATCGACTTCGCCTATGCGGTGCACACCGATGTCGGCAACAGCGCCGTCGGGGCCAAGATCAATGGGCGCATCGCGCCTCTTCTGACCGAGTTGCAGAACGGCGACGAGGTCGAGATCACCCGCGCCGAAGGGCAGGCGCCACCCGCCGCCTGGGAGTCGCTGGTGGTCACCGGCAAGGCTCGTGCCGCGATCCGCCGCGCCACCCGCACCGCGGTGCGCCGCCAATATTCCGGGCTCGGGCGCCAAATCCTGGAGCGCGCCTTTTCGCGGGCGGAACGTGTCTTCTCCGACGACAAGCTCAAGGCCGCGTTGAAGCGGCTCGCTCGCAACACTGTCGACGATGTGCTGGCGGCGGTCGGTCGCGGCGAGATGTATTCCGGCGATGTGGTGAAGGCGGTTTACCCGGACCTTGAGCCCGAGAAGCGGCCGCCGGCCGATGCCAGGCCGAACGGGGCTGCGCCGGGCAAGGGCTGGTTCGAGCTTGGCAAGGGCGACAACCTCAAATTCAAGCTACCGGGGGAGCCGGGCCCGGGCGCGATCCCGATCCGAGGACTCGGTCGCGATTTGCCGGTGCGCTTCTCGCCGGCGGGCGGAGCTGTACCGGGGGACCGCATCGTCGGCATCCTCTCGCCCGGCGAGGGCGTGACGATCTACCCGATTCAGTCGCCGGCTCTGGCCGCCTTCGACAATGAGCCGGATCGCTGGCTGGATGTTCGCTGGGACCTCGACGACAAGGTGCAACAGCGGTTTCCGGCGCGCATCGCGCTGAAATCTTTGAACGAGCCCGGTTCGCTGGCGCAGGTGACGACGACGATCGCCGAACATGATGGCAATATCGACGCCGTTCACATGAACCGGCCGAATCCCGATTTCACCGACGTCACCATCGATCTCAGTGTCTGGGATCTGAAGCACCTCGCGGCGATCATCAGCGAATTGCGCGAAAAGCGTCAGATCAGCCGCGTCGAACGCGTGCTGGGGTAGGAGGCACGCAGCAAGGCGTCAGGCGCGGAACGCTGCGACCAACTCGCGGACGAAGGCGCCTGCCCGTGCGGTCGAGACATTGCTCCTGAGAACGACCTGGGACCGGCCGAGTTGCGGCAGGCCCCATTCCAAACCATCGGTCATGATGGCCCATGAGGCGGTTTCCTCCTGCGCCCTGCTGCCCTAAATCCTGTTGCCATGGAGTGGGTGGACGAAGGCACGGTCATCGGAGTGAAGGCCCACGGCGAAAGCGCCGTGATCCTGGAGGTGATGACCCGCGAGCACGGCCGCCATCTCGGGCTCGTCAGGGGCGGCCGCTCGCAGAAATCGCAGCCTTCGCTCCAGCCCGGGAACGCGGTGTCGCTGACCTGGCGAGCCAGGCTCGACGAGCATCTCGGTGAATACAAGATCGAGCTTTTGACGTCGCATGCCGCCCGGTTGATGGCGGCGCCTGTCGCGCTCTACGGGTTGGCGACGCTCGCCGGGCTGCTGCGGCTGTTGCCGGAGCGCGATCCGCATCCCGGGCTTTACGAGGGGCTCGCGCTGCTGGTCGGCCATCTCGACGAGCCGGAGCTGGCGCCGGCTCTCGTCGTGCGCTTCGAACTGGCGATGCTGTCGGAACTCGGCTTCGGCCTCGATCTTGCGCGGTGCGCGGCGACAGGCTCGACAGACGATCTGAGCCATGTCTCGCCGAAATCCGGCAAGGCGGTCAGCCGCCCGGCCGCAGCTCCTTATCTCAAGAAGCTCCTGGCCTTGCCGGCGTTCCTCGTCGAAGGGCAGGGCGGTCGCGCGCCCTCCGCAGCCGACATTCTCGCGGGCTTCGCCCTCACCGGCTTTTTCCTGCGCCGCCATGTCTGGGAGCCGCGCGGATTGCGCGAGCCGCCGGAACGGGAGCGTCTGGTCGGGCTGGCGGGTCGCAATTCCGTGTCATCCACCGCTTGATGAGCGGTTGCCGGCCCACGCAATTGCACGGGCTTCCCGTACCTGCATTGTTCTGGCGGGGCGATTCGCGCCGTGCCATATAAAGCCGCGCGTATTTCTGACGAGACGAGGGCTGACGAGGCATGGGCAAACCGGTCGATCCGCCGCCGGAGAACGAGTCCGAGCGCATCGACCTGAAGTCGGCGCTGGAAGAGCGTTACCTTGCCTACGCGCTGTCCACGATCATGCACCGTGCCTTGCCGGATGCCCGCGACGGGCTGAAGCCGGTTCACCGTCGCATCCTTCACGCCATGCGGCTGCTCCGGCTCGATCCCGGTCAGGTGCACAAGAAATGCGCCCGCATCGTCGGCGACGTGATCGGCAAGTTCCACCCCCATGGCGACCAGTCGGTCTACGACGCCCTGGTGCGCCTTGCGCAGGATTTCGCCCAGCGCTACCCGCTGGTCGACGGGCAGGGCAATTTCGGCAATATCGACGGCGATAACGCCGCAGCCTATCGCTACACCGAAGCGCGGATGACAGAGGTCGCGCGCCTTCTTCTCGATGGCATCGACGAGGATGCGGTCGATTTCCGCGAGACTTATAATGGCGAAGACGAGGAGCCGATCGTGCTCCCGGCCGCCTTCCCGAACCTGCTGGCCAACGGCTCGCAGGGCATCGCGGTCGGCATGGCGACCTCGATCCCGCCGCACAACGCCGCCGAACTCTGCGACGCCGCGCTCTACCTGATCCAGCACCCGGACACGCCCTCCGAGCAGCTGATGACCTTCGTGCCGGGTCCGGATTTCCCGACCGGCGGCATCATCGTCGAGACCCGTACCTCGATGATGGAAACCTACCGCACTGGGCGCGGCGCCTTTCGCACCCGCGCGCGCTGGTTCAAGGAGGAGCTGGAGCGCGGTGCGTGGCAGGTCGTCGTCACCGAGATCCCCTACATGGTCTCGAAGGGCCGGCTGATCGAGAAGATCGCCGAACTGCTGAACGACAAGAAGCTGCCGCTGGTGGCCGATCTGCGCGACGAGTCAGCGGAAGACATCCGCGTCGTCATCGAACCTCGCGCCCGCAACGTCGACCCCAACCTGATGATGGAATCGCTGTTCCGGCTCTCCGAGCTCGAAGCGCGCATTCCGATGAACATGAACGTGCTGACGGGCGGCCTGATCCCACGCGTGCTCAGCCTTGCTGAGGCGCTGCGCGCCTGGCTCGACCATCGCCGCGAGGTGCTGCAGCGGCGCTCGCGTTTCCGGCTCGGCCAGATCGACAAGCGGCTGGAAATCCTGCGCGGGCTGCTGATCGTCTATCTCGACCTCGACCGCGTCATCAAGATCATCCGCGAGGAGGATGAGCCGAAGGTCGAGCTGATGCGCTATTTCGAGCTCACCGAGGTGCAGGCCAACGCGATCCTCGATACGCGCCTGCGCGCCTTGCGCAAGCTCGAGGAAATGCAGCTCAAGACCGAGCTCGACGAATTGACCAAGGAGAAGGGGCAGGTCGAGGAGCTGCTCGCATCCGATGCGACGCAGTGGAAGACCATCGCTTGGGACATCCGCCAGGTGAAGAAGGCTTTCGGCCCTGAAACCGCGATCGGCAAGCGCCGCACCGATTTCGCGGATATGCCGGACACCACCGATATCGACCTGACGCAGGCGATGGTCGAGCGGGAGCCGGTCACGGTCGTGATCTCAAAGAAGGGCTGGATCCGCGCGCTCAAGGGCCATGTCCAGGACAAGTCGAGCTTTTCGTTCAAGGGCGACGACGCGCTCCAGACGGCCTTTTTCACCGAGACGACCGCAAAGGTGCTGGTGCTGGCCTCGAACGGCAAGGTCTTCACGCTGGACGCCGCAAAGCTGCCGGGTGGACGCGGCTTCGGCGACCCGATCCGCCTGATGATCGAGCTGGAGGAGACGGCCGAGATCGTCCAGGCCTTCCCCTATCGTCCCGGCACGAAGCTCCTGATGGTGACAAGCGAGGGGCGCGGCTTCCTCGCACCGACGGACGATGTCGTCGCCAATACCCGCAAGGGCCGGCAGGTGCTGAACGTCGATGGACCGCATGTCGCCTTGCTCGCGGTGCCGGCCGAGGGCGACCATGTCGCAATCATCGGCGAGAACAAGAAGCTGCTCTGCTTCCCCCTTTCCGAAGTTGCAGAAATGGCACGAGGCAAGGGCGTCAGGCTGCAACGCTACAAGACCGGCCGCGTGTCCGACGCCAAGGTCTTCACGCTGGCCGAGGGGCTGACATGGCTCGACAAATCGGGCCGGACTCGCACGGTCTCTGCGGATGATTTGGCCAAATGGCGGGGCCATCGCGGCGATAGCGGAGCGTTCCCGCTCCCGGCTCAGTTTCCGAGCACCAACAAATTCATCGGCTAGGATGCTGCACCGTGCCGTCCGCAACGGGCGGGCGGAAGACCGGTTTTTGGAGCCTCAGCGGATACGCTGACCAACCAGCCCGACCTCAAGCCCCAGCGTCAGCTTGTCCGTGACAGCCCATTCGACGCCAGCCCGCGCCTCCGGCCGGACGGCGATCTCGCTGCGGTCGAACGGGGATGAGACCGCCGTCGCGCCATAGCGCCAGGTTTCGTTTGCCGCGGTCATGCCGACCTTGGTGTAGAGCAGCACGTCGGGCGTCGCGAGCACGCCGGCCTTGACCTGAAAAGCGCCCGCGATGTCGCGAGTATAGGCGACGTTGCCGAAGCTCGGCGTTCCATAGCCGCCGATCACCGGCGCATAATCGATCGCCCCGACGATGCCGTAAACGAAATTGCCCTCGCGCCGCATCGTGCCGGCCTCCAGCCCGATCGTCGGCCCGGCGCTGGTGCGGACATGCTTGCCGCTGGTCACCTGGAAACCGGAGGAGATCCGGGCATAGGAGCCCTCCCATTTCGGCGAAAGAGAAGGCTCGTCCCAGGCGAAGGACGGCACTGCCGAGAACCCTGTGAGGGGAAGAGAGGTCTGCGCCCCGGCAGCGCCCGCGACCATTGTGCCGGCAACGCAGAGAGCGGCGAAAGCAACCGGACTTTTCACGTCGAACTCATCCTCGTGCCGCCCAAGCGCCGCAGGCTATCATGAGGCCGCGCGAATGTCGCCGATTTATGGCCGATGCCGATCTCAGGCGATCTTCGTCCGCAGTCTCAGGAAGCGCAGGGTTCGCTCGGCGGTTGCGAGGTCGAGCTTGGCATAGCCGTCGATATCGTCGTCGAGGTCGCTCTGCGAGAAATACAGGCGGCGCGCCCGCAGTTGCAGGACGGCGCGAAAAGCCGTGTTGCCGATTCCAAGCGAGCGACAGGTGACGGCGATGCCGCTCGCGTCGCGCTGCATCAAGACGCGCAAGGCCTGCTCGACCGTGATTCCCGCGATCTGCGAGATGACCTGAGCCAGATGATAGGCGCGGTCTTCGTCCGCCAGCATGGTCAGGACGTCGTCGGGTTCGCGAGTCCTGGTCGCGAGGTCGGCCAGCAGCAGCTTGACCTCCAGCCGCTGCTGTCGCGCCTGCCGGGCAAGAGAGGCGCCTTCGGCGGAAGCCGCGCTGCGCGGTGCCGTCCCGCCATCCGTCAACTGCTCGACGATCCGCAGCACACGGCCTGCGCGTTCCGGCGCCAGATCGGAACGGCGAGCCAGATTGCCGGCGATCGCGGCATCGCCGTCGCCGCGTTCCAGCAGCCTGTCGAAGCCCTTGTCGGAAAACGCGGCGCCCTCGTTGGCGCTGACCGTGTGCAGCACGGTCTGGTCGCCGCGCTCGACGAGGATGTCCGTCACGCTTTCGGAAAGGCGGGCACGATCCGCGATGGCGGCGAGATGCTGCTGCGATTGGCTGACGGCGATGGCGGCGAGGTCGCTGTCGGTCAGTACCGGGGAGAGCCGCAGGACCAACTGCGCGACCTCAGCATTCGAATCGCTGCCGAGCGTGGTCGCGACGTTGCGCGGAAGGGTCGGGATGGCGGCGACGCGGTCGGCATAGCCTTTGCGATCGTCTTCGCCGAGATGGGGCAGCGAGCTGACCGCGATGTCGCCGTAATGCTCTTTGCTGGCCTCGTTCGGGTCCTGGTCCAGCAGGAACAGGTCGGTGACGGCGTTGAGCAGCTGCCGGCGCGAATCCGACGATATGTCGGCCGGCATCCTGGTCAGATTGCGCAGCATGGTGCCCCCCAGCAATAACGTAAGGAGACCTTGTGCGATGCGAGCTTGATTTACTCTTAAGGCAAGCGCGGAATCGTGGGCCGGCAGAACGTTTGGCCGAGGTTTTTACTGGCTGAGGCGCCGAATGCACTGCGAAGCGCCTACAGGACAGGCATTACAACTATAAGTTGCATATCGCGTTGCTACAGGCGGCTAGCGCAGAGCAGCCCGTCAGTCCGGGAGAATATTGCGTTCGACCAGATCCCAGCCCTGCGGCGACAGGCGTTCCTGCGGGAGGAAGCGGGATTTGTAGTCCATCTTCGGGGAACCCTCGACCCAGTAGCCGAGATAGACATAGGGCAGGCCGAGGAGGCGGGCGCGCCGGATGTGGTCGAGCACCATGAAAGTCCCGAGCGAACGCGCCTCCAGGTTCGGATCATAAACCGAATAGACCATCGACAGACCGTCATTCAGCGTGTCGGTCAGCGCCAGCGCGAAAAGGTCGCCCGCTCCGCGCCCGGTGAAGCCGGAATCGGGGCCGCGCCGTCGGTATTCGATCAGCTCGGTCTCGACATGAGTATCCTCGATCATCATCGCGAAATCGAGGGCGGACATCGTCGCCATGCCGCCTTCCGGGTGGCGGATGTCGAGATAGGCGCGAAACAGCGAGTAGTGTTCCGATTTCGGCTGGGTCGGCTTGACCTCGCCGATGAGGTCGACGTTTCGCGCCAGCACCTTGCGGAAGCCGCGAGACCAGCGAAAGCTCTCGACCGGCACACGCACCGAGATGCAGGAGCGGCAGGTTTCGCAGGCCGGCCGATAGGCGATGCTTTGCGAGCGCCGAAAGCCGCCTTGCGACAGCACATTGTTGAGGTCCGGCGCGCGTGGGCCGACCAGATGGGTAAATACCTTCCGCTCCTCGCGTCCCGGCAGATAGGGGCACGTGGTCGGCGAGGTCAGGTAGAACTGCGGGGCATCCCGCAACGGGCGAGTCACGTCGACGGACTCCGGCAAAAACTGCGCCGGGTGAGTGTATCACCCGGCGCAGGTGCAACAAGCGCGCTTTGATGGCCGCGACCCGAAGGCGCGGCCGTTTCGTCAGGCCCGCACGACAACCAGCCCGGTCAGCAGGTCGTGGCCAAGCCTTCGGTCCGCGCGGAACAAGCCGCAGGCGATGTCGAGCAGCCAGAGCGCGACCGTTCCCGCCGCAAGATAGAAAAACAGGGCGTGGACCGCCGCGACCAACCCGTCCGGACGCGCGCCGCTGGCTGTCTCGACCCGCAGGCCCGCCACGCGCATGCCCCAGGTCGCCTGGCGCCTGCCACCGACGGTCAGCGCGGCATAGCCGAGCGCGGTCGCGACCGCCGCTGCCGGGATCAGGAACCACGTCGCCCCGAAGGTGACGACGCCGAGCAGCACGAGCAGCAGGAAGACCAGCCAGCCGAGGAAGAACAGCACGACGATGTCGATGATCCAGGCGAACAGCCGGGCGCCCAACACGCCGCTGGTGTTCTGGTAGGCGCGCGCATCCAGCACCGGGGGCGGCTGCTGGGTGGTGCCGTAGCGGGTGTCGCTCATCGAAAGATCGTCTCCATCAGGCCGCAACAGTGTGGCCCGAGCGATCATGTTTGATCACCGGGCCGGTTCCGCAAGGCCACGCGGCAGGATACGGCGCGGTGCGAAGCCGTTTTTCGCCAAGACATCCTCGATCGCACGTGAATGCGCCTCTCCGCGCGTCTCGACGGTGACGTCCAGCGTCACGCCCTTGGCCGGCACGTCCAGGAACAGGCGGCCATGGCTGACCTCGAGGATGTTCGCACCCTCGGTCCCGAGCAGGCTGGCGATCTTGCCGAGCAATCCCGGCCGGTCGCTCGAGGTCAGGCGGAAGGCGATGATGCGGTCCTCGCGTTCCAGTTCGCGCACCATGATCGCTGCCAGCAGCCGGGTGTCGATATTGCCGCCGCAGAGCACGAGCCCGACCTTGCGGCCGCGATAGCGCTCGGGCTCCTTCAGCATCGCTGCGAGCCCGGCCGCGCCTGCGCCTTCGGCAAGCGTGTGCTGCAGACAGGCATAGGCGTTGACGGCCCGCTCGATCAGATCCTCGCCGACCAGCACGATGTCGGAGACCAGGCTGGAGACGATCGGTAGCGTCATCCGCCCGACCGTCTTGACCGCGATGCCTTCGGCCAGCGTCGCCCCGCCGATCGGCCGGTCCTGCGCGTTGATCGCGTTCGAGAAGGAGGGATAAAGCTCGGCCTCGACGCCGATGAGCTCGATACCCGGCTTGATCGCCTTGGCCGCGACGGCATTGCCCGCCATCAGCCCGCCGCCGCCCAGCGGAATGATCAGCACATCGAGATCGGGCTCGTCCGCCAGCATCTCGCGCGCCACCGTGCCCTGTCCCGCCATCACGGCGGCGTCGTCATAGGGGTGGACGAAGACGAGAGCCTCCTCGTCGGCGAGTTCATGCGCCTTCTCGGCGGATTCGTAGAGCGTCTCGCCGTGCAGGACGACGCGCGCGCCATGCGAGCGTGTGTTCTCGACTTTCACCAGCGGCGTGGTTTCCGGCATCACGATGGTGGCGGGAATGCCGAAGCGCTTGGCATGGTAGGCGACGGCTTGCGCATGGTTGCCGGCCGACATCGCGATGACGCCGCGCGCACGTTCGGCGTCGCTGAGCGAGAGCAGCTTGTTGACCGCACCGCGTTCCTTGAACGACGCCGTCGCCTGCATGTTCTCGTGCTTCACCAGAATCGTCGCGCCGGTCAGCTCCGAGAGGCGCGGCGCTGGCACGAGAGGCGTCCGCAGGACATGGCCTTCGATCCGGCGCGCGGCGGCGTCGATGTCGTCGGGCGTGATGGCAAAGCGGTCGGTCGTCGGGCGGCTGGCGGTGTCGTTCATGCCGGCAAGCTGCGTTCAAACCTGGCGCGGCGTCAATTCGCCGTCGCCGAAGAAACCGCCGGGCCGCCAGATCAGCACGATGGCCAGCAGGAGATAGACCGCGAGATCGCGCTGCTCGATCGGAAAATAGGACGACCAGCCGGCCTCGAACAGGGCAATGAAAAGGCCGCCCAAAGCCGCGCCGGAAACAGAGCCGATGCCGCCGAGGATCGCGCCGACCAGCGCCTTGAGCCCGAGCGAAAACCCTCCCGCGAAGCCCATCCCGCCATAGATCACGGTCACCACCACGCCCGCCATGCCGCAAAGCGCGCAGGCGATCACCACCGCGACGTCGTGCACCGCGCGCGGGTCGACACCGAAGAGCGCTGCCGTTCCCGCATCGTCGGCCACCGCTCGCCAGGCCCGGCCATAGGCGCTGTGCCGGATCAAGAGCAGGACGCCGATGGTCGCGCCGAGGCCGATCAGGGTCAGGAAGGTCGCCAAGGGGTTCAGTGTCACGACGAAGGAGCCGGCATGGGCGACGGGGATGGGCGTGTTGAACACCGGCGGCAGCCAGCGAAGCTGCGGCCCCTGCATCAGCCGCAGATATTCCGACAGGCCGATGGCGAGGCCGATCGTGGCGATCAGCATCTGCTGGCCGCTCGCCCCCTCAAGCCGGCGCAGCACGTAGCGGCCCATCGCGAAACCATGCAGGGCCGCGACCAGGATCGCGACCACGAACGCGACCGCAAGCCCCGTCACCGGGGTCGAAACCGAGACCGAGAGCAGCAGGGCCACGCCGACGACCGAGGCGAGCGCCCCCAAAGCCGCGAATTCGCCGAAACACAGGATGATCCGTCCGGTCAGTCCGTAGACGAGCGCGTAGGCGCAGGCGAGCAGGCTATAGATCGCGGCCGAGGGCAGGGCGCTCAGGCCCTGCTGAAGCGCATAGGCCACGCCGGCCGGAACAGCGGGAACATCCTCGATCGAGGTCAGAGCGGGGTCGGGCGGCGGCGTTTCGCGATCTTCCAGATAGAACCGCCGCAGAAAATAGAAGCTCGCATCCGGCAGCGGCCGCCCGTCGGACGCGATGCCGATCAGCCGCGGGCGCCCCAGCCCATTGTCACGCGTGCTGAACAGGCAGTCGATGCTGCGTTGCCGGGCGATGCCGTCCCCGAACTGGACGAGGTAATAAATCCGCAGGGCCCGCGCGACGGGCCCGGTCGCGGTCCGCTCGATCTCGATATGCACCCCGTCCTGATTAAGCGGCGGGATCGCCTGCCGGCACAGCCGGGTCTGGTCCGTATCGAAGTCTTCGCCGCAGCCGCTCAACACGGCCATCAGCAAAGCCAGAATCGGGATGAGGAGCGGGCGCATGCAGCCGCGACGTTAGCGCCGGGCCGGGCAGTTTGATACCTGCGCCGGACGCGTTCAGCCCTGCTCCGCCACGCGCAGCGCCGCATCCCGCTCTGCCTCGCGCAAGCTCGCCTCGCGCACCGCGATATAGTCGCGGGTCAGCGGCACGGCTTCCTGCCGCTTGACCAGCTGAACCTGGAAGATCGCCACGTCCTGATACTCGAAAGCCGTCTGGCTCATCGCGAGATAGAACTCCCACATCAGGCAGAAGCGCTCGTCATAAAGCGCCAGCGCCTCATCGCGGCGGGCCATGAAGCGGTCCCGCCAATGCTGAAGCGTCTTGGCATAATGCAGCCGCAGAATCTCGACATCGGTCACGATCAGGCCGGCCTGCTCGATCGCCGGCATCATCTCCGACAGCGAGGGCAGATAGCCGCCCGGGAAGATGTAGCGGTTCAGCCAGGGGTTGGGATGGTTCGGCCCGTCCGAGCAGCCGATCGTGTGCAGCAGCATCACGCCGTTCTCGTCGAGCAGACGGTGGCACGTCTCGAAATAGGTCGAGAAATAGCGCGAACCGATATGCTCGAACATGCCGACCGAGACGATGCGGTCGAACGTCCCCGTCACATCGCGATAGTCTTGAAGCGCGAAGCGCGCCCGCTCGCCAGCGCCCCGGTCTGCGGCGCGCCGCTGTGCGACCCCCAGCTGTTCCTTCGACAGCGTGACGCCGTAAGCTTCGCGCACCTTGGCGGTCTCGGTCAGATAAAGGCACATGCCGCCCCAACCGCAGCCGATGTCGAGCACGCGGTGATGCGGCTCGACCGCGAGCTTGGCGACGATATGGCGCTTCTTGGCCAGCTGCGCCTCGTCGAGCGACTGGTCTGGCCGCTCGAAATAGGCGCAGGAATATTGCCAGTCCTCGTCGAGAAAAAGCGCATAGAGCCGGTCGTCGAGATCGTAGTGACGGGCGACGTTGTCGCGTGCGCGGGCCCGCGTGTTGTGCGTGGTGATGTGGCGCAGCAGGAAGCGCGCCTGGTCCAGTCCGCGTTCCCACCAGGCCGCGGGCTGACCTTTCGCGCCGGAGAGCGCGAGCGCCAGGAAATCGTAGATCGTGCCTTGTTCGACGAGCAGGCGCCGGTTCATGAACAGCTCGCCGAGCTGCATTTCCGGGTCGATCAGAAGGCCGAGCACCGCCCTGTTGTCGGCGAGGCGGATCGCCACGGGTTGCCCGGTGCCGTCACCGCAAATGAAGCTCTTGCCGTTCGGCAAAGTGACGCGCAGGCTGCCATGCGACACGAGTTGCGACAGAGCGGCGCGCAGAAGACGTTCCATCGATCATTCCCCTAGGGCATGCCTGAACGTCGTGGCGCGCGTTTGCTGCCTTGCGCCTTTAGCGACGACCGTCGAACCGCATTGCCTGCCGGATTAGAGCATCGCCGTCGAAATTGAAACGGCGTGGTCTGAGTGACGTGCGCCCTTTTTCCGCTGCGATTCCCGTGGCACAAGCAGATTTTCAATCAGCTCCGGACCGCGTCATGAACAGCTATGGACTAGCCCCGTTCGCCACAGTCCTGCTCATGGCGCTGGCTGCCGCACCGGCGATCGCCGCTCCCGTGAAGCAGACGATCGTCCTCATCAGGCATGCCGAGAAGCCGCCGGGAGGGCAGGGCCGCCTCGATTGTCGCGGGCTGAACCGGGCCGCAGCCCTGCCGGCCGTGATCGCACGCGAGGTGGGGCGGCCCGACGCGATCTTCGCGCCCGATCCGAGCCATCTGAAAAAGGACGATGGCACCAAATATCCTTATCGGCGCCCGCTGCAGACCATCGAGCCGACGGCAAAAATCCTGGGGCAGCCTGTCGATACGCGGTTCGGCTACAAGCAGATCGGCAAGCTCGAAGAGGCGCTTGGGGCGCCGGGCCTGGCTGGCGCTACCGTTCTGGTGGCCTGGGAGCACAAGGAACTCGTGAAGCTGACGCGCGCGCTGCTGCGCGACAATGGCGGCGACGAGGCCTCCGTCCCTCGCTGGCGCGGAACGGATTTCGACAGCATCTATCTCGTCACGATCGAGCGGGACGGCAGCCGGTCTTCCGCGACGTTCGAGCGCCGCAGCCAGGGGCTCGACGGGCAGCCGGATCGCTGTCCCCCTGGCCTGGAATGACCGCCTGCTGCGGCGATTGATGGCTTGGACAGCTTTCGCCTGCGTGATAGGGACGCCGCCACGGGCTGCGATCGATGACGCCGCCCTCGCATCAGGGAGCCGGACATGACCGAAGCCGCGCTGAACACGCACCTCTCGAACGCCTTCTTCGGCGCCTCGCTGGCCGACGCCGATCCCGAGATCGCGCGCGCCATCGAGCTGGAGCTCGGTCGCCAGCGCGACGAGATCGAGCTGATCGCGTCGGAGAACATCGTGTCCCGCGCCGTGCTCGAGGCGCAGGGCTCGGTCATGACCAACAAATACGCCGAGGGCTATCCCGGCCGGCGCTATTACGGCGGCTGCCAGTTCGTCGACATTGCCGAGAAGCTGGCGATCGAGCGCGCCTGCCGCCTGTTCGATTGCTCCTTTGCCAACGTCCAGCCCAATTCCGGCTCGCAGGCCAACCAGGGCGTCTTCATGGCGCTGATGCAGCCCGGCGACACCTTCATGGGCCTCGACCTTGCCGCCGGCGGGCACCTGACCCATGGCGCGCCGGTCAACCAGTCCGGCAAGTGGTTCAACGTCGTCTCCTACGGCGTCTGCGTCGCCGACCAGCTCATCGACTATGACGCGCTCGAACGCCTCGCCGTCGAGAACAAGCCCAAGGTCATCGTCGCCGGTGGCTCGGCCTATGCCCGCCATTGGGATTTCGCCCGTTTCCGCGAAATCTGCGACAAGGTCGGTGCCTATTTCATGGTCGACATCGCCCATTTCGCCGGGCTCGTCGCGGGCGGCGCGCATCCTTCGCCGTTCCCGCACGCCCATGTCGTCACCAGCACGACTCACAAGACGCTGCGCGGCCCGCGCGGCGGCCTGATCCTGACCAATGACGAGGCGCTGGCGAAGAAGATCAATTCGGCGATCTTCCCCGGCATCCAGGGCGGCCCGCTGATGCATGTCATCGCTGCCAAGGCGGTGGCCTTCCAGGAGGCGCTGCATCCGCAGTTCAAGACCTACGCCCATGCCGTCGTCGCCAATGCCAAGGCTCTGGCCGAGACGCTGAAGTCGAAGGGCTTCGACCTCGTCACCGGCGGCACGGACAACCATTTGATGCTCGTCGACCTGCGCTCCAAGAAGCTGACCGGCAAGGCCGCCGAGATCGCGCTGGGTCGCGCTCACATCACCTGCAACAAGAACGGCATCCCCTTCGATCCGGAAAAGCCGATGACGACCTCGGGCGTCCGCCTCGGCACGCCGGCCGCCACCTCGCGCGGCTTCGGCATCGCCGAGTTCAAGCAGGTCGGCGAGCTGATCGCCGAGACGCTGGACGGCCTCAGCCAGAATGGCGAGGCGGGCAACGCGGCCGTCGAACAGGCGGTTTCGACCAAGGTCAAGGCGCTGACGGCCCGCTTCCCGATCTATTGAGGGCATCCACGAAGGGGCTTTAGAGAAAGGCTGGCGAACCGGTATGCGCTGTCCCTATTGCGGCTCCCTCGACACGCAGGTGAAGGATTCCCGGCCGACGGAGGATTCCGCCTCGATCCGCCGCCGCCGGGTCTGTCCAGATTGCGGCGGCCGTTTCACCACCTTCGAGCGCGTGCAGTTGCGCGAGCTCACGGTGGTGAAGCGCTCTGGCCGGCGCGCGCCGTTTGACCGCGACAAGCTGGAAACCTCGATCGCCCATGCTCTGCGCAAGCGCCCGGTCGCACCCGAGCGCATCGAGCGCATGGTCAATGGGATTGTCCGGCAGCTCGAAAGCTCGGGCGAAGCCGAGATCGCCAGCCCGACTATCGGCGAATTGGTGATGGAGGGGCTGAAAGGCCTCGACGACGTCGCCTATGTCCGCTTCGCCTCGGTTTACCGGAATTTCCGTGAGGCCAGGGACTTTGAGGAACTTCTCGGCCAACTCGGCACGGTAGAGGGCGCCAGCGCGCTGCCGTCGCCCGACGATGATTGAAGCCGGCGCGGTCGACCGCGTTTTCATGGCGCAGGCTTTGGCCTATGGCGCTGTCAATCTCGGCGCGACCTGGCCGAACCCCTCCGTCGGCGCCATCGTCACGCAAGACACGGCTGACGGCCCTGTGGTGGTGGCGCGGGGCGTGACGCAAGCCGGCGGTCGGCCCCATGGCGAGGCGGATGCCTTTGCCCATGCCGGTGCGGCCGCGATGGGCGGGACGCTCTATGTCACGCTGGAGCCCTGCTCGCATCGCTCGGTGCGCGGCGGCACGCCCTGCGTCGAGCACACCATCCTTTCCGGCGTGAAACGCGTCGTTTCCGCAATGGCCGACCCCAACCCGTTCATCGCCGGGCTCGGGCACGCCCTGTTACGCACCGCCGGCATCGAGGTCGTGACCGGCGTGCTGGAGGAGCAGGCCCAGCGCGCCCATCGCGGCCATGTCCTGCGGGTGACGCAAGGGCGACCGATGGTGACCTTCAAGATCGCGCGGACCGCCGATGGCTATGCCGGTGGCAGCGGCGGAACGCCGATCAGGGTGTCCTCGCCGCAGGCGATGGAGTGGGTCCATCTCCAGCGCGCCCATCACGATGCGATCATGCTCGGCATCGGCTCGGTGCTCGCTGACGATCCGCAGCTCACGGTGCGTCTGCCGGGACTGGAGTCCCGCTCGCCGATCCGCGTTATTCTCGACAGCCACCTGCGCCTGCCGCTGGCTTCGAAGCTGGTCCGCACGGCTCGCGAGGTCCCGGTCTGGGTCATCGCCAGCGAGACCGCGCCGGTCGAGCCGGAGCTGGCGTTGATGGCGGCGGGCGTCGAGGTGATGCGCGTCTCGGCTGGTCCCGATGGCCACCTCGATCTCAAGGAAGCCCTGACCCTGCTCGGCACGCGCGGCATCACCCGCGTGTTCTCGGAAGGCGGGCCGCGCATCGGCGAAAAGCTGGCGCTGGCCGGCGTTGCCGACGAGGTCGTCGTCTCGACATCGAGCAAGCGCCTTGACCGGCCGGGCATCGTCGCCGTGCGGCCCGACCTTGCACGCGCGCTGGCCGACACCGATCTCTACCGCCTTGCGGAGACGGAGCTGATCGGCGACGACCGCTTCGAGCATTTCGTGAGGACAAGCTGATGTTTACTGGCATCGTCACCGCTATCGGCACCGTCGTCGAGGCCGAGCGCAAAGGGCCGAGCCTGAAGCGCCTGGCGATAGCCTGCCCGTTCGAGGCGCGGGGCATCGAACTCGGCGCCTCCATCGCCTGCGCCGGCGTCTGCCTGACCGTGACGGCGCTGCGCGAGCGGGGCGACGGACTGCCGGGCTGTATCTTCCAGGTCGAGGCTGCCGCCGAAACGCTCGCCAAGACCAATGTCGGCCGCTGGGAACCGGGCACCCTCGTCAATCTCGAACGCTCGCTTAAGGTCGGCGATGAACTCGGCGGGCATCTGGTCACTGGTCATGTCGATGGCGTCGCGACCATCGCGCTGATCGAGCCGATCGCCGCCGATCCCGACGAACCCTGGGGTGCGACGGCGCGTTTTCACATCCGCGCTCCGCAGGAGCTGATGCGTTTCGTCGCGACCAAGGGCTCGGTCTGCCTCGACGGCACCTCGCTGACCGTCAACAGCGTCGAAGCCGATGTCCTCACCGTCCTGCTGATTCCGCATTCGCTCTCGGTCACCACCTGGGGCGAGCGCAGGCAGGGAGATCCCGTTCATCTAGAGGTCGATCTGATGGCGCGTTATGCCGCGCGGCTTGCGGAGGCGCGCCCGCAGGGGTAACCAGCGCCCTCATATCCAAAAAGGACAAGAAGCATGGCCGGACCCCGGCAGATCTCGGCCGACAAGGCCGCAACTCCTGCGCTCGACCTCGAGGGCGCGCGCGTCCTCGTCATCGAGGCGCGCTTTTATGACAAGCTCGCCGATGAGCTGCTGGCCGGCGCGCTTGCCGTGCTCGACAAGGCCGGCTGCCGCGTCGATGTGGTGACGGTGCCCGGCGCGCTTGAAATCCCGTCCGCGATCGTGATCGGTCTCGGCGCTGCCGACGAATCCGTCGATCCCTATGAGGCGGTCGTGGCGCTCGGCACGGTGATCCGTGGCGAAACCGGACATTACGACATCGTCGCCGGCGAGAGTTCGCGCGCGTTGATGGACCTCTCCGTGGCGTTCGGCCTGCCGCTCGGAAACGGCATCCTGACGGTCGAGAACGAGGCCCAGGCCTGGGCCCGCGCCAACCGCTCCGAGATGGACAAGGGCGGCGGTGCCGCCGAGGCCGCGCTCGCCGTGCTGCGCTACAAGCGCTCGTTGGTCGATGACGGCGCCGCGGAGCCATCGGCATGAGCCGCGCCGAAATGCGGCGTGGCGCGCGGCTTTCGGTCGTGCAGGCGCTCTATGAAATGGAAATCGGCGGGCGCGGCGTCACCGAGGCGATGGCCGAGTTCGAGGCGTTCTGGATCGGCCAGGAGGTCGAGGAAATCGAGCTTCCCAAGGCCGAGATCGCTTTTTTTCGGGACCTGCTCGGCGGCGTCGTCCGCGAACAGCGTCTCGTCGACCGCACGGTCGATGCGACGCTGGCGGATGGCTGGCCGCTCAAGCGCGTCGAAGCTGTGGTGCGCGCGATCCTCCGGGCCGGCGCTTATGAGCTGGCGTTCCGCAAGGACGTGCCGGCCCGCGCGGCGATCTCGGAATATGTCGCGGTCGCGCGCGCCTTTTACGAGGGCGAGGAGGTCGGCATGGTCAACGCTGTGCTCGACAAGATGGCTCGCGACTTCCGCGCCGACGAGTTCGACGCGCCGGCGGCGTGAACATCGTCACTGCTAGCGTAGCGAAGCAATCCAGGGGACGTAGAGCTTTGCCGCTTCTGGATGGCTTCGTTGCTTCGATCCTCGCAATGACCTGGAGAGCTGCATGATCGGTAATATCCATCAGCGCCCCGGCGAATTCGAGCTGATCGCGCGCTATTTCGCGCCTATGGCGGGGCCCGGCGGCCTGGGTCTCGTCGACGATGCCGGCCTTCTTCGTCCGGCGCGGGGCTATGAGGTCGTCGTCACGGCCGATGCGCTGGTGGCGGGCGTACACTTTTTCCCCGACGACCCGCCGGCCTCGATCGGCTGGAAGGCGCTTGCGGTCAACCTGTCGGATGTCGCGGCCAAGGGCGCGAAGCCGGAAGGGTTCGTGCTGACGCTGGCCTTGCCCCGGGACTGGACGGAAGACTGGCTCGCCGCTTTTGCCGAGGGCCTCGGCCGTCTCGCCAAGGACAGCGACTGCCCCCTCATCGGCGGCGATACGGTCGCGACATCCGGCCCGCTGACCCTGTCGATCACGGCCTTCGGCACCGTGCCGGCCGGGCGCATGGTGCGACGCGCGGGCGCGAAGGCGGGCGATGCCGTGCTTGTTTCCGGCACGATCGGCGATGGTGCGCTCGGCCTGAAGGTGCATGGTCCCGACCAGCCGGGCTGGGTCGCGGCGATGTCGGGGGAGGAGCGCGCTTTTCTCGCCGACCGCTATCTCCATCCCCAGCCGCGAAACGCGCTCGCGTCGGCGCTTCAAACACATGCCTCGGCCGCGATGGACGTTTCCGACGGCTTGATCGGCGATCTGGCCAAGCTTCTGAACGCGTCCGGCGTCGGCGCCGAGATCGACCTCGACACTGTCCCTCTCTCCGCCGCGGCCCGCGCGGCGCTCATGGCCGATCCCGCATTGGCGGAACTGGCCTGGACCGGCGGAGACGACTACGAAATTCTCTGCACGGCGCCCGAAGGAGAGATTTTTGCTCTGGTCGCTGCGGCTGCAGAGTTGGGTGTTCCTCTGGCCGCCATCGGCCGGATCGTTCCCGAGCCGAGCGTCGTGCGTTATAGCGGGGCAGGAGCGAGCCAGGACTTTGGCAGCGGTTCCTATTCGCATTTCCAGGGCGGGGTCATGCCCGCTCGATAAGATCAGCGGCGCCGGTGCCGCGGAACGGCGTGGCGATGAACCAGCATGTCCCTGTCCATGAGGGCGACCGTCTCGCGAAACGCAATGCACTGATCCTGACCGGCGCCCAGGCGCTCGGCGGCGCCAACCCCGCCATCATCGTCTCTCTCGGCGGCATCGTCGGGCTGCAGCTCGCCTCCGATCCGACCTTCGCCACCGTTCCGGTCAGCCTGCTCCAGCTCGGCATCGCGGCCGGCGTGATTCCCGCCGCCGTCCTGATGCGGCGTCTGGGCCGGCGTGGCGGCTATCTCATCGGCGCGTTGGTCGGCGCCGCCGGGGCAAGCGTCGCCGCTGCCGGCGTGGTGACGCGCAGCTTTGCGCTGTTCTGCCTGGGCACCTTCATCTGCGGGCTCTACGGCGCTTATGTTCAGAGCTATCGCTTTGCCGCGGCCGATACCGCGAGCCCCGCTTTCAAGGCGCGCGCCATCTCCTGGGTGATGCTCGGCGGCTTGGTGGCCGGCATCATCGGCCCGCAATCGGTCTACTGGACACGCGACCTGACGCCCGAGGCACCCTTTGCCGCAAGCTTCCTGGCGCAGGGTGTCCTGGCGCTCCTGGCGATCCTCATCGTCTCGCGCCTGCACGCGCCGCCGGTTGCTGCCGCGCAGTCCGATGGCGGCCGGCCGCTCGGGCAGATCATGCGGCAGCCGAAATTCATCGCCTCGGTCATCGCCGCGCTGGTGGCTTATGGGCTGATGAGCTTCGTCATGACGGCCGCGCCGATGGCGATGGTCGCCTGCGGTCATTCTGTGGGCGACGCTGCTCTCGGCATCCAGTGGCATGTGCTGGCGATGTATGGGCCGAGCTTCTTCACCGGCAAGCTGATCGAGCGCTTCGGCAAGGAGGCCGTCACCATCTGCGGCCTCGCCTTGACGGCGCTGGCCGCGATCGTCGGGCTGGCCGGCCTCAGCGTCGCGCATTTCTGGGTGGCGCTGGTCCTGCTCGGGCTCGGCTGGAACTTCGGCTTCATTGGCGCGACCTCGCTAGTGACGGATTGCTACCGGCCCGAGGAGCGCGTGAAGGTGCAGGCCGCCAATGATTTTCTCGTCTTCGGCTCGGTCGCGATCGCCTCGTTCTCGTCCGGCGGCCTCGTCAGCCATGGCGGCTGGGCCACGGTGAACTGGATGGTCTTCCCGCCGGTCGCCATCGCCCTGGCGATGGTGGGTTGGCAGCTCCTGCAGCGCGGCCGCGATCCGGCCACAGCCTGAACCGCGCCAGGAGCCGGAATGAAGTCTGCCAGCCCAATTCGGGCGGGCTGGCTGCGGGCTTCAGGGCAAGGCCGATTGCCGGGTCGCTCCCAGGCCGTCATCGGCGCCCTGACATCAGACGAAATCTGTAAGCACGGCCGTTTGCGCTTCCGCGCGAAACTTGCCACAAATTCGCCTGACACTGGCGACGCGGAGCGAGCCTCAAAGTCCCAAGGCTCGTTTTTCGTTGCCTGACGTCCAATGCTGCAAACGAGGAGCGTCAGCGCTCCCGATGGCAACGCCTTTAGGGTCAGGAAAACGAATGTCAGCTCTGCTTGTCATCATTGTATTGAGTGCGCTTTCGATCGCCTACGGCATCTGGGCCTATGGCGACGTCATGAAGCGCGATGCCGGCAGCCAGCGCATGCAGGAGATATCCGGCGCCGTGGCGGAAGGGGCGCAGGCTTATCTGAAGCGGCAATATCTGACGATCGGCATCGTCGGCGTCGTTCTTTGCGTCGCGCTCGGCTGGCTGCTCGGCAAATGGGTCGCGATCGGCTTCCTGATCGGCGCCGTGCTCTCGGGCATGGCCGGCTTTATCGGCATGAACGTCTCGGTGCGCGCCAATGTCCGCACTGCGCAGGCGGCGATGCAGTCGCTGGGCGAGGGGCTCGATGTGGCGTTCAAGGCCGGCGCCGTGACCGGCATGCTGGTCGCAGGCCTCGCGCTGCTCGGCGTCGCCGTCTATTACGGCGTCCTGACCTCCTATCTCGGCTTCGAGCCTTCAAGCCGCACGGTGATCGATTCGCTGGTGGCGCTCGGCTTCGGCGCTTCGCTGATCTCGATCTTCGCCCGCCTCGGCGGCGGTATCTTCACCAAGGGTGCTGATGTCGGCGCCGACCTCGTCGGCAAGGTCGAGGCCGGCATCCCGGAAGACGACCCGCGCAATCCCGCGACCATCGCCGACAATGTCGGCGACAATGTCGGCGACTGCGCCGGCATGGCCGCCGACCTGTTCGAGACCTACGCCGTGACGCTGGTCGCGACCATGGTGCTCGCCGCGATCTTCTTCGCCGGCCAGCCGATTCTCGGCACCATGATGCTCTATCCGATGGCGATCGGCGCCTCCTGCATCGTCACCTCGATCATCGGCACCTTCTTCGTGAAGCTTGGCGCCAACCAGTCGATCATGGGCGCGCTCTACAAGGGCTTCATCGGGGCTGGCGTGCTCTCCATCGTCGCGATCGCGGCGGTGAATTACGTGATGTTCGGCGGCTTCTCGGCCTCCTTCACCACGGCGCAGAACGTCACCTTCACCTCGGGCAAGCTCTTCGGCTGCGCCATGGTCGGCTTGGCCGTGACGCTGCTGATCGTGGTGATCACCGAATATTACACCGGCACCGGCAAGCGCCCGGTCGTCTCGATCGCCCAGGCCTCGGTCACCGGCCACGGCACCAACGTCATCCAGGGCCTCGCGGTATCCCTGGAATCGACCGCGCTCCCGACGATCGTGATCATCGCCGGCATCATCGTCAGCTACACGCTCGCCGGCCTGTTCGGCATCGCCATCGCCACCACAGCGATGCTGGCGCTGGCAGGCGTCGTCGTCGCACTCGATGCCTTCGGTCCAGTCACCGACAACGCGGGCGGCATTGCCGAGATGGCGGGCCTGCCCAAGGAGGTCCGTCACTCCACCGATGCGCTCGATGCGGTCGGCAACACCACCAAGGCGATCACCAAGGGCTACGCGATCGGCTCGGCCGGCCTCGGCGCGCTGGTGCTGTTCGCGGCCTACACCTCGGACCTGAACTTCTTCATCTCCGAGGCCAACAAGGCGGGCTCGACGACCTTCCAGTACTTCAAGGGCGTCACGGTCGATTTTTCGCTGTCCAACCCTTATGTCGTCGTCGGCTTGCTGCTCGGTGGTCTCATTCCCTTCCTTTTCGCGGGCATGGGCATGACGGCGGTGGGGCGTGCGGCCGGCTCGGTGGTTGAGGAGGTGCGCCGCCAGTTCCGCGAGAAACCCGGCATCATGCAGGGCACGGAGCGCCCGGACTATGCCCGCGCCGTCGACCTGCTGACCAAAGCCGCAATCAAGGAAATGGTGATTCCCTCCCTGCTTCCGGTGCTGGCGCCGTTCCTCACTTACTTCGTGATCTACGCCATCGCGGGCAAGAACAACGCTTTCGCGGCCGTCGGCGCGATGCTGATGGGCGTCATCGTGACGGGCATCTTCGTCGCGATCTCGATGACCTCGGGCGGCGGCGCCTGGGACAACGCCAAAAAGTCCTTCGAGGACGGTTTCGTCGACAAGGACGGCGTGCGCCATATGAAAGGCTCGGAAGCTCATAAGGCCTCCGTCACCGGCGACACCGTCGGCGATCCCTACAAGGACACGGCGGGGCCTGCGGTGAATCCCGCGATCAAGATCACAAACATCATCGCATTGCTTCTGCTGGCGATCCTCGCGCATAGCTGATCGCTCTTAGCGCTGAGACGTCTACCAACCCGCGGCGTGAGCCGCGGGTTTTTTCTTGGACCCTCGGATAGCCGTCATTGCGAGGACGCAGCGAAGCAATCCAGGGGGGCCCGCTGATACAGTTCGACCCAGTCTCCCTGGATTGCTTCGCTGCGCTCGCCATGACGGCGCAGGCTGGCGATGCCAACGAAGAAATCCTCTTTCAAGCAATGGCTTACGGGCCTCGTCTGACTCAATTTCGCAAGCGCTTGAATCAAGGCTCAACGCTACGGCCGGGCCCGTAGCGTTCCCGCATGCGCTGCTGCATTCGCACTGGCATGGTCCCGCCAACTTCAGGAGGAACCATGTCCACGCAAATGCTCGACCAACCTGCCGCCGTGCCGAACCGTGCCGTGGAGCTTGCGCTTCTGCTGGTTCTGGCCGGACTTTGGGGCGGATCCTACACCTTCATCAAGCTCGGCGTGGAGACGATTCCGCCGCTGACCCTGATCGCGGCCCGGACGCTCATCGCGGGCTTTGTCCTGCTCATTGTCATCCGCTGGCGCGGGTTACGGCTGCCGCGGGACCTCGCAACATGGCGGATGTTCCTCATTCAAGCCTGCCTCAACAGCGTTGTCCCGTTCACGCTGATCGCCTGGGCCGAGCGCAGCGTCGATGCGGGGCTGGCGACGATCCTCAGCTCGACGAGCCCGATCTTCGTCGTCCTGCTATCGTGCCTGTCCGCGTCGGCGGAGCGCTTGCCGCGTTTGCGCCTGGCCGGGATCGCAGCCGGCCTCGCCGGCACCGTTCTCATTGTCGGAGGGCAGGCGATAGCGGGTTTCGGTGCGCAACTTGCCGCCCAGCTGGCACTGGTCGCGGCCAGCATCTGCTATGGCGGGGCGGCCTTGTTCGGACGCAGCTTCAAGGGCCTCGATCCGATCATGCCGGCGGCAGGCTCGCTTCTGTGTGGCGCGGTGGTCTTAACGCCACTGAGCCTGATCCTGGACCGGCCCTGGACGCTGACGCCGTCGGCTTCTTCGATCCAGGCTTTGATCGCGCTGTCGCTCGTCTCGACCGCTTTGGCCTTCGTGATCTATTTCAGGCTGATCGCACGGCTGGGTGCGGTGGCGACGACATCGGTCGCCTATCTGCGGGTCCCGACCGGCGTGCTGATCGGCATGGTGTTTCTCGGGGAGACACTTGCAACGACCGCCTGGGCCGGACTCGTTCTCGTGATCGCGGGGGTGTTGGCGATGACGTTGCCGGTGCGCCGCCCCGCGGCAGCGCCCTGATCAGGAGCCGCGCACCCCAAAACAGAACCCGCGGTGCGAACCGCGGGTTTTCGATATTCGGGCCTTGAAAGGGCTCGCTTACGAGCCCAGCGGGTTGAACCTCGTCACGCCCCGGAAGAGGTTGCGCAGGAAGCTCTGCTCCTCGCCGCCGGATGGGGTGGTGCGGCTGATGAAGTCGAAAGGTACGCCGTCCTGCAGGCCGTAATTGGCGATGCGCTCCACCTTGAAGCCCTTGTTGAAGTAGACCACCAGCACCTGCTGATCGACCACCTGCGGGTTCTGGAACTGGAAGCGCCGGCGCACCGTCTGGCTGATATAGTAGAAGGTCCGGTTGCCGACGGTCGAGGTGGTCGAGGGTGTGCCGAGAATCTCGAGCACCTTGTGCACGTCCGTCCCGATCTTCACCTGAGCGATCAGGCCGTCGTCCATGACGAAGCCGCGCTTGGTCTCCTCGTTCATGCCCGCCGAGGTCGGCAGCACGAAGCCACTGGCATCCGGCCCGCAGCCCGCGAGCAGCAGGGAGGTGGTCGCAAGCGCGCCGAGCAGAGCCGTGCGACGGGTGATATGGGTCATGCGGGCACGATCCGAAGGCGGGGCGGCAGGAAGCACAAAGACCCCATGCCGCTTGTCAAAAGGGTGATGGTTGGCGTAACGCCCGAGGATGGTTTTGGCAAGGCGAGGACGCGCGCGTCGGCGCCGGATGGAGGAAATCCGGTGATCTTCGGATTATTCGGCAAGCGTGCGCAGCGGCGCGCCCCGGCCGATGCGCTGTTTGCGCGCATCGCAGAGGCTTCGCGCCGGCCCGCGCTTTATATCGACGGCGGTATTCCAGACAGCTTCGAGGGCCGTTTCGAATCGCTGGCGATGCATATGTTCCTGGTCCTGCGGCGCTTGCGCGAACTGCCTGCGCCCGCAGGCGACCTCGCCCAGGACCTGACCGACGCCTGCTTCGACTATCTCGAGCTCGGCTTCCGCAATGGTGGGGTCAGCGACATCGCGGTGCCCAAGCACATGAAGAAGATCGGCCAGATGTTCTACGGCCGGCTCCAGGCTTATGGAGCTGCTTTCGCCGCCCCCGAGCCTGCGGTGCTTGAGGATGCGCTGCGCCGCAACGCTGCGCCGGCGGCGGATCCGGCGGTGTTGGCGACCTATCTGCACGAGGCCACGCAACGGCTATCCGTGCTCGATATGGACGGACTGCTGCGAGACGAGGCGCTGTTCCCCATATTCTCCGGCGAAGAGACCGCAGATGAAATCTGACCGCAAACCCCCACTGCAGCATCCGATCCGCGTCGAATCGATCCGCCCGCGCGGCACCGAGGTTACCGTCCGCGCGGCGGCGGACGAACTCGTCGCCATTGCCGTAGCGCTCGACCTCGTCTCGGTGGAAGCGCTGGAGGTCCGCTACGACCTTGCCCGCAATGGCGAGCGGGTGAAGCTCGAAGGCCGGATCGATGCGCGGCTCCACCAGACCTGCGTGGTGACGCTCGAGGCGTTCCCGGTGAAGCTCGACGTCCCGTTCAAGCTCGATCTTGTGCCCTCGACCGATCCGATCTTCGCCGTCACCGAGGCCGAGGCCAAGGATACCGCGATCGACGTCGAGGTCATGCTCAACGAGACCGATCCGCCGGAGCCGATCGTCGATGGCGTGATCGATCTCGGCGCCATCGCGCTGGAGTTCCTGGCGCTCGCGCTCGATCCTTATCCGCGCAAGCCGGGCGTCAACTTCGAGGCGCCGGCCCCGACCGAGGCCGAGCCATCGCCTTTCGCCGCGCTCGCCAAGCTGAAGCGGGACGTGCAGTGAGCAAACCGAGCGTGCGCGCGCAGACATGATTTCGACAATGATTGAAGGGCATACACCGCTCGGCGCGGCTTGCGGCGCTGCCGCAAACCGCTATTGTCCGGCCGGCAAAGAGCCGTCCCGGGTGGAAGGTCGGCCGCTTCCGGGACACGCCAGAACTCAATGACAAGACCGGTTACAATCGCGCTCGATGCGATGGGTGGGGACCATGGCCCAAGCATCGTCATCCCGGGTGCGGCGCTCATGCTGGAGCGTCGCCCGGATACCCGCTTCGTCATTTTCGGTGATGAGAAGGTCGTGCTGCCCCTGATCGGGCAGCACGCGAAGCTTAAGGCCGTCACCACCTTCCACCACACCGAAGTCGCGGTGAAGATGGATGACAAGCCGAGCCAGGCGCTGCGCTATGGCCGCTATAAATCATCGATGTGGCGCGCCATCGACGCGACCAAGACCGGCGAGGCGGATGTCACCGTATCGGCCGGCAACACCGGCGCGCTGATGGCGATGTCGAAATTCTGCCTGAAGTCGATGCCTCAGGTCGACCGGCCCGCCATCGCCTGTCTGTGGCCGACCGCACGGGGCGAGAGCATCGTACTGGATGTCGGCGCGACGATCGGCGCCGATGCGCGCCATCTCGTCGACCTGGCCGTAATGGGCGCTGCCATGGCCCGCGTCGTCCTCGATCTCGACCGGCCGACGGTGGGCCTGCTCAATGTCGGCGTCGAGGAGATCAAGGGCGTCGAGGCGGTCAAGGAGGCCGGCCGCATCCTGCGCGAAAGCAACCTTCCGCATATGGCCTATCACGGCTTCGTCGAGGGCGACGATCTCGGCAAGGGCACGGTCGACGTGGTCGTGACCGAAGGTTTCACCGGCAACATCGCATTGAAGACCGCCGAGGGTACGGCGCGCCAGATCCAGTCCTATCTGCGCGCGGCGATGAGCCGTTCGCTGATGGCCAAGATCGGCTATCTCTTCGCGAGGCGCGCATTTGGGGCCCTGCGCGAGAAGCTCGACCCGCGCAAATCCAATGGCGGCGTCTTCCTGGGGCTGGAAGGCATCGTCATCAAGAGCCACGGCGGCACCGATGCCGTCGGCTTCGCCAGCGCAGCCKAGCTCGGCTACGAAATGGCGCGCGAGGACCTGATGTCGAAGGTTCGCGAGATGGTCGCCGCCAGCACGCGCCCGGAGCTGCCTGCCGCGCAGCCCGCCGACGTCCAGTAGGGAAACGGTGTCTTTGTCCAATCTGCGTTCACAGATCGTCGGCTGCGGCTCCTATCTGCCCGCCCGCATCGTCACCAATGCCGAACTCGCGGCGCAGGTCGACACGAGCGACGACTGGATCGTGCAGCGCACCGGCATCCGCCAGCGCCATATCGCCGCCGATGACGAGCCAACCTCGATCATCGGGCTGAAGGCGGCGCAGGACGCCATTGCAGACGCCGGCATCGATGCCTCCGAGATCGACCTGATCATCGTCGCCACGGCGACGCCGGACCACACCTTTCCCGCTACCGCCACCCAGATCCAGGCTGGCCTCGGCATTACCGGCGGCGCAGCCTTCGACGTGCAGGCGGTCTGTTCCGGCTTCGTCTTCGCCCTGGCGACGGCGGACAAGTTCCTGATCACCGGCGGCTCCAAAACGGCGCTCGTCATCGGCGCCGAAACCTTCTCGCGGATTCTCGACTGGGAAGACCGCGCGACCTGCGTGCTGTTTGGCGACGGCGCCGGCGCTGTCGTGCTCAAAGCGGTGCCGGGTGAGGGGACATTGGCCGATCGCGGCGTCCTGACGACGCATATCCGCTCGGACGGGCGCTACAAGGACAAGCTTTACGTCGACGGCGGCGCAGGATCGACCAAGACGGTCGGCCTGCTGCGCATGGAGGGCAAGGAGGTTTTCCGCCACGCGGTGAACAATTTGGCCGAGACCGTGCGTCACACTTTCCAGCAAACCGGGCTGACCGGCGCCGATATCGACTGGTTCGTGCCGCATCAGGCCAACCGCCGCATCATCGACGCCACCGCCGACAAGCTCGGCATCGATCCGGCCCATGTCGTCATCACGGTCGACCGGCATGGAAATACCTCGGCCGCCTCGATTCCGCTCGCGCTGGCCGAGGCACACAAGGACGGCCGCATCGAGCGCGGGCAACTCGTCCTGATCGAGGCGATGGGCGGCGGCTTCACCTGGGGTTCGGCACTGATCCGCTGGTGAGCCGGCAATCTGAAAATCGCTCAATTGCGATGGTTCGGCAGCGTTTTCGGGCAGTTTTCGGCATGAGCGGCGGAAAGCCGTTCGGTCGAGGATTGACCCACGTAGCGCGGGCGCCTAGCGTCCCGCGTCCATAATGGCGAAAACGACAACGGCTCCGGCCGGCGTCGGGGGTGGCGCCTTGGAGGATTGAATGTCGGGGCAAACGGTAACTCGCGCGGACCTGTGCGAGGCTGTCTACCAGAAGATCGGATTATCGCGGACGGAGTCGTCAAAGCTCGTGGAGGCCGTGCTCGACGAGATTTGCGATGCGGTCGCGCGTGGGGAAAACGTCAAGTTATCCTCGTTCGGATCCTTCGTGGTGCGAGACAAGGGCGAGCGAATCGGGCGTAATCCGAAAACGGGCGTAGAAGTGCCGATTGAGCCGCGTCGTGTGATGGTGTTCAAGCCCTCGAACGTGATGAAGGCCCGCATCAACGGGCAAAGCGGTGAGGGCGAGACTGAGTGAGCCTGGAGTTCCACGCCGGCAATGAAGAGGCCGAATTGGACACCAAGAGCCCGGATGCCTTTCGAACCATCAGCGAGGTCGCGGAAGACCTCGACATCCCCCAGCACGTCCTGCGTTTCTGGGAGACGCGCTTCAGCCAGATCAAGCCGCTGAAGCGCGGCGGCGGACGCCGCTACTACCGGCCGGACGATGTGGCGTTGCTCAAGGGCATCCGCCGTCTGCTCTACGGCGAAGGCTATACGATCAAGGGCCTGCAGCGCATCCTCAAGGAGCAGGGGCCGCGCCATGTCCAGGCGATCGGGCGCGGCGCGGCGATCGGCTCGATGGCGCAAGCGCCGGGGGCGCCCGGCACCGAAGCGGCCGGCAGCGAGCCAGCGGGTTGGGTGCCCAAGCATGCCGTCCCGGAAGGGCTCGACGACATCACCGTGCTGACAGCCGTGATGCGCGAACTTGGAGAATGCCGTGGCATCCTCGAACGGGCGTTGAAGCCCGTCGAGGAACCGGCCTGAGCCAACCGCGCTGGGAACGGTCGGGCTGGACTGGCTTGACCGCACCGAAGGAAGCCGCCATCCCATGCGCCGGGGACGACCCCGGCACTCTGCCATTCCAGCACCTCGCGGGACGACCCGCTCCATCAGCGGGAGCCTCGTCATGGCTTGGATCTACCTCCTGATCGCGGGCCTGTTCGAGGTCGGCTGGGCGATCGGCCTGAAATACACGCAAGGCTTCACCCGGCTCGTGCCTACGGCTTTGACGCTGATCAGCATGGTCGTCAGCGTCGGTCTGCTCGGACTGGCCTTGAAGAGCCTGCCGGTCGGGACGGCTTACGCGGTCTGGACGGGGGTCGGCACGGTCGGTACAGCGATCCTCGGCATGGTCCTGCTTGGCGAGCCCGCCGGCGCTATGCGGCTGGCCTGCATCGGCCTGATCGTTGCCGGCATCGTCGGGTTGAAGCTGGTATCGGTCTGACCGCTCAACGGCGGTGGAAGGCTTCGGGCCAGTAGCCGGCCCGTTCCACAGCGACGATCAGGACGATCACCGCGAGCGCAACGACGATCGTCATCAGCTTGGCGTTCCAGGGCACGCCGCGACCGATCAGCCAGATCAGACTGAGCCCTATGATGAGCGGAACGATGATTTCCATACGGGGAGACTAGCGTCGATGGCGAGCGGCGGGAACCGCATATTGCCTCGCAGTCGTGCTGCGCTCAGGCCTCGGCTGGACTGTCGTCGGCGTCCTCTCGACGCGATCCTTCGATCAACGGCTTCAAGCGCGAAATTTCCGCCGCCATGAAATCGAGGAAAAGCCGGACTCGCGGGGTATGGCGCATGTCGGGATGCGTCAGCAGCCACAGATCGGCGGCAAGCTTGGGGTCGGGCGCCGAAAGTCGCGTCAGCCCGGGGCGCACATCCGCGATGAAGCAGGGCACGAAGCCGATGCCGATGCCAGCTTCGACGGCCTCCGCAAGCCCGAGCACCGTGTCGAGCTTGTAGACGATCCGCTCGGGTGTGACTTGGCGGGCGATGGTGCGGACCGCGCTCATCATAGCGAAGGTCTCGCCGAGCGAGACCCACGGTCGATCCCACAGTTCGTCCCCCTCCCAAGCTCGCGGCGCGGGAAAGTCGGCTGCTTTTCCGTACACGGCCCAGGCGATCCGGGCGGGCTTGCGGCCCACCAGCGTCTCGGGCGGATTGTCGGTCGCACGGATGGCGACATCCGCATCCCGCTTCGAAAGATTGGCGGCGCGGTTGCCGACGAGGATGTCGAGCCGGATATCCGGGCACTGCGCCAGAAATTTTGCGAAAAGCGGTGTCAGGAGGTCGACCAGCAGGGTGTCGTTGGTCGCGACCCGCAATTCGCCGGCCGGTTTGATCTCCTGGCCTGCGAGCTTGCGCGTGAAGGCGGTGATGTCCTCGTCCACGCGGCCTGCGAGCAGCACCATCTCCTCGCCGGCAGGTGTCGCGACGTAACCGCTGCGATGACGCTCGAACAGTTTGACTCCGACCGCATCCTCGATCTGGCCGAGACGTCGGAACACCGTCGAGTGATTGATGCCCAGCTTATGGGCGGCGGCCGGCAGGGCCCGCTCTTCCGCAATCGCCTTGATCAGGCGGAAATCGTCCCAGGCGAGCGCCTTCGCGGCAGGTGTCATCGTGGTTCCATCGTGATCGTCACTGGCCTGCAGACAGTCGGTTTATCGGCCACGCGGATTGTGCGGGACGGATCGGCATATTGCAACGGCGCAATGCGCCGCCTCTAGCGTTCGGATCGAGATGGCACGATCTTGCATCCAACAACACCGCTCGACCGGGCGGCTTCCGAAGATGGAGGACATCATGCAGATCCACGGGCTTCACCACGTCACCGCGATTTCCGGCCCCGCGCGCCGCAATCTCGACTTCTATGGCCGAGTGCTCGGGCTGCGCCTCGTCAAGAAGACGGTGAATTTCGACGATCCGGGCACCTATCACCTCTATTACGGGGATGCCGATGCCGCGCCGGGTTCGATCCTGACCTTCTTCCCCTGGGATCATGCCGCGCCCGGCCGGCTCGGCATCGGCGAGACCCAGGAAACCGTCTTCAGGGTCCCGGAAGGCTCGATCGGCTTCTGGACTCACCGCTTCATCGAGCAGAGCGTGCCGCATGAGGCACCTGCCCGGCGCTTCGGTGAGAGCGTGCTGAGCTTCCGCGATCCGGACGGGATGCGCCTGGCGCTTGTCGGCGTGCCCGGTGTCGAGGCCGAGCCGTACTGGTCCGAAAGCGGCATCGGCACTGAGAATGCCATTCGCGGCTTCCACAGCGTCAGCCTGCTGCTGGCGGATGCGGCGCCCACGGCGGCGATCCTCACCGACATCTTCGGCTTTGTCGAAGCGGGACGCGAGGACACGCTGATCCGCTTCAAGGTCGCCGATACGCCTGTCGGCGGGATCGTCGATCTGCGAGTCGCGGGCGGCTTCCTGCCGGCGCGACAGGGCGCCGGTTCGGTGCATCACATCGCCTTCCGGGCGGCCGATGATGCGGCGCAGGAGGGGATGGTGCAGCGTCTGGCCGAGAACCACGGTATCCGCACGACGGAACAGCGGGATCGGAGCTACTTCCGCTCGGTCTATTTCCGGGAGCCTGGCCATGTCCTGTTCGAGATCGCGACCGATGTCCCCGGTTTTGCCGTGGACGAGCCGGCCGCTGAACTGGGCCGGGCTTTGAAGCTGCCGCCCGGCCTGGAGGAGCATCGCAAGGAGATCGAGGCCGCGCTCCCAGTGCTGGCCTGATTCAAAACCTAGGGGCCGCCCCGCCGCTTTCGAGGACGGGGCGGCCCCTCCGCTATGACAGGGAGATTCGCCATGACCACGACCGCCACCCGTGCCGAATTCATCCATGTGTTCGAGCCAGGCCTCGATTCCGCTCGCCCGCCGATCCTGCTGCTGCACGGCACCGGCGGCGACGAGCGCGATCTGCTGCCGCTCGGACGCACGGTTGCGCCCGGCGCCACGCTGCTTTCGCCGCGCGGCAAGGTGCTCGAAGGTTCGGCCCCGCGCTTCTTCCACCGGTTGGCCGAGGGCATTTTCGACGAAGACGATCTGGTCCGTCGGACGCATGAGCTCGCCGATTTCATCGAGGAATCGCGCGAGCGGCACGGTCTGCCGGCGCCGATCGCGCTCGGCTACTCCAACGGAGCCAACATTGCCGCGAGCCTGCTGCTCCTGCGGCCTGAGGTCCTGGCGGGGGCCGCGCTGCTGCGCGCCATGCCGCCCTTCCACAAGTTGCCGGAGCCGGATCTGACAAAGAAGCCGGTGCTGCTGCTTTCGGGACTGATCGACCCGATCATGCCGTCTGCGGCATCGGAGGCCCTTGCGGCTGCGTTTGCCGCGCTGGGCGCCGATGTCGAGCACCGGGCCGTGCCGACGGGGCACGGACTGTCACAGACGGATATCGGTCTGCTGAAGGACTGGCTCGATCGGCAGTGAAGCGGCGCCGGCCGCACGACAGCGACCGGTGGCAACCATGGCGATCGCTGATGAGAAGAATGGTCGGAGCGAGAGGATTCGAACCTCCGACCCCTTGTCCCCCAGACAAGTGCGCTAACCGGGCTGCGCTACGCTCCGACGGACCGGCTTATAGTGATGGGCCGATCGGGATGCAATGCGCTTGATGCATCTTGCTGTGCCAACGTCACGGTATGGCGGTCATCAACGCGGACGATGCCCGCCATCCCGGCCGCTTAGGGGGGCGTGCCCACAGGGGCGTGGAGGGTCGGTGCGGCCTTAGGTGGTCGACTCCGCTCCTTCAGCGAAGTCTGGCAGAGCGTCAGGAGCGGCCGTTCCACGAAGCGGCGGAGCAGGAGAGCCACTATCACGCCAAAGGCGACGGCGCAGAGCATGTAGATTTCGAGCGGCAAGGCCCCGCCGACGAGCTTTGCCCAGACATCGCGCAGCGGCCTCAGTGCGAACGGGTGGACCAGATAGAGGCTGTAGGACGCATCGCCCAACCCCACCAACAACCCAGCGATGCGCGGCGTCCGCCCGCGATAAAGGGCTGCGCCTGCCACGACGAGAAGCGCAGGCACGCCCCAGCGCAGCGCCGGCGGCCAGCCGGGCGCGTCGTCGAAACCCCGTATCCTGATCATCGCCGCCAGCCCCAGCGCGACCGCCAGGATGGCGAGGGGAGCACTCAGCCGCATGCCTTTCATGAAGCAAAGCGCGAGCAGGCAGCCGAACAGGAATTCGAGGATGATGCCTTGCGTCCAGAAGGCGAGCTGCACCTGCGCCGGCTGGAAAAGGGCGCCACCGAGAGCCAGCGCCGAAAGGAGTACCGTCAACGCCGCCAGCCCAAGCCGCAGGGGCAGCATCAATGTCGTGGCAAAGATGACGTAGAAGAACATCTCCAGGTTCAGCGTCCAGCCCAGCGCCATCACCGGCCGGATTTCGTCGCCACCCCTCAGGCTCGGGATGAAGAGATACGAGGCGAGGATGTGCTGCCAGTCGCCTACGCCGACGTTGAGAAGCTGCGGCGCAACAGTCGCGCCCGCGAGCAGTGCCGTCGTCAGCAGCCAGTAAAGCGGCGCGATCCTGACCAGCCGCCGCAGCAGGAATTGCCCCGGTGCGCCCGGCCAGCCGTAAAGCCCCGCTGAGGCGTAGACCATGATGAAGCCGGAAATCACGAAGAAGATATCGACGCCGGCTCCCAGCTGAAGCATCGACAGGTCGATAGCGGGGCGCCCGACGCGCGGGGCCAGCGCCTCGGTCTCATGGCCTGCATGAGCGACGACCACCATCAGCGCCGCGATCGCACGCAGCGCCTGGATGTTCTGGTTCTGGGCGGGTGCTGCGGCTGGGCTCATCGGCGTGAGGTGTCGCCGGGCTGGGCGGGCAGCGCCGCTAGCCCCCATACCAACCCCAGCATGAGGTAGAGATGGCGCCAATGGTCGGTGTCGATCTGCAGGCCTTGCAGGATCAGCACGAACAGGACGGACCAGATCGCGATCGCATGTTGCTGGAGCGGCCCGCGCCGGAAGACCAGACGCCATCCGACATAGCAGGTCGCGACCATCAGGCTGAGCCAGGCGATGCCGCCGAGCCAGCCATAGGAGGCAAAGGCGTTGACATAGACATTGTGCGGGTCGGCCTGCTGGAAGAGCCAGCGGAAGCGCAGCGGCCCGAAGCCATTGGGGTCGTCGAGCAGCATCGGAATCGCGCGCAGCTGATTGCCAAAGCGGCCGGTGACGCCTTGGTCGTAATCCTGGTCGAGACTGGCGCGGACCTCGAAGACCGCGCGGATATTCTCGAATGACAGGGCGACCAGCAACGCCGCCACCATCACGACGAGAGCCGCCGCCGACATCCCGACGATGCGGGCACGGCGATGTGCGGTCGGCGCCGTCAGAAAGGTAAGCCCGATCATCAGAACCAGGGCGCCGACGAGCACCCCCCAGCCGCCGCGCGAAAACGACAGGAACAGCCCGGCGAGCGGCACGCTGATCAGCAGCAGGCCACGCAGGATGCCTGCCTGGCCCGTCAAAACGCGCTGCATGCCATAGACGATGGGCAAGACGAGATAGGGCGCCAGCACATTCGGGTCCTTGAAGGTCCCCGAGCCGCGTCCGTAAAGCGTGAAAGCCTCGCCAAGGCCGGCAATGTCGAAATAGCCGAGGACGGCGGCCCCGCCCGCGCACCACGCCGCAAAGAGGTAGCCCTGCCGCAGGGTCTCCAGCCGGCCGCCCGCATCCTCCGCCATGATCGCAGCCAGGAAGATCCCGGTCAGCATCAGGTAAAGCGATACCGCGATGAAGCGCACCGCATCGGGGTCGTCCATCCACGGGATCAGCGAAATGACGCCGCCAAGATTGAAAAGCAGCAACAGAACGGCGAGGGGCAGGAGTTTCTGCGAGAAGCGGATGCCCGTCAGCGTGTAGATGAACAGCGCCAGCAGGAAGGCGATCTCATAGGGCGAGGGCTCGATCAGCGCGAAGCCGCTCGATGCACCCAGCAGCCACAGCGTCCCGCGCTTGAGGGCTCCATAGGAAAGCCTCAAGCGTGAACGTGGCGCCCCGCTGCCGGCGAAGGAATCGGCGAGGGCGCTCAATAGGCGTTCTCACTCTTGGTCAGGAGTGAGAACGGCGTCTTGATCAGGATATACATGTCCAGCAGCACCGACCAGTTCTCGATGTAATACAGGTCGTGCTCGACACGGCGCTGGATCTTGTCGTCGGTGTCGGTCTCGCCGCGCCAGCCATTCACCTGAGCCCAGCCGGTGATGCCGGGCTTGACCTTGTGGCGGGCGAAATAACCGTCGACCACCTGTTCATAGGCGCGGTTCGAGGTGGAGGCGTGGATGGCGTGCGGGCGCGGGCCGACCAGCGAGAGATCGCCCTTGAACACCACGTTGAACAGCTGCGGCAGTTCGTCGAGCGAGGTCTTGCGAATGAAGCGGCCGACGCGGGTGACGCGCTTGTCGCCCTTGGTGACCTGCGTGGCCGCGGTATGGTCTGTCATCTCATGGTAGAGCGAGCGGAACTTGAAGACGTCGATCGTCTCGTTGTTGAAGCCGTACCGCTTCTGGCGAAAGAAGACCGGCCCGCTCGAATCGAGCTTCACCGCGATGCCGACCGCCAGCATCACCGGCGACAACGCGATCAACGCCAGCGTGCCGACGATCTTGTCGAACAGCCATTTGACCACGACGTCCCAATCCGCGATCGGGCGGTCGAACACATCCAGCACCGGCACGGCGCCGAAATAGGAATAGGAGCGCGGGCGAAAGCGCAGCTTCGACATGTGCGCGGAGAGGCGGATGTCGATCGGCAGCACCCAGAGCTTGCGCAGCATCGTCAGCAGCCGCGCTTCGGCCGAGATCGGCAGGGTGAAGATCACAAGGTCGAGCTTGGTGCGCCGCGCGAACTCGACGAGATCGTCGATCGTTCCGAGCTTGGGATAGCCAGCGACGAGATCAGGCGAGCGCGCGTCGCCACGATCGTCGAACACGCCGCAAATCCGCAGGCCGGTGTCGTTCTGGGCCTCCAGCGCCTTGATCAGCGCGGTCCCGGCCTCACCTCCGCCGACGATGGCCGTGCGCCGCTCCAGCCGCCCGGAACGGGTCAGGCGCAGCACGATCTGGCTCGCGATCAGCCGCTCGGCCAGCAGTGCGCCGGTGCCGCTGAGATAGAAGCCGAGCAGCCAGCCGCGCGAAATCTGCTCGCCGACCTTGAGGAAGAAGAAGGTCGCGAGCGCGATCAGGAACAGCATGGTCCAACCGCTGATCAGCCGTATCGCGGTTCCGACGAAGTTTCGCAGCGCTCCCACCGGATAAAGCCGGAGCGCCTGGAACAGCGCGAGCGCGCCGATGGCCAGCGTCGCCACCGTGATCTGATAGGTCATCACCGAGGCGACCTGGCCGGCGGCATAGGCGACATAGACCAGCGCGCCCACCACCACGATCGTGGTCGCATCGGCCAGTCGCACGAGCCCTTCGATCATGACCGGCGACAGCGTCGGTTTGACCGGGATCGCGGCGATACGCTCGGCGAGCGGATGAAAACGATGCGTGCGGGAATCCGACGCACCGCCGAAGCTGGTCGGCGCCGCGGAGGCAGCATCCGCCTTCATCATGTCGCGGACGTCGAAAGCAGCCATGACCGGTGTCCTCAACCCGGAACGCAGCGTTCTCGGCGCTGCGATCCCGATCGCGGTCTAGCTCAAATTCTTCACGGAACGCTTAACCGGAACCGTCGCTGTTTCGGCTGATTCGATAGCCCGAACAGCCTTGCGAGAGCGTTTTTTGCCGATGCGAAAACGGATCGGGAAAAACCTCGAATTACCCTGACGGACCAATGTGTTGTACCGGCTTCGAAAGCATCGTTTCTGTAAGAAGATTTCCTTAAGTGACTGTTTTATAAAGTCATTGAGAGTTGACAATGATCCGGGCCGGGCGCATATCCCTCCTCGATGAGTGTCTGAGAAGCACATTTTGAGCGACCGACCTTCGCCGTTGCGGGCGTTGTTTTTGTCGCCGTGCCGTTCGCCGCGATCTTGTTGCTGCGATCTTTGATTTCGGACCTCGCGATTTCATTATCTGAAGGATTGCTTTGCTGTCCCGGCGCCGTTCTTGCGGTGTCGGCGTTGGCTTAGCCTGTGTGCACTATGTCATTTCACTGGTTGGTTCTCCTCGCGGCCATCGCCGTCGAGATCGTTGCGACCGCTGCGCTCAAATCGGTCGTCTCCTCATCCTGGCTCGTCGCCTTTCTCCCACTGCTGCTGATCGGCTTCTCGTTCGCCCTCGTCAGCATCGCGCTTCGCGTCATTCCCATGGCGGTGGCCTACGCTGTCTGGGAAGGCCTCGGCATCGTCGGCATCGCGACCATTGGCCACGTGCTGTTCGGCGAGCACCTTACGCCCGGCCGCCTGGTCGCCCTTGGCGCCATTCTGGCTGGAATCGTCCTGATCGAGGCGGGGGTGAAGGACGGCAAGCCCCTGCTCAAACGCGGTCAGCCCGGCCAGCTTGCCGAGGGGAGACTCGTGTGAATGTCGATTTCTCGCCGCTCGTTCCTTATCTCTGGCTAGGCCTTGCCGTCGCGCTCGAACTGTCCGGCACTTATTTCCTGAAGCTCTCCAACGGCTTCGTCGCGCGCCTGCACGGTTTTGCCGGTGTGGCGCTGGTGATGGGCGCTTTCGGCGCGCTGTCCCAGGCGATCAAGGGAATGGATCTCTCGGTCGCCTATGCGGTCTGGGGAGGCGTCGGGCTTGTCGCGACGGCGATCATCGGCGCGCTCGCTTTCGGCCAACGCATAAGCGCTGCCGGTTGGCTCGGCATCCTGCTCGTGATCGCGGGTGTTGTCGGCCTCAAGCTGATGTAGCGGCCGCGCGACGTGCGCTGAGCGCGTCGCGATAGGCATCGAGGACGCCGTCGATCATCGCGTCCAGCCTGAAGCTTTGCCGCACCGTGGCGGCGAGATCGACTGCCTCCTGTCTGCGCTCGTTTTCGGGCCGGGCCAGCATGGCCTGGATTGCATCGGCCAGGACCCTCACGTCGTTGGCTTCGATCAGCCGATGGCGGTGCAGCGGCCCGTAGATCTCGCCGATGCCGCCGACATCGGTCGCGATCAACGGCTGGGCTGCCGCCGCAGCCTCCAGGATAACGTAAGGCAGCGATTCCGCGCGCGACGGAATGACCATGATCCGTGCTTTGGCCAGCGCACGCCTGATCGGGCCCGGCGGTTCGAAGACGCATTGATCGGCGATGCCCTCGTTCTTCGTCATCGCCTTGAGCTCCGCCTCGTCCGGACCGGAGCCGACGATCAGGATGCTCGGTGCTAGCTGCTCACGCTTACGCAACAGGGCAAGCGCGTGGATCAGCGTGTCGACGCCTTTCGCGGAGCGCAACTCGCCCAGATAAAGCAGATCGAAGGCGGCGCTCGCATGGTCGATCGGCTCGAACTCGGCCTCGGAAATGCCGTTGAGCACGACCCTGTGGTCGGTACGGGGCATATGCCCAACACAGGCTTCGAACCGCCCCGCGATGAAGCGGCTCTCGAAGAGAAACACGTCCGTCGCCGGCTCCAGCAACCGCTCCACCGTCATGTAGATTTTATGTTCGCGGCTGCCGGGCTTGTAATTGAAGCTGCCGCCATGGGGCGTATAGGCCGTCGCGTAGCGGCGTTTTCTGTCGAAAAGCGCCGGTAGCCGGCCATAGAAGCCGCCCTTCGAGCCGTGGCAGTGCACGATGTCCGGGGCCAGACGCTTGCGCAGCGCAACCGCCGAAAGTTGCGCCTTGACGTCGGTCAGGCTCGGATAGCGCGACATCGGCACCCGCGTGATGCCAAGCTTCATCGTTAGCGCGAGTTCGCGGAAAACCTCGTCGGTGCGAGCCCCACCGCTGGTCGCGTCGCAGAAGATGCCGACCTCATGCCCGCGCTCGGCCTGCCCGCGCGCGACGTCGAGCACATGACGAAAGAGGCCGCCGAGCGGCGCCCGGAAGACATGCAGGATCTTGAGCGGCGCGCCGGACAAAGGATGGATCCTCGAATGGCCGCTTAGAACCAGCGTTCCTTGATGACGATCGTATCGCCCGGCAGGACCGGATAGGTGATCGGCACGTTGGCTGTCACGAGCTGGCCGTCGATCTGCCGTGTCACTTCAGCGGAGTTGCGCTGGCCGCGTGGGGTGAAGCCGCCGGCGATGGCGACGGCGGTCTGCACCGTCATCCCGTTGACGAACGGAAACTGACCGGAGGTCGTGACCTCGCCGAGGACAAAGAACGGTCGATAGGTGTCGACATCGACCGCGACCTTGGGCTCGCGCAGATATCCCCCGCGCAGTTTGGTCTCGATCGCCTGCGCGAGCTGCTGGGTGGTGCGTCCGCGCGCCTCGACCGTGTCGATCAGTGGCATCGTGATCCGGCCCGAGCCGTCGACCGCGTAGATGTTGGAGAGGTTGTCCTGCCCGAAGACGATGACGCGAAGCTTGTCGCCGCTGGCGAGGCGGTAGGGTCCCGCTGCCTGCGCGAGCGCATACTCCGACGCCTGATACTGCGGCGCGCAAGCGCTCACGGCCAGCGCGGCAGCCAAGGCGAGGGGGAGAAGGCGTCGAGTCATCACTGGCTTGAACCTGTGCGGAACGTGGTCGAAGCGTTAGGTCGATATGGTTAACAAAGACTTCCGCAAGATTGCGCAGGCCTGTTCTTCGGTGCGCTTAACCGGACGATAACCTTAACCCACCTTCAATGCCGTCACGCGCTGCCATGGCGCGCCGAGTTTTGCGTTGAACGGGTTGAGCATGACCGCTGCAGTCGGGATCGATGCGCGTGACGGCGGCGAGGGGCGGGGCGAAATGCTCGACCTCTCGGCGCTCTGGATCGCGATCAAGCGCCACAAGCTCTGGATTCTGGGCCCGACGCTGGCAGCGCTCGTGCTGTCCTTCATCGCCGTCAACGTCGTCACGTCGCGTTATACGGGAGAGGCGCGCATCCTGCTGGAAAGTCGCGGCGGCTTCTATGCCTTG
Source organism: Allobosea sp. P5_A5 (assembly GCF_056400625.1). Taxonomy (NCBI): domain Bacteria; kingdom Pseudomonadati; phylum Pseudomonadota; class Alphaproteobacteria; order Hyphomicrobiales; family Alloboseaceae; genus Allobosea; species Allobosea sp. P5_A5. The sequence goes on from NZ_JBFUKY010000004.1 coordinate 237,351, forward strand.
CCCGGTCAGTCCGGCGACAGCGCCAGCCAGTTCGACCCCGAGGCCGTGCAGAGCCAGGTGCAGGTCATCATGTCCCGCGATCTGGCGCGGGAGGCGATCAAGCGGATCGGCCTTGTCGGCAATGCCGAATTCGATTCCGGCGCCGGCGCTCTGAGCGCACTGCGCAAGATCGCCGTAATGGTCGGTCTGGGCAGCCACCCGGCCGACCGCTCGCCGGAAGACCGAGTGCTGGAAAAGTACTTCGAGCGGTTGCTGGTCTATCCGGTCGGCCGCTCGCGGATCGTCTCGATCGAGTTCACCTCGCGGGACGCGGCTTTGGCCGCGAAGGGCGCCAACATCATCGCCGAGACCTATCTCGAATTCCAGGAGGCGGCGAAGCAGGACAATGCCCGCAGCGCTTCCACCTGGCTGTCGGGCAATATCGAGCCACTGCGCAAGCGCGTCGCCGAGGCCGATGCGAAGGTCGAGGCCTTCCGTTCGGAGCATGGGCTGTTCTCCGGTCCGAACAACACGACGATCAATTCGCAGCAACTCGGCGATCTCTCGACCCAGCTGTCGGGGGCCAGGAGCCAGCAGGCCGAAGCTCAGGCGAAGGCCGGCCTTATTCGCGATGCGATCAAGCAGGGGCGCACCTTTGAAATTCCCGATGTCGCCAACAACGAACTCGTTCGCCGCCTGATCGAGCAGCGCGTCACGCTGCGCGCGCAGATCGCCGCCGAATCGCGCAGCCTGCTGCCCGGTCACCCCCGCATCAAGGAGCTGACCGCCCAGCTCACCGATCTCGAGGGCCAGCTGCGCGCCGCCGCCGAGCGCACCGTCCGCACGCTGGAGAACGAGGCCAAGATCGCCGGCCAGCGGGTCGAAAGCTTCCAGGCCGCGCTCGACGGGCAGAAGAAGAACGTCTCAAGCTCGAACGACAGCGAGGTGCAGTTGCGCGCGCTGGAACGCGATTCCCGCACGCTGCGCGAACAGCTCGAACAATATATGCAGCGCTATCGCGAGGCCTCCGCGCGCGACACGCTGAACGCGACCCCTGCCGACGCCCGCATCGTTTCCCGCGCGGTCGAACCGACGGAGCCGTCCTTTCCCAAAAAAGTGCCGGTGGTGCTCGTTGCGACGCTGGCTGCGTTCCTGATTGCGCTCGCGACGGTCGTCACCCGCGAACTGCTGAACGGTCGTGGCGAAGAAATGCCGAACATGCCGCGCTGGGTCCCGGTCGGGCCTGCGGGCGGCGGGGCTCCGCTCCAGGAACGGGCGCAGCCCGAGACCCCGCGCCGTGAGCGCGTCGCCGGGTTGCTGACCCATACCGGCCGCCTCGGTCAGATCAGGCTCGACCTTGCTCATCCGGAACTGACGCTGGCCGAGATCGCGGAGCGCACGCAGGAGCCACGCCGTGGCATGGCGCCGATCGCACTGGTGCTCGACGCCGGCGGCGACGGAGCGACCGGGCCGAGCGAACTCGCCGAACTGCTGGCGCAGCGCTGCCGCTGTATCCTGGTCGATCTCGCCAGCGACGACGATCACGGCCAGCCCGGCTTCTCCGAATTGCTCGCGGGGGAGGCGATGTTCTCCGATATCATCATGCGTCAGGCCGGCTCGCGTCTCCACAGCATCGGGCCGGGCAAGGCCGGCCGGGAAGCCGTATTCGCCGCCGCCGACCTCGTCGATGTCGCGCTCGATGCGTTGAGCGAGACCTATGACTGGGTGCTGATAGCCGCCGCCTCGAACGACGAAAGCGCCATGCTGGAGCCGCTGGCGCGCCGCATTCAGGGTGGCCTGGTGATGGGCGGCCATGTCGGCAACGGCCACGCGCTGGAGGCGGCCTATCGCCTGAGCGAGCTGACCACGGCCCCGGTATCCATTATTCTCGATGCCGAGCAGGACATGCCGCGGCCGATACCGCAGGCGCAAGAGGCGCCGGCGCCGGTGGAGGCTTAAAGCCAGCGGCGCCGGTCGAGGCCTGAGCCGGATCAGTCGCCGTCCGCGCCGGTCTGCGCCTTTCGGCGCAGCAAGCCGGAGAGCCGGTAGGTCAGCTTCAGCGCCAGCGGGGACGCCTTGATGCGGCGCTTCAGTTCGCGCTTGATCCGGGCAGTTTGGACGAACAGCCGCCCCTTGAGCGTCAGCGGCAGAAAGCTGTCGACGAGGTCGTCGTGATCGTCGCAGAAGCTGGTCTTGTAACGCGCTTCGCCGACGCCGAGATCGAAGCTCTCATACCCCTCTGAGCATTTGAGGCGGATCAGCTCCGCGAGCAGCAACTCGCCGGGGCTCGTCTTCACCGTCTCGCTCGTCATGTCGAACGCGGTTGCCATGCCGGAGAAGCGGGAACCCTGGACGGCGCCGACATAGGTGGCGACGCAGTTTTCGTTGAGGTCGAGCGAGTAGACCTCGAGCGCCGGCTGCTCGCCTTGCGCCCCGGCAACGAGGAAGCGCCTGATGGCGTTTGGCGCAAACGGATCGGGAATGCCCATCAAACGGAAGCGCTCCGCCTTTTGCGCCAGGAAGAGGTCGATCACGCGCGCGATTTCTGCCGTTCCCCGCGCCCGCGTCACCGCGGAAGGCCCGAAATCGGCAAAACGGCTGCGCTTGTTCTTGAGCTTCTTGCGGGCGTGGCTGCTCATCGAGCGCCTGAGCGTGGCTTCGCCATCGCCGGGAATCAGCGCGAGTTTGTAGGCGCGGCTCGGGCTCGGCCCCGAGGCGATGAGGGCAGGAGGGTTGGGCTGCCCCATCCAGGCGAGCGGCTGATTGACGAAGACGAGCGCATCGAGTTCGCCGATCGCGGCGCCGATCTCGCTCAGCATCGTGCGCGCCAGCCCTGTGTCGAAACGGGCTGCGAAGGCCGGGGCGTAGAGACCCATATGGTAGTTGGCGTGCTTGCCGCCGATGATCTCGGCAAAGCGGACCCCGGCGCGACGCGTGATGACCAGCGGCAATATCGCGCAAAGCGCTCCAGCCTCGTCCCGCAGCACGGCATATCGGAAAATCATCGCGGCCGAGGCGCCGATCGTCGCGACATAGGCGCTGACCCAGCCATAGGACTGGTAGGGCGTCGCGAGGGCCTCGGCCTCGAAGCCGCGCCACGCGGTCTCCAGCGTGGCGATGTCGGTTTCGATCGTGATCGAGCGCCAGGGCTTGGCGGTCGTCGGCGAGCCTTCGCCGAGCGGCGGGGGAAGATCGATGGATCGGGCGGGCGCCTGCACGGTCTTGAGCGCCTCCTGCGCCGGCGGGATGCCGCTCCTTAACCCGGCATTGTGAACGGACCGTCCATGCTCGCCGCGAACCGCCGCGCGATCCTTCGACAGCGTTAGCGGCTGGTTGCACGGGCTGCCGATGAACGCGCGTCACAAGGCCATCGCGGCCGCCTTCCGAATGATGACGGCAACCGGCGCCGACCGGTGGAGTCGCGGGTTCGCCCAAGGCGTCGGTGTGATCCTGACCTTGCACCATGTCCGCCCAGTGGTGGGTCGTGACTTCGCGCCCAACGCGCTGCTGGAGATCACCCCGGATTTCCTCGACGCGGCGCTGGGGCTGATCCGTGCCGAAAACTATGATCTCGTCTCGCTCGACGAAGCGCTGGAGCGCCTTGGCAAACCGAAGAACGGGCGCTTCTTCGTCGCGCTGACTTTCGACGATGGCTACCGCGACAATGTCGAGCACGCCTGGCCGGTGCTGGCGAAGCACGGCGCGCCCTGGACCATGTTCGTCACCCCCGGCTTCGCCGACCGCACCGCGCGCCTCTGGTGGCTTGAGCTGGAACAGGCGCTTCGGGCGCTGCCCGCGATCGAACTCAAGCTGTTCGATGGGCCGTTCGCCATGCGATCGGCCACGGCAGCGGAGAAAACTACAGCCTTCGACAAGCTCTACTGGCGACTGCGCAAAGGGCCGGAAGCGACTCTGCTTTCAGTGATTTCCAAGCTGGCCGGTCGTGCCGGCGTCGATGCCGCCTCGCTGGTCGAGCGCGAATGCCTGCCATGGGAGACCCTGCGGGCGCTGGCCGGCGCGCCCGGCGTCACCATCGGCGCCCACACGCTCACGCATCCGATGCTGGCCAAGCACGAGACCGGGTTCGCGCGGGGCGAGATCGTCGACAGCAAAGCCAGGCTGGAAGCGGAGCTGGGCATCCCCGTCCGCCATTTCGCCTATCCGGTCGGCGATCCGACCTCGGCTGGCCCACGCGAGTTTGCATTGGCGCGCGATGCCGGCTTTGCCAGCGCGGTCACCACACGGCCGGGCCATCTGTGGCCGGAACTTGCCGACAGCCCCCACGCCCTGCCGCGCGTCTCCCTGAACGGGCTGCATCAGAACGAGGCGGCGCTGCGAGCCATGCTGTCGGGCCTGCCGTTCTGGCTGAAGAACCGCGGAAGGCGGCTGAGTATCGGCTAGAGGTCTGCCAAGCGATTTGTCATTCCGGGGCACGCCAAAGGCGTGAACCCCGGAACCCACGACGGGGTGGAACCTCCAACACGCCATTTTGAGCCTTCGCCCAATCGTGGGTTCCGGGTTCTTCGCTTCGCGAAGCCCCGGAATGACAACCGTGGTGAGAAATACCGGGCCGCATCACACTTCGTCCCGGCGCTCCATCCACTTGATCAGGGGCAGCAGCGGCAGCACCCAGGCGAGGCCAAGGACAACATAGGCCACCGTCTGCACCAGCTTCGGCGCTTCGGTGATCCGTCCCTGCGCCAGCGCCATTGCCACGAGCGCATAGACGCAGACGAAGACGAGGATCGCCACCGTTCCGACCAGCTTGCGGCTGCGTTGTCTCATCTCGTTTTCCCTTGGCGCCTGCAACGGCTGCGGCAATCCGGGCGTTGTCGCCGATGTTGGAGGGGTCTATGTCACCGGGAACCGCGCTTGTGAAGCGCATCGACCGATGACCGAAAGCCGCTCCGTGACGCTTGCCGTGAACCACAAAGCCGTGGCCTCCGCCGTGAGCACAAGGCATTCCGGCATCCGCCGCTGGCTCTGGTGCGTCGCCGCGCTGGTCTTCCTCATGGTTGTCGTCGGCGGCGCCACCCGTCTCACCGGCTCTGGCCTCTCGATCACCGAATGGAAGCCGATCACCGGCGCTTTGCCGCCGCTCTCGGGCGGGGCCTGGGCCGAGGAATTCGCGAAATACAAGGCGAGCCCGCAATATCAGCTGCTTAACCAGGGCATGCGCATCGGCGAATTCCAGTTCATCTACTGGTGGGAATGGGGCCACCGCCAGCTTGGCCGTTTCATCGGACTGGTCTTCCTCGCCGGGTTTCTCGTGGTGGCACTGCGCCGCCTGTTGCCCGGCCGCCAGATCGCGATCCTCTTTGGCATGGGGCTGCTGCTGGGCCTGCAAGGCGCGATCGGCTGGATCATGGTCGCGTCCGGCCTCCAGCCTGGCATGGTCGCCGTCGCGCCGGTGAAGCTGACGCTTCATCTCACCTTTGCAGGATTATTTTTCGCCTCGGTCATCGCTTTCGCCACCGCGATGACACCGCTGCGTCGGGTCGAGCCGGCGAGGGGCAGGGACATGGCATGGCTGCTTCTGCTTCTGGCCTTCGTGCAGATCGCACTCGGCGGATTGGTCGCCGGCGCGCGCGCCGGCTTCACCTTCAACACCTGGCCGCTATTGGACGGGTCGCTCGTCCCGCCGAGCTCGCTGCTGTTCGCGCAGACGCCGTTCTGGGAGAACTTCATCGACAATCTCGCGCTGGTGCAGTTCAACCACCGCCTCGGCGCCTACATCCTGTTCGCGCTGGCTCTCTGGCACGCACTGCGGATGCGCCGGGCCGCGCCGGCCTCCGGCAGCGCCAAGCGCGCCAATGCTATCGCCGGGCTGGTGCTGGCGCAGTCGGCGCTGGGCATCGCCACGCTGCTGCTCGTCGTGCCGCTCTGGGCCGGCCTCGCCCACCAGGCGCTCGGCTTCACCGTGTTGGCGATGATCGTGGTCAATGTCGCGCGGACCGAGCAGGCGGCGCGGGTGTGAGGTTCGACCCGCTGTCATTCCGGGGCACGCCGCAGGCGTGAACCCGGAACCCACGACCGGGTGAGCCTTACCAAGCGTTGCCCAAAACCGCTGCGGCCCGGTCGTGGGTTCCGGGTCCGCTGCTGCGCAGCGTCCCGGAATGACAGACGGGTATGGCGATCAGGTCAGCGCCTGGTCCAGATCCGAGATCAGATCCTCGGCATCCTCCAGCCCGATCGACAGGCGGATGACCTGCGGGCCGGCGCCCGAGGCCGTCTTCTGCTCGTCGGTGAGTTGGCGATGCGTGGTCGAGGCCGGGTGGATCACCAGCGAGCGCGTATCGCCGATATTGGCGAGATGCGAGAACAGCTTCAGCTCCGTGACGAGCTTGACGCCGGCCTCATAGCCCCCCTTCAGCCCGAAGGTGAAGACGGCGCCGGCGCCCTTCGGCGAGTAGCGCTTGGCGAGCTCGTGATATTTATCGCCGGGCAGGCCGGGATAGCTCACCCATTCCACGGCCGGATGCTGAGCCAGATGCTGCGCCACCTTCAACGCATTCTCGCAATGCCTCTGCATGCGCAGCGGCAGCGTCTCGATTCCGGTCAGCAGCAGGAAGGCGTTGAAGGGCGAGAGCGCGGGCCCAAGATCGCGCAGGCCGAGCACGCGCGTCGCGATGGCGAAGGCGAAATTGCCGAAGGTCTCGCCCAGCACCATGCCGTTATATTCCGGCCGTGGCTTGGAAAGCATCGGATAGCGCTCGTCACCGACCCAGTTGAACGAGCCGCCATCGACGATCAGCCCGCCGATCGAATTGCCGTGGCCACCCAGGAACTTCGTCGCGGAGTGCACGACGATGTCGGCCCCGTGCTCGAAGGGGCGGATGAGGTAGGGCGAAGCCATCGTATTGTCGACGATGAGCGGGATATTGTGTTTCTTCGCGACAGTGCTGATCGCCGCGATGTCGGTCACGACCCCGCCGGGATTGGCGATGGATTCGATGAAGATCGCCTTGGTTTTCGGCGTGACGGCGGCGGCAAAAGCCTCGAGATCGTCGGAATCGGCCCAGATCACGTTCCAGCCGAAGTTCTTGTAGGAGTGGTTGAACTGATTGATCGAGCCGCCATAGAGCTTGCGCGAAGCGACGAAGTCGTCGCCGGGCTGGAGCAGGGCGTGGAAGCTCAGAAACTCGGCCGCATGGCCCGACGCCACGGCAAGCGCCGCCGTGCCACCTTCGAGCGCCGCGACGCGCTCTTCCAGCACCGCATTCGTCGGGTTGCCGATGCGAGTGTAGATGTTGCCAAAGGCCTGCAGGCCAAACAGAGACGCTGCGTGGTCGACATCGTCGAAGACGAAGGAGCTGGTCTGGTAGATCGGGGTTGCGCGCGCGCCCGTCGCCGCATCGGGAGCGGCCCCCGCATGGATCGCGAGCGTGTTGAAGCCGGGCATCCGGTCGGTCATGGCGTGCTCCCTGAAATCTTCTGACGAGACGGTTCGTTCGTTTTAAAGAACGGTATGCAGGGCGTCAATTCGGGGCCGCGGTGCCAGCTCCGGGCCGATATGCTCGGGCCGGAAACCCATCCCAATGAGCCGTGCCGGGATGCGCTGGAGAGCGGGAAACCATCTGAGCAGGGCAAGCACAGCAGGTGGCCTCACCGGCCCGCTGCCGGAAAGGATCGGCGTGATGACGCGGTTCTGGATGCCGACCTGCAGTGCCTGCGTCGCCTTGGTCGGAAACATCCGGCGCGCCTGCACGGCGGCAAGATCGGCCTCCGTGAGCCGCTTGTCCCGCAGCGGTCGCGCCAGCCGGTTCGCCGCGGCGACCGCGTCCTGTATGGCGAGGTTCACACCGACGCCACCGATTGGCGACATCGCATGGGCAGCGTCACCGATGCAGAGCAGGCCCGGCTGCCACCAGCGATCGAGCCGATCGACCGCGACCGACAGCAGCTTGAGATCGTCCCAGCTCGCAAGCTCGTCCACACGGTCGGAGATCACCGGCAATAGCTGGCCGAGCCCCTGCCTGAAGGCATCGAGCCCCGCCGCCTTCAACCCGTCGAGTGTCCCTTTCGGAATGACATAGGCGCATTGCCAGTAATCGCCCCGGTTCAGCATCACGGCGAAGCGCCCGCGCCCGACCTGCCCGAAGGTCTGCGCGACATCGCTCTCACGCCGCGACAGCCGAAACCAGAGAACATCCATCGGCGCGCCGATCTCGCGGACCGCAAAGCCGCCAGCCTGTCTCAGGTCTGAGTGACGCCCATCGGCCGCGACCACGAGATCGGCTCGGATCGTCACAGGTCCTTCCGTCGTCTCGGCCGTGGCGCCGACCACTCGGCCCGTTTCGCGGATCAGGCCCGTCGCCTTCGCCTGCATCAGCAGCCGGAAATGCGGCAGCGCCCGGCCACGATCGGCCAGGAAATCAAGGAAATCCCATTGCGGCATGAAGGCGATATAGGGCGCCGCGACCGGCAGATGGCTGAAATCCGCGATCGGCACGTCCTCTTCGCCGAAGCGGGCGACGATATGGGCCTCCCGCGTATGCGGCAGCTTCACGAAGTCGTCGAGCAGGCCGAGTTCCCGCATCAGCTGCATCGTCGAGGGATGAATGGTGTCCCCGCGAAAGTCGCGCAGGAAGTCGGCATGCTTCTCGATCACGATGACATCGACGCCGGCCCGCGCCAGCAAAAAGCCCAGCATCATTCCAGCCGGGCCGCCGCCGGCGATGCAGCAGGTGGTGGCGAGTTCGTTCATGATCATTCTCCCTCCGCTGCCGTCATTGCGAGCGAAAGCGAAGCAATCCAGGGGTCGTAGAGCGCTGCCGCTCCTGGATTGCTTCGTCGCTACGCTCCTCGCAATGACGGGACGGTCACGTCCCCGGCCCGAAGATCGTCCGCTTCTGGAAACCCTTGCCCAGCATCGGCTTCTTCGACGACAGAATCCGCGAATTGATGCCCTGCCAGCCGATCTCGCCGGAGAGCCGGCCATATTCGATCTTCGGGCAGCGGTTCATGATGACGGTGACGCCCTTCGCCTCGGCCCGCGCAGCAGCCTCGTCGTTGCGCACCGAAAGCTGCATCCAGATCACCTTCGGCAAAGGTTCGAGCGCCAGCGCCTCGTCGGTGATCGGGCCGGCCGCCTCCGAGTTGCGGAAGATCTCGACCATCTCGACCGCGCCGGGAATGTCCTTCAGCGCGGCATAGACGGCCCGGCCGAGAATGCTCTGGCCCGCAAGGCCGGGGTTGACGGGCACGACATCATAGCCCCGGTCGAGCAGGTATTTTGTCACGATCCAGCTCGGCCGCGCTTCGTTGGCGGACGCGCCGACAAGCGCGATCCGTTTCACGGACGTCATGACCTCGCGGATGAGGCTGTCGGGGTAGGAATCGTGGATCATGAGGATGGCTTTACGAGGGGAGGCACAAGGCAATAGGGCGTCTGAATCGCTCCGTCATCCCGGACGAAGCCCTCGGGTCCGATCTTTGATCGGCCCACGGATAAACTCCGCGAAGATCCGGGATCCATGCCTGAACCTTTTTCGGGGAATGGATCCCGGGTCTCCCTTCGGTCGCCCGGGATGACCGCCCCAGAACATCAATTTTCCCAGACCGGTGCCCGCTTCTCCATGAACGCGCCGATGCCTTCCTCGGCGTCCCTCGCCAGCATGTTGTCCACCATCACGGCCGAGGCGTGGTCATAGGCCATCATCAGCCCCATCTCGCGCTGCTCATAGAACGCCCGCTTGCCGACCTTGACGGTCGCGGGCGACTTCGAGGCGATCACCCCGGCCAACCGCTGCGCCTCCGCGAGCGCCCCGCCGGCCGGCACGACGCGGTTGACGAGGCCGATCCGAGCCGCTTCCTCGGCCGGCACCATTTCGCCCAGCAGCAGCATCTCCATGGCGTGTTTCGCCGAGAGGTTGCGCGAGAGCGCGACCATCGGCGTCGAGCAGAACAGGCCGATATGGACGCCGGGTGTGCAGAATTTCGCCTCCTCGCCGGCTACCGCCAAATCGCAGCTCGCAACGAGCTGGCATCCGGCCGCCGTGGCGGTTCCCTCGACGGCGGCGATGACGGGCTGGGGCAGGGCGGTGATCTGCTGCATCACCGCAGAGCAGAGCCCGAGTATCGCGGTGAAATAGGCCCGGCCATGATCCTCGTCGGCGCGATGAGCCGACATCTCCTTGAGGTCATGGCCGGCGCTGAAAACCGGACCGGCAGCCGCCAGCACCACGACCTTGACCGATTTGTCCTCCGCGATCGCCGAGAATGTCTCGCTCAGCGCCATCAGCGTGGCTTCGCTCAGCGGATTGCGCGTCTGCGCCCGGTTGAGCGTCAAGGTGGCGATCCCGTCCGCGTCGGCACGAAGCAGCACGGCCTCGGATGTCTGATGGGCGTTCATGGGCCTCCCTTTCCGCATTTTGACTTATTGTCGGGGCGCGGTCGCCATGCTGCAAGGGGAGAAGCTCCGCACCAGCCTCCGGTTCCCGCATGACCACCGCCAGACCGCCGCTTATGACTGCCTCCGAGATCGAGGCTTATCTCGACGAGGTCTTCCCGCAGCTGCTCTATGGCGGGCGGACCTATTTCGTGGAGGAGGTCGGTCCGATGACCGCCCGGATGCGGTGCGACTATCACGAGCGCCACCTGCGCCCCGGCGGCACGATCTCCGGCCCGACGATGATGGCCCTGGCCGATCTCGCACTCTACGTCGCGATTCTCGCGCAGATCGGCCCGGTCGGTCTCGCCGTGACGACGAGCCTCAACTACAACTTCCTGCGCAAACCCGGCCAGGCGGCTCTGGTGGGCGAAGCAAGGTTGCTGAAGCTCGGCAAGCGCCTGGCGGTCGGCGAGGTCAGCCTCTATTCGCAGGGCAAGCCCGATCTGGTCTGCCACGCGACGGGGACCTATTCGATCCCCGCCCGCTGAGTTTTCATTTCGCCGGAATCGGATCGAGCCCGGTCTTGCGGATGGTCGCCGCCGCATCGGTTCCGCCGAGGCAGGCGATCAGCGCCTTTGCGGCCGTCGGCTCCTTGGCGTTGGCCGCAAGGCCTGCCGAGAAGATCGTCACCCGTTGCACCTCCTCCGGCAAGGTGCCGACGAAATCGAGCCCTGGGACCGGCACGAGTTCGCTGACTTGCTGGAAGCCGAGTTCGGCCTCGCCGCGCGCAACGATCGTGCCGACGCGCTCGCTGAAGATCTTCTTGGACTTCGCCATCACCTGCCCGCTCGGGTCGAGCTTCGGGAACAGCTCTTCCGAGAGGTAGGTGCCGCTGGCGCTGGCCGAATAGGCGATGGACTTCGCCTCCATCAGCGTCTTCTTCAGCGCCTCAACCGTCGAGATGTCGGGCTTCGGCGCGCCGGCCTTGACTGAGAGGCCGATCGCCGAGCGGGCGAGGTCGGTCCGGGTGCCGCCCATGCCCTTGCCGTCCTTCACCAGCGTATCGAACGCGTCGCCCGCTAGAATGACGACATCGGCAGGCTCGCCGCGAGCTAGCCGGTTGGGAATTGCGTCCGGCGCCGCGCCCATCGAGGCGCCATAGGCGCTGACGACCTTCTGGCCGATCTTGGCTTCGCAGGCCGGGACAAGCTCCTTGTAGGCGGCTGTGAAGCCGCCCGAACTGATGACGTTCACATCGGCCCGGGCCGGCGCGCTGGCGATAAAGGCCAGCATGAGGGCGGCGGTGGCGGTGTGTTTCGAATGCATGATGTCGTTCCTCCTGCCCGCGATCGTGATACAGCGCCGCCCACCAGCGCAAGTCCGCATTACGGTACTATAATACCATTTTTGTTAGGATGCTGAAAACGCTGTATTTTTTGCGCGGAGTGCTCATCGAAAGCGCTTGACACCGGCTGCCGCAGCCCCTATCCCCACGGCACACCGCCGCCGGGTCCCGGCGGCGTGTCCTTTTTGCAGACTTCAAACCGAAGGGTGTCGCGATGAAGACCATCTCGCTCAAGCCCGCCGATGTCGAAAAGAAGTGGGTTGTGATCGACGCCTCTGGGCTCGTCGTCGGCCGTCTCGCCTCCGTTGTGGCGATGCGTCTTCGCGGCAAGCACAAGGCGGCCTACACCCCCCATGTCGACTGTGGCGATAACGTCATCATCATCAATGCCGAGAAGATCTCCCTGACCGGGCGCAAGCGCGATCAGAAGGTGTATTACCACCACACCGGTTTCCCGGGTGGCATCAAGGAGCGTTCGGCCAAGTTCATTCTCGAAGGTCGCTTCCCCGAGCGTATCGTCGAGAAGGCCGTCGAGCGCATGCTGCCGCGCGGCCCGCTCTTCCGCCAGATCCTCGGCAATCTGCGCGTCTACAAGGGCACCGAGCACCCGCACGCCGCCCAGTCGCCGGAGGCGCTCGACGTCGCCGCGCTCAACAGCAAGAACAAGAGGGTCTGACCATGGCCGAGGTTCTTCAGTCTCTCTCCCAGCTCGGCGAAGTCGCCAAGCCCGATCAGCCGGCAGCTCCGGTCCACGTCAAGAAGGTCGATGCGCAGGGCCGCGCCTATGCCACCGGCAAGCGCAAGAACGCCATCGCCCGCGTCTGGATCAAGCCCGGCTCCGGCAAGGTCACGGTCAACGGCCGCGACCAGGAGATCTACTTCGCTCGGCCGGTGCTGCGCCTCGTGCTCAAGCAGCCGCTCCAGCTCGTCGACCGCGTCACGCAGTATGACGTCGTCGTTTCGGTCAAGGGCGGCGGTCTTTCCGGCCAGGCCGGCGCCGTGCGTCATGGCATCTCCAAGGCGCTGACCTTCTATGAGCCCGAGCTTCGCGGCCCGCTCAAGAAGGAAGGCTTCCTGACCCGTGACTCGCGCGTCGTCGAGCGTAAGAAGTTCGGCCGCGCCAAGGCTCGCCGCAGCTTCCAGTTCTCGAAGCGCTGATCGTTTTCGATCATTCGGATATGCAAAAGGGCGGCTCGCAAGAGCCGCCCTTTTGCATTGGCTTTCTGCTTCTTCAGACCTCATCCTGAGGAGACCGCGAAGCGATCGTCTCGAAGGATGGTCCAGACGGCTGGGTGCCTCCTGAAGCATCCTTCGAGACGCGCGCCTTTGGCCCGCTCCTTAGGGTGAGGGCTGGAGACTGACCAAGATTGCGAGGAAGCCCGCCATGTCCCGTCCCGTTCTTCTGGTTACCGGCGGCAGCCGTGGCATCGGCGCGGCCATCTGTGTGATGGCGGCGAAACGCGGTTACGACGTGGCCGTGAACTACCAGAGCAACGCCGGAGCCGCGGCCGGGATCGTGAAAGCCTGTGAGGATGCCGGCGCGAAAGCCGTCGCGCTTCAGGGCGACATGTCGCTCCAGCCCGATATCTCAAGCGTCTTCGCTCAGGCTGGCGCCGCACTGGGCCCGCTGACGCAGGTGGTGGTCAATGCCGGCATTACAGGCCCGTCGAGCCGGCTGGCGGAGGCCGATCCTGAGATGATCCGCCACTGCATCGACGTCAACGTCACGGGCGCCATTCTGACCGGGCGCGAGGCGGCGCGGGCGCTGCTGGCCAACGCGGCGGCGCCTAACCGGTCGATCGTCATGATTTCCTCGATCGCCGCAGGCCTCGGCGCGCCTGACGAGTTCGTCTGGTATGCCGCCTCGAAGGGCGCGGTCGATTCCTTCACCATCGGGTTGGGCCGCGAGCTCGCACCCTCCGGCATTCGGGTCAATGCGGTTGCGCCAGGCATGACGGACACGGACATCCATGCCCTCTCGTCCGGCGAACCGGGGCGGTTGGCACGTATCGCACCCTCGATCCCGCTGCGCCGGGGCGCGCAGCCGGACGAGATCGCCGAGATGGTGCTTTTCGCCATGTCCGAGGCGGCCTCCTATGTTGTTGGCTCGATCCTGCGGGTCGGCGGCGGGCGCTAGGGCAGGCTATTCCATCATGCGCATCCTGCTCACACTGATCGCCTTCGGCATGATCGCAATGCCGGCTCTGATGATGCTGGCTCGCAGCGAACTGCCGCGCGGCCGGCGCATCGCGCGGGCGCTGGTGATCTTTCTGGCTCCGGCGCTCGTCCTCGGCTTCGTCCAGAGCGTGCCGGAACTGGACGGGCGCGCGCTCAGCCATGCCAATTTCTGGGCGGTCCTGCGGATCGCGCTGACCGTGTCGTCGCTGATCCTGCCATGGTGCCTCTATGTCTGGCTGGCGGGAGGCCGCTGGGGCCGACGCCGCGATTGACAGCACGAGCCCATGCGAACATACACTTGAGCATGAAGCCGATGATCATCCGACGTCGCCCGTTTCAGGCCGCCTTGGTGCGCCCGCGATGACGCTCGGCTAAAGTCCGAACGCCCGCGACCGCGCCCCGAGCGCGGTTTTTTTATGCCCTTAGCCAACTTCGGCCGCTGCCGAACCGCCCGCCCAGGGGATGACCATGACCCAGAATCTGAAATCCATCTTCATCGACGGCGAAGCCGGCACCACCGGTCTTGGCATCCGCGATCGCCTGGCCGCGCTGCCGGAAATCGCGCTGAAGAGCATCGACCCCGACAAGCGCAAGGACCCCGTCGCCCGCAAGGCGATGATGTCTTCCGTCGATCTCGTCGTGCTCTGCCTGCCGGACGATGCCGCCAAGGAATCGGTCGCGCTGGCCGACGAACTCGGTGCCGACGCGCCCAAGATCGTCGATGCCGCGACGGCTCATCGGATCGCGCCGGGCTGGGTCTATGGCTTCGCCGAACTCGCGCCCGGACATGCCGATGCGATCGCCGGCGCCGATCGCGTCGCCAATCCCGGCTGCTACCCCACCGGAGCGATCGCGCTGCTGCGGCCGCTCGTCGATGCCGGGCTGATCCCGCAGGATCATCCGGTCACCGTCAATGCGGTCTCCGGCTATTCCGGCGGCGGCAAGGCGATGATCGCCGATTACGAGAGCGGCGTGGCTCCGGCCTTCGATCTTTACGGGCTGGGTCTGCGCCACAAGCATCTGCCGGAGTTGCAAGCCTATGCGCGGCTGACGCGCCGGCCGATCTTCGTGCCGTCCGTCGGCAATTTCCGGCAGGGCATGCTCGTCTGCGTGCCGCTGCACCTTGACATGCTGCCCGGCAAGCCGGGCGTCGCCGATCTGCACCACGCGCTGGCGGAGCACTATGCGGGCTCGACCTATGTCAGCGTGCTGCCGCCGGAGGCCCACGGCAAGATCGAGCCGGAGGCGCTGAACGATACCAACAAGCTGGAGCTGCGGGTCTTCGGTCAGGACGATCTCGCGCAGGCCGTTCTCGTCGCCCGCCTGGATAATCTCGGCAAGGGTGCCTCCGGGGCCGCCGTGCAGAACATCCGCCTGATGCTAGGCCTGCCGGAGGCCTGACGTGGCACCTCGACCAGACAAAAAAGGGCCGCGCGAGCGGCCCTTTTCGTTTGGTCTGCCTGAAGCTCAGCCCTGCCAGGGCAGGAATTTCTGCTTCTGCGTGCCAAGGCCCTCGATGCCGAGCGTGACGGTCTCGCCGCCCTTGAGGAAGCGCGGTGGCTTGAAGCCGAGGCCGACGCCCGGGGGCGTGCCGGTGGTGATGACGTCGCCCGGGTCCAGCCGCATGAACTGGCTGATGTAATGGACGAGGTGCTTCACGCCGAAGATCATCGTCTTGGTCGAGCCGTTCTGGACGCGCTCGCCGTCGATCTCCAGCCACATGGCGAGGTTCTGAATGTCGGCGACCTCGTCGGTCGTCACCAGCCAGGGGCCGAGCGGACCGAAAGTCGGACATCCCTTGCCCTTGGCCCATTGGCCGCCGCGCTCGGCCTGGAACTCCCGCTCCGAGACGTCATTGCAGACGCAGAAACCGGCAATCGCATCCATCGCCTTGTCTTCGGAGATGTAGGAGCCACCATCGCCGATGACGATCGCGAGTTCAACTTCCCAGTCGGTTTTTTTGGATGCCTTGGGGATCTGCACGTCGTCATTGGGGCCGACGATGCAGTTCGGTGCCTTGTTGAAGAGGATCGGTTCCTTCGGGATCTCGGCGCCGGTCTCGGCGGCGTGGTCGGCGAAGTTCAGGCCGACCGCGATGAAATTATGCACGTCGCCGACGCAGGCGCCGATGCGAGGTGAACCGGAGACCAGCGGCAGCGATTCCGGAGACTGCGCCTTGATCCGGGCCAATGAAGCCGAATTCAGCGCCTTGCCGGCCAGATCGGGAATGACGCCGGAGAGGTCGCGGAGCGCGCCGGTGGCGTCGAGCAGGCCCGGCTTCTCTTGGCCGGGTGCGCCGTAACGAAGCAGTTTCAAGGTGTTTCCCCCGTCTTTCAAACGATGCAGTAGGCCATGATCCTGCCCGGATGGTGGCCGCGAAAGCAATATCTCCCGACGCATGACGATCCCGCCCGATCCGGCCGGCCGGGTTGTTGCGGGAAAGCAACGCGCGCCGGCAAAGCGATGGCAGAGGGCGTTTTCGTCGGCATGCAGGAACCCGGCCCGCGTCTCGAAATCCGAGATAGTTCGTATCTAAACAGTCTGTTTGGAAACAATCTTTCCGGCGATGCCGTCATTTCAAGCATTTTCGGGCCTGTTTTGCGATGGTGCGCTGCAAAAGAAGGCGATTGGACGGCAAAACAGGACCGGCGGGAAGGGATTGCGGCAAAAATCCGCTCGGTTCATGGTCCGAATCGAGCAGGGCATCGGCCCTCAACGAAACAGAAATTGGGATGGACTCGATGAAGGGCCTCATTCGCACCGCAGCCGCTGCCTCGGTTTCGCTCGCTGCGCTTCTCGCGGCCGGGACGGCTTCGGCCAGCTCCTTTGCGATCCGCAGCGGCCAGAGCGCCGAAGGCCTCGGGATGGCCTATGCGGGCGCTGCCTCCGGCGGCATCGGCATGGGTTCGATGGCCTGGAACCCGGCGACCATCACCATGTTCCCGGGCCGCAACAGCCAGTGGAACTTCACCTATCTCAACGCCAACGCGTCCTATGATCCCAACGGCCCGACCCGCCTCGCAGTGCCCGGCGGGCCGCTGAGCCCGATCCAGAACGGGACCGGTAATCTGGGCGGCGACGGCGCCTTCATCCCGGCCTCCTATTCGGCCTGGCAGCTGACCGACCGGCTCTGGATCGGCATGACGACGGGCGCGCCCTACGGTCTGCGCTCCAAGCCGGATAATCAGGTCAATGCGGCTCAGGTCTATGGCCGCTCGGCCAAGGTCGCGACGATCAACGTCTCGCCGACGATCGGCTATCAGGTCAACGACTGGCTCTCGATCGGTGCCGCGCTTCAGGTCCAGTACTTCAACGCTTCGCTCAAGCAGGCGTCCGGCATCGGACCGGCTGCTGCGCCCGTGATCCTCGAAGGCGACACTGTCGATTTTGGCTATCGCTTCGGCTTCACCCTGACGCCGATGCAGGGCACGTCGATCGGCCTGGCCTATCGCTCCGAGGTCCGTCAGACGCTGGAAGGCACCTTCCGCACGCCGCTGGCCGTCATTCCGGTCAAGGCCAATCTCAATCTGCCGGATTCAGTGGTCTTCGGCGTCTCGCAGGTCATCAACGACCAGTGGCAGGTTCACGCCGGCGTCGAATGGACCAACTGGAGCCGCTTCCGGAACATCCCGATCGTCGCCAAGGGCCTTGGCGTCCCGGTCACCAGCCTGAACTTCCAGTATGACGATGCCTGGTATTTCTCGCTGGGCGCCGAGTACAAGTACAACAGCGACCTGACGCTTCGCGCCGGTGTCGGCTACGAGCTGTCGGCCGTCAACGATCGCAACCGCCAGATCTTCATCGCCGACAACGACCGCCTCTGGCTGTCGGCCGGCCTGAGCTACCAGCTCACCAACAAGCTCAAGCTCGACGTCGGCTACACCTTCATCGACGTGAAAAAGGCCCGTGTGAACTATCTCGGCGCCAACCCGCAGCAGAACGTCGTGCTCTACTCCGCCGACGCCAAGCCCTACATCAACGTCGTCTCGGCCGGCCTGACCTATCGCTGGGACGATCCGGTCCAGACGGTTCCGGTCCATCCGGTGGTGCGCAAATACTGAGCCGAAATATCTCGGTCTCCTTGAAAAGCCGGTCTCAGGACCGGCTTTTTTCGTTTTCGCCGCGTATTGCGCCAGATCGGCCGACAATGGCGACAGCGCACCGCTTCACAATCGGGACGATGATGTCGATGATGCCGGCCTGATCGACGGCTCGCGGGTGCGCGCGGCGGCGACGGCGAGGCGGGCGACGGTTCCGCAAGACAGCTCGACAGGGAAGACCAGAATGGCCCACAGCCTGAACCGCTCCGATACTCCGCCCGATCTGGCTCACGGCGCCAATCATCCGGGGTTCGGCACCGATGCGATCCGCAGCGCCCGCGAGGACCTGGCCGCCTGCTTCCGCATGGCGGCGCGCTATGGCTTCGAGGAGGGCATTTGCAACCACTTCTCTGCCGTGGTGCCGGGCCACGACGATCTGTTCCTGGTCAACCCTTACGGCCTGGCGTTCCGCGAGATCAGAGCCTCGCAGCTGCTCGTCTGCGACTTCCATGGCAACGTCGTGGATGGCGTGGGACAACCGGAGGCGACCGCCTTTTACATCCACGCCGAGGTGCACAAGCGCGTGCCGCGCGCCAAGGTCGCCTTCCATACGCACATGCCCTATGCGACCGCGCTCTGCATGACGGAAGGCGACCCGCTGGTCTGGGCCGGGCAGACGTCGCTGAAATTCTATGGTCGCACCGTGGTCGACGAGCACTACAACGGCCTGGCGCTCGACCATTCGGAGGGGGCGCGCATTGCCGGCAGTGTCGGTGACGCCGACATCGTCTTCATGCGCAACCACGGTGTGATGGTGCTGGCGCCGAACGTCGCCGAAGCCTGGGACGATCTCTATTATCTGGAGCGGGCGGCACAGGTGCAGGTGCTGGCGATGTCGACCGGGCGCAAGATCATCCCGGTCGCGGCCGAGATCGCAGACGCCGCTTATCGCCAGATGCGCGAGGGCGACCCCGAATCAGCCCAGCTCCACCTGGATTCGATCCGCCGCCAACTCGACGCCGAGGAGCCGGACTATCGGCACTGAGGCCGGCTTTTGAGAAGGGCTCTTTAGCGACCGGTCGTCCCGGGCTTGACCCAGGACTCATTCGGGAGCGCTTCCAATCAAGGTTCCGAAATGGATCCCGGATATGCGCTTCGCTGCGTCCGGATCATCCATTGCAGAAGCGCGGATGATTACACCCGAACCTTCACATAGGTCCCTGGCGCATCGGCCAGCGGCTCCAGCTTGCCGCCGCCCGGCTCACGCGCCTTGACCTTGCGGGGCGCCTGTTTTTCCAGCCAGCCGAACCAATGCGGCCACCAGCTGCCCGGATGCTCGGTCGCGCTCGCCATCCAGCCTTCGAGCGAGCCCTGGGCAGGCCCGTTGGTCCAGTGTTGGTACTTCTGTTTGGCAGGCGGGTTGACGACGCCGGCGATGTGGCCGGAGCCGGCAACGACATGCTCGACCGGCCCGCCGAAGCTTTGCGAGCCGATAAAGACCGAAGCGGCAGGCGCGATATGGTCTTCGCGCGTGGCGAGATTGTAGATCGGGATCGTCACCTTGCCGAGATCGAGCCGTTTGCCGCCGATTTCCATCTCGCCCTTGGCGAGCTTGTTATCGAGGTAGCAGTTGCGGAGATAAAAGGAGTGGTTCGCGGCCGGCATCCGTGTCGAATCCGAGTTCCAGTAGAGCAGGTCGAAGGGGGCGGGGGCTTTGCCCTTCAGGTAATTGTTCACGGCATAGGACCAGATCAGATCGTTCGGCCGCAGCATGTTGAAGGCCCCGGCCATGCGGGAGCCGTCCAGAAAGCCGGTGCGGGCCATCTGTTCCTCGATGGCGCGGATCTGGTCTTCGTCCACGAAGACCGAAAGCTCGCCGGCTTGCGAGAAATCGACCTGCGTCGTGAAGAATGTCGCGCTCCCGATCCGCTTGTCGCCGGTGGCGGCCATGTAGGCGAGGGTCACCCCGAGCAGCGTGCCGCCGACGCAATATCCGATGGTCGAAACCTTCTTCTCGCCTGTCGCCTGTTCGATCGCGCCCAGAGCCGCAAAGATGCCCTCGCGCATATAGCTCTCGAAGTCCTTGGCGGCGTGGCGGGCATCGGGGTTGACCCAGGAGATGCAGAACACCGTCAGCCCCTGCTCGACGCACCAGCGGATGAAGCTTTTCTCCGGGTTGAGGTCGAGGATGTAGAATTTGTTGATCCAGGGCGGCACGATCAGGAGCGGGCGCTTGAGCACCTGCGGAGTCGTGGGCGCGTATTGGATGAGCTCCATGACGTCGTTGCGGAAGATCACCTTGCCCGGCGTGGTCGCGATGTTCACGCCGACCTCGAAGCGGCTCGGGTCCGACTGGCGAATCTTGAGTTCGCCGCCGCCAGCCTCGACATCCTCGGCGAACATCTTGATGCCGCGCACGAGATTTTCCCCGTTTTGCTGCAAGGTCTCCCGCATCAGCTCCGGATTGGTGGCAATGAAGTTTGTAGGGGAGAGCGCCCCCGCGATCTGCTTGATGTAGAAGCGCGCCTTGTTGCGGGTGTGCTCGTCCAGCCCGTCGGCCTGATCGACCATCATCTCGGCCCATCGCGAGCCGATGAGATAGGCTTGCTTGATGAAGTCGAACATCGGCTGGCCCGACCAGTCCGGGTCCTTGAAGCGCCCGTCGCGCTTGTCGGGCTCGACGACCGGGTCGGCGGCATCGCCATTCGCGCGCTTGAAGGCCGCGCCCCACAGATTCATGAAGTCGCCGGTGAGCGCGGCCTGCGCCTGGATGATCTTCGCGGGGTCGTTGACCCAGCGTTCTGCGACGCGGCCAAGCGTCTTGACCATATCGCTAGCCTCTTCGCCTTGGCTGGGCTTGGCCTCCCCGCGTTCGATCGGTTTGATATAGGCGGCCGTGACCTTGCCATACTCCTCGACGAGCCGCCCCATGTTTTGCGCGAACTGATCGAAGTCAGGTGTCGGCGCAGAGGGGCCGCCTGGGTCCGTCGTCGGACCATTCGTTGAGTCCCGCCCCATGATCCGTCCTCCCCTTTTAGCCTTGAGGTAGCGCATGGCTTCCCAATTTGGTTGTATTAAGGACGCTGTCTCTGTGCTTTACCAACGAAATTCGACAATGAGCTGGATGTCCCGAATGCCGACCTGTTTGTCCGCGAAGATGCTGCCGGCCCTGGTGCTGGGATCGGCACTCGCCTTGGCGGGCTGCGCCTCCGACGAAGGCGTGGTGAAAGGGACGGCCGAGGCCGTCGGCATGGCGACGACACCGCAGGAGGCCAAGGCCTTCGTCCGCGAGACCCGCCCGGCCCAGACCGACTATATCGCCGTCGGGCAGGACGTCCGTACCACGCAACTCTGCCCTGGCCCGACCACGCCGCCTCCTTATGTGGCGAGCGGCCAGGCCGCCCGTTTCAGGGCTCCCACGCCGATTCGCGATCCGAAAGACCCCTGCAAGCCGCGGGCAAATTTCGAGAACATCCAGAAGCAGCTCGAGGGCAAGCAGAAGGCTAACGAGGCGGCGGGCAACAACGCCAAGGCCCTGGGGACGACGGCGGCACCCAAACCGGCGCAGATCCCGACGAATTGAGCCCCCGGTAGCCTTCGGCCGGACCGAGCCGTAATTACGAGCTCGCAGGATGATCTGACCTTCGGATCGAACGGCGCGGCGGCAACTCGCAAAAATCTTGCGCCTTTTCCTCTGTTCTGGCGAAAGATGCGATGCTAAGCACCCTTGACGCAAGGAAGTGATCGGGGCGCCGAAGGGCGACTTGATACGCGGCACCGGGACCTGTTCGAGATGACCGATTTTCACCGCATCAAGCGGCTGCCGCCTTATGTTTTCGAGCAGGTCAACAAGATCAAGGCCGCCGAGCGGGCCAAGGGCGTCGACATCGTCGACCTGGGCATGGGCAATCCCGATCTGCCGGCGCCGAAGCATGTGATCGAGAAGCTGGTCGAAACCGCCGGGAAGCCGCGTACCGACCGCTATTCGGCCTCCAAGGGCATCGGCGGCCTGCGCCGCGCCCAGGCCAACTATTACGAGCGTCGCTTCGGCGTGAAGCTCAACCCTGAAACCCAGGTCGTCGCCACCCTCGGCTCGAAGGAGGGCTTCGCCAACATGGCGCAGGCGATCACCGGGCCGGGTGACGTCGTGCTGGTCCCGAACCCGAGTTACCCGATCCACGCCTTTGGGTTTTTGATGGCGGGCGGTGTGATCCGCTCCGTTCCGGCCGAGCCGACGCCGGCAATGTTTCCGGCGCTGGAAAGGGCGATGATCCATTCGGTTCCGAAGCCGATCGCGCTGGTCACGTGCTACCCGGCCAACCCGACAGCCTATGTCGCGTCGCTTGATTTCTATCGAGATCTCGTCGCCTTCGCGAAGAAGCATGAGCTGATCCTGCTGTCGGATCTGGCCTATGCCGAGGTCTATTTCGACGACCGCAGTCCGCCGCCTTCGATACTGCAGGTGCCGGGCGCGATCGATGTCGCGGTCGAGTTCACCTCGATGTCGAAGACGTTCTCGATGGCTGGTTGGCGCATGGGCTTCGCGGTCGGCAACGAGCGCCTGCTGGCGGCACTGGCGCGTGTGAAATCCTATCTCGATTACGGCGCCTACACCCCGATCCAGGTGGCGGCGGCGGCGGCCCTCAACGGCCCCGACGATTGCATCCGCGATATGCGCGATATCTATCGCAAGCGCCGCGACGCGCTGGTCGAGAGCTTCGGCAAGGCAGGGTGGGAGTTTCCGGCGCCAGAAGCGTCGATGTTCGCCTGGGTCCCGATTCCCGAGAAATTCCGCCATCTCGGCTCGCTGGAGTTCTCCAAGCTGCTGATCGAGAAGGCAGAGGTCGCGGTGGCGCCCGGCATCGGCTTCGGCGAGCATGGCGACGATTTCGTCCGCATCGCCATTGTCGAGAACGAGCAGCGCATCCGTCAGGCAGCCCGTAATATCGGCCGCTTCCTAAAGGGCGCCGACGCGACGCTCCACAATGTCATCCAGATGCCGAAGGCGGGGTAGGGCGGCGCTCAAGCGGCGATGACCGGCTCCGTCATTGCGAGCGCAGCGAAGCAATCCAGCAGGACTGGGTTGAACCGTCGCAATCGGCCCCCTGGATTGCTTCGTCGCTGACGCCCCTCGCAATGACGGACAATGGCTCTGGACCGCGCCCTGAAAACATGGGAACCGGAACGCAGCGGAACCTCGATTCCGCGTCGCCTCCGGGACCTGCTGTCATGCAACGTAAAGGCCGCCTGCTCGGCATCGCCTTCGCCGCCTTCGCGGTGATCTGTCTCGTGGCGACCTACGACTATTCGAAGGGCCGCATCCCGCAGACGGATTCGAAGCTGGTTCAGGATGTACTGGTCGAGGGCAATGCCCGTGAATGCGCCCGCGACGTCACCGAGGCGGTGACGCGCAACATCCCGCTCGGCACCGACCGCGCCGAGGCGGAACGCATCCTGGCCGGCGCGACGATCGCCCCGCCCTCGGCGTGGTTCTGGAAGCCGGAAATCGAGAACAGCGCGGTGTCGGAAGGCGCGACGCTGGAGGCCGTGCACACCGTCAAGACGACCGCCTTCGTCAGCAACCTTCTGCGCGTCTATCTCGGCTTCGAGGACGGCAAGGTGAAGCGCGTCGCCGCCGAGATTATCTGCCACTTCGGCTGAGGCGCGGGCCGCTCCGGACCGCAGATCCGCGCCGCTTCATCGTTGACTCGTGCACCGCCCCGTGCGACCCCGCGCCGATGACCAGCGCGCTCGCCTCCAACGCCTCGCAGCCCCTGCGCATCGGCCTTGCCGGGCTGGGAACGGTCGGCGTGTCGGTGCTGAAGATCCTGCGGCGACAGGAAAACGCGCTTGCCTCTCGCTGCGGCCGGGCCATTCGCGTCGTCGGCGTCTCGGCGCGTGACCGGAGCCGCGATCGCGGCATCGATCTCGGCGGGCTGGCCTGGTTCGATGATCCCGTGGCGCTCGCGCAGTCCGATGACATCGATTGCCTCGTCGAATTGATGGGTGGTTCGGAAGGACCGGCCAAAGCGGCCGTCGAGGCTGCCTTGGCAGCAGGAAAGTCCGTCGTGACGGCCAACAAGGCTCTGCTCGCGGCCCACGGTATCGCACTGGCTGAACTGGCGGAGGCCAACGGCGCGGCGCTGGCCTTCGAGGCCTCCTCGGCCGGTGGCATTCCTGTGGTGAAGACGCTGCGCGAGGCGCTCGCCGGCAACAATATCACCCGCCTGTCGGGCATCCTGAACGGAACCTGCAACTACATCCTCTCGCGCATGGAGCTCGAAGGCCTGACCTTCGCGGACTGTCTGAAGGACGCCCAGCGGCTCGGCTATGCCGAAGCCGACCCGACCTTCGATGTCGAGGGCTTCGACACCGCCCACAAGCTCGCCATCCTGACCAGCCTCGCATTCGGCACGAAGATCGACGCCGAAGCGATTCACGTCGAAGGCATTTCGGCGATCACGCCGCTCGACCTGAAGATGGCCGACGATCTCGGTTATCGCATCAAGCTGCTGGGTGTCGCCGAGCGCACCAAGACCGGCATCGAGCAGCGGGTGCACCCGACAATGGTGCCGAAAGCTTCGCCCATCGCGCAGGTCATGGGCGTGCTCAACGCCGTCTCGATCGATGCCGATGCGGTGCGCGAGATCACGCTCGTCGGCCCGGGAGCCGGCGGCGATCCCACGGCCTCGGCCGTCGTCGCCGACATTGCCGATGTCGCGCGCGGCACGGCGGGCCTGCCCTTCGGCCTGCCTGTGGCACGCCTCGAGGAGCCGACCCGCGCGCCGATGCAGCGCCATGAGGGTGGCTATTACATCCGCTTGGCGGTAGCCGATCGTCCGGGCGGGATGGCGGCCATCGCCACGCGCATGGCGGAGGCCGATATCTCGCTGGAGAGCATCGTCCAGCGCCGCTCGCCCGAGGCCGCGAGCCGCGATCCGGGCGGCCGCTCGGGCGCGCCCGTGCCGGTCGTGCTCATCACCTACGCCACCAGCGAAACCGTGATCCGCGCGGCGCTGGAGAAAGTCTCGGCCGACGGCCACGTCGTCGAACCGCCGCAAGTCATTCGCATCGAGCGGGAGTAGGCGGTAAGCAAGAGGCAATCGGTTCTATCGACTGCCTCTCGCCGAGTGCCGACTTCCTTCAACAGGAGCCTTTTATGTCCGCCGATCTCCGTATTTCCCCCGATCAGATCATCGAGCGCTACCTTTCGATGGAGCTGGTGCGCGTCACCGAGCGCGCCGCCGTCGCCGCCGCCCGCCTGCGCGGCCACGGCAATGAGAAGGCCGCCGACCAGGCCGCCGTCGATGCGATGCGCCGCGAATTGAACCGCCTGCCGATCGACGGCGAGATCGTCATCGGCGAAGGCGAGCGCGATGAGGCTCCGATGCTCTTTATCGGCGAGAAGGTCGGCAACAAGCAGGGCCCGAAGGTCCACATCGCGGTCGATCCGCTCGAAGGTACGACGCTCTGCGCCAAGGATATGCCCGATTCCATCGCCGTGATGGCGATGGCCGAAGCTGGAAAGCTCCTGAACGCGCCTGACGTCTACATGAACAAGATCGCGATCGGCCCGGGCTATGCCCGCGGTGTCGTCGATCTCGACGCCTCGGCGACGGACAACATCTACGCGCTGGCCAAGGCCAAGGGCGTCAAGCCGAGCGAGATCTCCACGCTGATCATGGACCGCCCGCGCCATGCCAAGCTGATCGAGGAGGTCCGCAAGACCGGCTGCTCGATCCGCCTGATCACCGATGGCGATGTCGCCGGCGTGATCTACTGCACGGAGCCGCACAAGACCGGCATCGACCTTTACCTCGGCATCGGCGGCGCGCCGGAAGGCGTGCTCGCGGCGGCGGCATTGCGCTGCGTCGGCGGCCAGATGCAGGGCCGCCTGATCCTCGACACCGAGGAGAAACGCGCACGCGCCCTCACCATGGGCATCACCGATCCCAACAAGAAGTACAGCATGGAAGAGATGGCCTCTGGCGACACCATCGTCTGCGCCACCGGCGTCACCGATGGCGGCATGCTCAAGGGCGTCAGGTTCGGCAAGGACGTGATCGAAACCGAAACGATCGTCTATCGCTCGATCACCGGCACGGTTCGCCGCATCCAGGGCGAACATCGCGACTTCGGCAAGTTCAAGCTCGACTGAGCCGGGCGCTAGGCGTTCCGCATGCGGCCGGGCCTTGGCTCGGCCGTTTTGCGTTGGAGGCTCGAGCCGGAAAGCTATTGGCGGTTGACCTCGCGCCCCGCTTGCGCGACGCCGGGACATCATGAGTCTGCCGACATCCCGCGCCTTTCTCGGCGTGACCCGCTCCGCGCTCGGCCGCCCCTGGCGGGACAGGCTGGACATGCCCGGCCTCGGCCGCGCCGAGGCACTGAGCCAGCAGGAAGGGCTGTCCGACATCGTCGCGCGCCTGCTCGCCGCGCGCGACGTCGAGCCCAGCGAAGCACTGCGCTTTCTCGAGCCGAGGCTGCGCGACCTGCTGCCCGATCCCTCGGTGCTGACCGACATGGCGCCGGCCGCTGTACGCCTGGCGCGCGCCGCGGTGACCGGGGAGCGCGTCGCGATCTTCGGCGACTACGATGTCGACGGCGCCTGCTCGTCGGCCCTGCTCTCGGGCTTCCTGCAAGAGGCGGGAGCGCGCCCTCGCATCCATATTCCCGATCGCCTGATCGAGGGCTACGGGCCCAACAGCGAGGCGATCAGGATGCTGGCGGGCGAGGGCGCCACCCTGCTCGTCACGGTCGACTGTGGCACCACCAGCGACGAGCCCTTCGCCGAGGCGCGCCGGCTCGGCCTCGATATCGTGGTGCTCGATCACCATCAGGCACCGGAGCGGCTGCCCGCCGTCGAGGCCCTGGTCAATCCGAACCGGCAGGACGATCTCTCCGGTCTCGGCCATCTCTGCGCGGCGGGCGTCGTCTTCCTCGCGCTGGTGGCGACGAGCCGCGAGCTGCGCCGTCAGGGCGTCTGGGCCTCGCGAGGCGGCGAGCCCGATCTGCTGGCACTGCTCGATCTCGTCGCGCTGGCGACAGTGGCGGATGTCGTGCCGCTGCAAGGCTTGAACCGGGCCTTCGTCCGGCAGGGCATCGCGATGATGCGCGCTCGCAAGCGGCTGGGCCTGACCGCGCTGATGGACGTCGCCGGGCTCGATGGCCCTGTTCAACCCTGGCACCTCGGCTTTTTGCTGGGGCCGCGGATCAATGCCGGAGGCCGCATCGGCGACGCCGCGCTGGGCGCCCGGCTGTTGCTGACGACGGACGAGGTCGAGGCCAAAACGATCGCGGCCGAACTCAACCGGCTGAATCAGGAGCGGCAGGACATCGAGCGCCTGGCCGTGATCGAGGCGGTCTCGCAGGCCGAACATGAATTGGCCGGTGTCAGCGAGGCGCTGCCGGTCCTGCTCGCGGCCAGCGCCGATTGGCACCCCGGCATCGTCGGACTGGTCGCGGCGCGTCTCAAGGAACGGTTCCGCCGGCCGGCCTTCGCGCTTGCCCTCAACGCGGGCGGCGGCGCGACCGGCTCCGGCCGCTCGATCGCCGGCGTCGATCTCGGCCGCGCGGTGAGGGCGGCGGTCGAGGCCGGGCTCGCCGTCAAGGGCGGGGGCCACGCGATGGCGGCGGGGGTCACCCTCGGGCCAGATCAGGCGAGCGCCTTTCACGCTTTCCTCAACCAGCAGCTGGCCCGCGATGTCGCGGGTGCGAGCGAGGCCGAGGCGCTTCTGGTGGACGCGGCCTTGAGCGCGGGCGGAGCTTCGCCCAGGCTGCTCGCCGAGGTCGACAAGGCCGGGCCGTTCGGCGCCGGCAGTCCCGAGCCCGTCTTCGTGTTCCCCTCGCATCGTTTGATCGAGGTGATACCCATCGGCACCGGCGGCCATATCCGGATCAAGCTGCGCAGCGGCGATGGCGGCTCGATCGGCGGTGTCGCCTTTCGCGCCGCGCAGGAGCCGCTGGGGCAGGCACTGCTGGCCGCGCGCGGGGAGAGCGTCCATCTCGCCGCGACGCTGACGCTCAATCGCTGGGGCGGCAATGAGACGGCGGAGCTGCGTATCCTCGACCTGGCGCGCCCGGTCTGAGCAAAGCGCGGGAGCATTGCCTTAGCCATCACAATTTCTCTCGCCGGGTGCTTGCGGAGTGGCATTCGCCCCACTATACCTCGCCCCGCTTCGACGACGCGGCCTTGGCCCGCGACGACACGCGGTCTTCGTCTATCGGTTAGGACACCAGCCTTTCACGCTGGGGAGACGGGTTCGACTCCCGTAGACCGCGCCATCGCTCCTTGGAGCCATTTCCACTGCTTTCGCATCGAGCGCTTTCGGCGCAGCGGGCCGATGTCCGACGTTTCCAAGATTCCGCGAACGTGGCATCGGACCGAAGCGGCTGCCACTCCGCCCGCCCGACGCCGAAGCAATCGCGCGACCTGTACCCGCGCAATCGCATGACCCTGCTTCCGGCATCTGGCGGGCCGGTGGTGCGGAAATACAATGCTGTTAACGTTCGGTTAAATGGGGGCTTTTGGCCGCTGGACTGTGAGCCGGCGCGGTGTTAATCTAAGAGATATAAATATAATCAATAACGTTACAAGCCGCAGGCAGTCAGATCGCGTGTTGTGGGAGGTTTGTTGGGGCGTCGGTCGAGCCAATTCTGTTTGATCGACGGTTTCAGCAAGTATAGTCCCGTGGCCGCGATTCGCCCTCATTGCGTGACGCTGAATGGCGCTGGAACGTTGGGTGGAAATGGGATCGTGGACCGTCATGGCATGGAAGACCTTCCGCAGTGTCCTGTCTGGCAATGCCTCGTCGCCGGATGGCGCTGAGGTTGAGGTAAGGCGCGACGGCCGTGTGCCCAGTGAGCGAGGCCCGGCTCCTGTTCCCGCCAAAGCGCTGTCGCTGGACGCGATCGGCCAGCGCGACGAGGTCGTTCGCCAGCGCATCGGGGAGATGCTCGACCGGCTCGACGATCTCCGCACCCTGCGGGAAGACTTTTCCTCGATCCTCGAGCCGCTGATCCAGATCAGCGACGAGCTGCCGCGTTCGGGGATGCGGATTGCCGAGCTTGAGGCCTCGCTGGCGCAGGAGCGCCAATCGGGCGGCACGCTGCGCAATGATCTCGGCGAATCGGCCGCCAGGCTCGGCGCGATCGGTAACGAGCTGGCCGACGCGCTGGCCCGCGCCGACCAGGCGGAAAGCGAGCTGATCGAGCGCGAGCAGGCGATGACAGAGCAGGCGATCGCCCTGCGTGACAAGACGCTCGCTGTCGAGAATCTGGAGCGTCAGCTTTTCGGCGAGACCGAGCAGAACAAGGCCCTGACCGGCGAGAACAAGGCTCTGCGGCTGGAAGCTCAGGCCGCCGATTCCGCGCTCTCGCGCTCCGAGCACGAGTTGCTGGGTGCCCGCGAGCGTCTCGGCATCCTCGATCAGGACAGCCGCAGACTCCAGATCCTCAGTGAGGAGCAGAGCGGGCATCTGGCCGATCTCACCCAGCGGCATAAGGACATCGAGGCCGCGTTCGATGCCAGCCGGCAAAAGCTGCGCGCCGTCGAAGGCGATCTCGCGGCGCAGACCGAGGCCCGCGAGCGGGCCGAATCTCAATACGAGATCGAGGTCGGCAGCTATCGGACGGAGCGTGCGGCGCTGCTGATGAAGCTCGAAGCCTCCGAAAATCGGGCGTCCACGACCGAGCAGCTCCTGGCTCAGACGCGCAACCTGCTGCGCGAGAAGGACGAGGCGCACCGGATCGCCGAGCGCAATCTCAAGGAAGCCAGCATTGCCCGGGCCACCGCCGAACGGCGGGTCGAGGCGTTGCAGGCCGATCTCCTGCGTCAGACCGAGCGCTTCCAAGAGGCGCAGCGCCTGCGCACCGAACTCGACAGCCGTGCCGCGATGCTCAACAAGGCGCTGGCCGCCAAGGACGCGGCGCTCGAACAGGCGAGCCTGCGCACCACCGGCCTGAACGATCGGATCGCGGATCTGACCCGCAAGCACGAGGCGGCACGCTCCGAACTCGACCTTGCCAACCGGCGCCTGGCGGAAGATCTTGAGAACGAGCGTTCGGAGCGGACATTGCTACAAGGCGCGCTCGACATCGCCCGCGAAACCCGCGTCGCGCTGCAGAAGCAGCATGAGGCGTTGAAGCGTTCCGGCCGCGGCTGGCGCGATGCCGTCCGGGGCGAGGGCGATCAGGCCGCCGAAACCCTGCCGGAGGATGAGGCCAGCAATGTCCGTCCGTTCACGCCCCCCGGCAAATCGGCCTGATGGAGCCTGATGTCTTGTCGACCGATAACGAAAACGAGGGGCTGAACGTGAACGATCAAGCGCTCAAGGATGTCTCATCCTTTGCTCCCGCCGTGTTGAATTCCGGGATGCTGCGTGCGCGCCAGGCGCCACCGCTCCATCTTGCCGACAAGGTCGTGCCTCTGGCGCTGCCTGTGACCGAGCAGGCGGGAATCGAGGGAGCGGCGCCGGCGCCGGCCGCATTGCGCGACTGGTCTTCCGCCCTGGAGCTCGTGCAGGAGGCGAGCGAGGCGATCCGGATCGGCGAGGAACGCGCGAACCAGCTGGAGGAGCATCTGGCGCAGGTGCTTCAAGAGGCTGGCGACGAGATCAAGCGTCTGAACGCCGTCATCGCGAGTGGCGAACGGAAACTCGCCGAAACCGAGGAGCGCGTCGGCCTCGCCGAGACGCGGGCAGCCGAGGCCGAACTTTGGCTGGCGAAGCTTCATGACACGGTCGTCGCGTCCTTCACCCCGATGCTTAAAAAGGGCTCTGATCCCGCCGCTTCGGACGACCGGGAGGAGACGGCCGTCCCTGACTGAACCGTAGGAAGAGAGTCGGGCTGGGGGGCCGATAGCCGATAACGTATTGATGAGATTGCAACTTTAAGTTGATCTCGACGTTGTCGTCGCCTTGACAGGCATCAGTGGATGACATGAGCGAAACCGCCGGATTTCCTAAACTGGTTGCAGAGTCGGGGGCGCTGACCAAGCCCGTCCAGGCCGGGCCGATCACGCTGCGCGATGACCCAGGGTTTCATACCACGCTGGCTTGCGTGGAGCGCGCGGCCGAGCTGATCCGCTCGCTACAGCATGAAAACGAGGTCGCGAACCGGCAGCTTGCGACGCTTCGCGACCAGCTCCGCCGCGAAAAGGACGAGCGCCAGAGCGAAGCGGACAAGCTCGAGCAGTTGATCCGGAGCTGGCACGGCAAGGTCAAGGTCGCCGACACCGGCAGGGCCGAGGCCAATGCGCTCGCCGTTGCCGCGGTGACGCGCTGCGAGGAGATGGCCGCTGCCGAGATCGAGCTTCAAAAGCGGCTGAGCCGGGCTGAGGCGAGGGCGGTCGAGGCGGAGAACCATCTGGTCGGTCTGCAAAAGGCGATCGAGTTCGAATTGTCGAGCCTCCTGCCGTGATGCCGACATGAATGCGGAGATCGAGCCGTCTGCCGGTCCTTTTTCGCCGAAACATGGCGATGTCGAACTCTTTGCGCGCTTCGCCGAGCTTATCGCGAAATCGAAGGAAAAGCCGCCGCTTCTGTCGGAACCCGAAGAGCCGGTTCAGGACTGCTCCTCGTCGCTGCAATTCATCCGCGAGACCGGTGAAAAGCTGCGGGAGGCCCAGCGCCGCTCGGAGCGATTGGCGAGCAACGCCTATGAGATCGCCCGCAAAGCGGTCGCCTCGATGCAGGAGGCGCAGGATCGCGCCATCCTGGCCGAGGCCGATGCTGCGGCCGCGCGCGCAAGGGCTGAGGCTGCCGAGGAGGAGCTGCAGGCTCTCAAGCGCGAGATCGAGCGTGACGATCCGGTCGCGTCAGGGGTCGATCAATGGTTGCGTGAAGCTCATCTTCAATTGAGGCTCGCGCGGGAGCAGAGCCGGTCGCCCAACCGTAAGGACAGATCGGGCGGCGTGTAGGCCTGCTTATCGTGGCAGGAGAAACGATTTCAGCTGATCGGGCGTCATCGCGAGCTGTGCGGCCTGCGCCGCCACCAGGGCCGCGCCATGGGACGCGCCCCAGGCGACGCCGATGCTGGCGATGCCAGCCCGACGCGCGGCATCGATGTCGCGGACCTCGTCCCCGACGGAGAGCACCTCGTCCGCCCGCACGCCCAGCCGCTTGAGCACGCGCTTGAACTTCAGCGACTTGCCGAGAAGGGACGCGCCTGTTTCGTAATGGTCGATGAAAGCGGCATGGGGCCCCAGAACCCATTCGATGTTGGCGGCAGAATTGGAACTGACGACGACGATCAGCATGCCGCTCGCCTTCAGCTCCGCCAGCAGCTCTCCGACCCAGTCGAAAAGCTTTATCTGGTCGATATGTTGGGCGGCAAGCGCGCGGGTGTGGCGGGCGATCGCAGGCAGCTTCCACCTGGGAATGCCGAGCGCCGTCAGGATCTCCAGCGGAGATTTGCCGCGTAGCGCGTCCAGCTGCTCGGGCGTCGACTCGCGAAAGCCATAGCGACGCGCAAGCTGGTTCACGACGCCGAAGAACCACTCGACGCTGTCGGCCAGCGTGCCGTCGAAATCGAAGATGACGACGCGTTTGCGGGCCAGAATGGCGGGTTCGATCCGGAATTCGTTCATGCCGAGGCTCGTCCGGGCGTCGGCTGTCGTCGCATCGGCGGTTTCGCGCACTGCTTGTCTCATCATGCGACGGCCTGTCCTTGTGAGGTCTGCCGTCTGCATCTGTACAGGGTGGCCGCAAAAGGAGCGAGCCGGCGAACGAGTTGATCATAAGGCGCTTAGCCAACCGCAGACGCTAGGGCAAATCGACCGCCGACCGCGCTTCCGGAGCATCATGTGGCTGGAAGGGCACTGCCGCCGAGCTGGGGCGACGCGGGTTGACGGTGGCGGCGGCGATGCCTATCCGCGATCCCTGAATGCCGGTGCCGTAGCGGTCGGGAGAAGCTTTGATGAGTGGGATCAGGCTTGCGCGTGCCGATGGCATCGGAGTGGTCGAGATCGACAACCCTCCGGTCAATGCGACGTCCCAGAGCGTCAGGCATGGCCTTCTCGAGGCCATCCGCGAGTTTGCGGAGGATGCAACCGTCCGGGCGATCGTCATCGCGGCCGCCGGGCGGACGTTCACGGCCGGCGCCGATATCACCGAATTCGGCAAACCACCGCGTGAGCCACATCTGCCGGATGTGCTGGGCGAGATCGAAGCGTGCGCCAAGCCCGTCATCGTCGCCTGGCATGGCACGGCCCTGGGCGCTGGTTGCGAGATCGGGCTTGCGGCTCATGCCCGCATTATCGCTGCGTCCGGGTCGGTCGGCCTGCCCGAGGTCAAGCTGGGCTTGGTGCCGGGTGCCGGTGGCACGCAGCGGCTGCCGCGCCTGATCGGACCCGTCGCCGCGCTCGATCTCATCGCTAGCGGCCGGATGCTCGGCGCCGTGGAAGCGCTGAAGCTGGGCCTTGTCGACCGGATCGCCGAAGGCGATCTGCGGGAAGCCGCGCTCCGCTTTGCGCGCGAGCTGGCCGGGCATGCGCCGGTCATGACCTCGCAGCGTCAGGTGACGGCACCATCTATCTCGGACTGGCAGACCGCCGTCAACAAGCTCTGCCGAGCGGCCAAGGGCCAGATCGCGCCATTGAAGGCGATCGAGCTGGTCGAGGCGGCGGTAAACGGATCCTTCGAGGAAGGGCTCGCGGCCGAGCGTCGGACGTTCCTCGAACTGAGGGATTCGGACCAGTCTCGCGCCTTGCGCCATCTCTTCATGGCCGAACGCGAGGCGTCCAAGCTGCCCGAGCTCGACGGGGTGCGCCCGCTTCCCATCGCTCATATCGGGGTCATCGGCGGCGGCACGATGGGCTCGGGGATCGCGGTCGCCTTCCTCGATGCCGGCTACAGCGTCACTTTGCTGGAGGCGAGCGACGCTGCGCTAGCAGCCGGCCGCGAGCGCATCGAAGGGCTCTATCAGCGCTCGCTTCGCTCCGGCCGGATCACCGAGACCATGCGCGACGAGCGGCTGTCGCGGCTTGCGACCGCTCTCGACATGGCGGCGCTCGCATCCTGCAACCTCGTGGTCGAGGCGGTGTTCGAGGACATGCAGGTGAAGCTCGATCTCTTGCGACGGATCGCAGCGACGGTCCCCGCCGAGACGCTGATCGCGACCAACACCTCCTATCTCGATATCGAGGCGATGGCCGACATCCTGCCGGCGCCGGAGCGCTTCCTGGGGCTCCACTTCTTCTCGCCGGCCGACATCATGAAGCTGCTGGAGATCGTGCGAGGGCGGCGGACATCGCCGCAAACGCTGGCGACCGGCTTTGC
Source organism: Allobosea sp. P5_A5 (assembly GCF_056400625.1). Classification (NCBI taxonomy): domain Bacteria; kingdom Pseudomonadati; phylum Pseudomonadota; class Alphaproteobacteria; order Hyphomicrobiales; family Alloboseaceae; genus Allobosea; species Allobosea sp. P5_A5. The sequence continues at coordinate 271,500 of NZ_JBFUKY010000004.1, forward strand.
CATCGCCCGCAAGCTGCGCAAGATCGCGGTGATGTCGGGCGTCTGCGATGGCTTCATCGGCAACCGGATACTGGCGAAGTTCCGCCCGCAATGCGAGTTCATGCTGGAGGAAGGCGCCCTGCCGCAGGAGATCGACGTCGCACTGGAAGCATTCGGCATGGCGATGGGCCCGTTCGCGGTACAGGACCTCGCCGGCCTCGACATTGCCTGGGCGCGGCGCAAACGCCTCACCGAAACTCGCCCGAAAGACCAGCGCGACGTGCCGTTGATCGACCGGCTTTGCGAACAGGGTCGCTTCGGCCAGAAGGCGGGCAAGGGCTGGTATCGCTACGAGGACGGCAAACGGCAGCCCGATCCGGCGGTCGAGGCGATGGTCCGTGCTCATGCGACGGCGACGGGCCGGCCGCAGCGTAAATTCTCCGCTGCCGAGATTCAGGAGCGTGTCATCGCGGCCATGGTCAACGAAGGCGCGAAAATCCTGGCCGAAGGCATCGCCGCGCGGGCCTCGGACATCGATCTGGTGCTGGTCAACGGCTACGGTTTTCCGGGCTGGCGTGGCGGGCCGATGCACTATGCCGAGACGCTCGGACTGCCGGCGATCCTTGCGACAGCGCAGGAGACGGCACGGCGCGACGGGCGCGGCTACGAAGTCGCGTCCCTCCTGGCCGAGCGCGCGGCGGCAGGGCGCGGATTTTTCTGAGATATGCGGCCGAGCCGCTCGGCGCCTTGCGCCGCTGAGCGCCACCTCAGATAGCGGACAATAGGGGCTGGAATAGAGCCGCTTTTAGTCCGGCCAATCCTGCAAAACGGTGATCGATTCCGCGTCAGACCAGCGCGAGCATGTGCAGCACGACGAAGCAGCCCGCCCCGCCGCCGATCAGCAGCAGCGGGTTGACCGGCGTCGCCATCAGCAGCGCGGTCGAGGCCAAGGCGAGCCCACGGCCGATCCAGCCCGAGTCGAGCGAGCGGATCAGGACATAGCTCGCCGCCAGGATCATGCCCGCCGCGACCGGCCGCAGCCCCCGCTCCAGCGCCGTCAGCAGCCGCGCGCCCTCATAGCGCGACCAGAGATGCGCGACGCCGTAGATCAGCAGCGCGGTGGGGCCGAAGATGCCGATGGTGGCCGCCAGCGCTCCCCAGAACCCGGCGATCTGCCAGCCGATCAGCGTCGCCAGCAGCGAGCCGGGACCGGGCGCCAGCCTTGCGATCGCGAAAGCATCGACGAATTGCGACGCCGTCATCCAGCCATGCACATCGACGATCTGCCGGTGCATGTCGGCAATCGCGCTTTGCCCGCCGCCGATGGTGACGACCGACAGCGGCAGGAAGACCAGCAGGATGCTCCAGGCGATAGCAGGCATCGAGGCTAGCCGTTGCGGTAGGAGACGGCGACGCTGAGCGAGCCGGCGACCAGCACGGTCCAGATCAGCGGGAACTGCAGGAAGGCGACGGCCACGAAGGTTGCTGCCATCACTGCGAGCGGGAAGGCGCGTCGCGGGACCCGGCGCGCCGCCGTCAGCCCCATTGAGAGCGAAAGCCCGATCGCCGCTGCGGCCGCACCGGACAAGGCGACATGCGTCAACGAAAAGCCGGAAAGGGCGGTGAAGATCAGGCTGATCCCGACGATCACGATCGCCGCCGGCACGATGATGCCGAGCCAGGAGGCGATGGCGCCGTTGCGCCCGCGCAGCTTGTATCCGATCCAGATCGCCATGTTGGTGACGTTGACGCCCGGCAGGGCCTGCGCGATCGAGAGCCCGTTGAGGAATTCCTCCTCGCTCATCAGGCGCCGCCGCTGCACGAATTCCCGCAGCAGCCAGCCCGACAGACCGCCGCCGAAGCTGGTCAGCCCGATGCGTGCGAAGATCAGGAAGAGATCCGCGGCACTGGGCCGTTCGACGGGCGAAACCTGCATCTGAAGTCCGCGTGGCAAGCGACTCTGGAAGCGTCAGATTGCGCGCTTCGGGGCGGATAGCCAGCGGCACGGTGCATGAGCGTCATGACGGAGCGGCAGGAAGGTGCCGTTGTGCTCAGGCCGTCATTGCGAGGAGCGCAGCGACGAAGCAATCCAGAGGGACTGGGTTAGACGTTCAACCCAGTCCTTCTGGATTGCTTCGCTACGCTCGCAATGACGGTGAAGAGCATCGGACGCGTTTACTGCCGCGGCCCATCCCGCCGTCCCAGCGTGCGGCCAACCGCGCGCCTCAGCTTGGCGCCGGCCTTGCGGACGAGCTCGCCATTACGCTTGTCGCGCGGCTCACCGGCCATCAGCCCCGCCAGGGGCGCGGATTCAGCTTCTGCAGCGGATGAAAGCGCGAAATTATCCGTCAGAAAAGGGGCTTCGCCGAGCTGCAGGCTGGCTAGCGCCGCATCGATATAGGCCTTGATCGGCAGATGGTCCGAGGCCGCCCGCGCCAGCGGCGTATCGTGGACCTCCACCTGCGACAGGGTTTCCGGCCGGTTGGCGATGATGCGGTCCAGCGCCAACAGCGGAAGGCCGGACGGGAAGCTCGGCACCGGGACGGGGAGAGTGCCGAAGGCGGGGCCGAGGGCTTCCAGCGACGAGCGCGGTCCGAGCCGCCATTCGTTGAGATCGCCCATCAGCAGCGTCAGTCGCTCTTGGCGACCGCGCATGATGTCGATGATCATGCGCGCCTGCTGGGAACGCGAGCGCCGCAGCAGGCCGAGATGCGCCGCGACCAGCCTGAGCGGCGTGCCGTCCGCCAGGTCGAGATCGACGACAAGCGCGCCGCGCGGCTCCAGCCCCGGCAGCGTGACCTGGTGAACGTCCCGCACCAGTCCTTGCCGGAACAGCACGAGATTGCCATGCCAGCCATGGGACGCTCCGCGCGGTGTCAGCGGAACCGGCAGCAGGCCGGTCTCGCGCTCCAGCCAGGCGAGGTCGAGCAGCCCGTGGCGCTCACCGAAGCGCTTGTCGGCTTCCTGCAGGGCGATCACGTCCGGCCCGATCTCGGCGATCACGCTCGCGATGCGTTCGGGGTCGAAGCGGCCGTCGACGCCGACGCATTTGTGGACATTGTAGGAGGCGACGAGCGTCCCGGCCTGCCGCGCTCCCATCGGAGCCCCCCCGCCGCGACGGCGCTCGCGCAGCGATGCGATGATGCTGGCCGGCAGGCTCGGGCTCTTTTTCTGCATCGCGGCGCCAGCTGTTGGGGAAGGTCGGCTCGAATCGTGAAACTAATCTACGAACGAAAAGGTCGGGTTCGTGACCATTCTTAGAGATAGGGCGAGCCGAGCCAGATCAGGCGGTCGATGAGGCGGATGGGGAAGGAGCGGGCGCGCAAGGCGTCGAGCGTCACCGGCTGCGCCGTCTCGATCGCGGTATCGATCCGCGCTTCGATTCCGCCGGCGAAACCATGGTCGAGAACCTCGACATCGATCTCGAAATTGAGCCGGAGCGAGCGCGGGTCGAGGTTGGAGGAGCCGACATAGGCCCATGAGCCATCGATCGCGAGGAGCTTCGAATGGTCGAACGGGCCGGTCGAGCGCCAGATCCGGCAATAATTCTTGAGCATCTGGTCGAACTGCGCCGTCATCGCGCGGTCGACCAGCACGAGATTGTTGACCGCCGGCACCACGATGTCGATCGAGACGCCGCGCCGCGCCGCCGTCACCAGGGCGCTGATCAGCTCCTGATCCGGCAGGAAATAGGGCGACATGACCTTGACCGAGCGCCGTGCGATCGACAGCGCGCCGATCAGCAGCTTGTGATTGTTCTCCAGGCAGGAATCGGGGCCGGACGGCACGGCCCGCATCAGCACGGGCGAATCCGCTTCGGGCGGGGGTGGGATGTCCCAGACCTCGTCTTCGAGCGCTTCATTCGTGGTGAAGCGCCAATCCTCGCTCGCGATGGCGAAGAGGTCGGCCACAACCGGCCCGGTCACGCGGAAATGCGTGTCATGGGCTGCGCCATCTCCCGAGAACTCGGAGGTGAAGCCCTGGCGGATGTTCATGCCGCCCATGAAGGAGACCGTCCCGTCGACGACGATGATCTTCCGGTGGGTCCGCAGATTGGCATAGGGCAGTCTTAAGCCGACGATGATGTTGCCGTTGAAGACGCGCACATCGATACCGCCCTGGGCCAGACGGCCGGCGATGCTCGGCACCGAATAGCGCGCGCCGACGGCGTCGATCAGAACCTTGACGACGACACCACGCGCTTTCGCGGCGATCAGCGCATCGGCGATCCGCAGGCCGATCGGGTCGCGGTCGAAGATATAGGTCTCGAGCAGGATGCTGCGCTCAGCCTCACCGATGGCCTCCAGCATCGCGGCATAGGCCTCGTCGCCGGTGCGCAGGGTGTGGATCGTGTTGCCCCGCGTCAGCGGATGGCGCGCGACGCGGTCGCCCAGCGTCTTCATGGCGGAGAACCGCTGGCCGAACAGCGCCGCAACCTCGTCCTGGCCGATATGGAAAGCCGAATCGTCGCCGGTGCGATGGCCTGGACGCTGCGAAAGGATGGCCGCTCGGCGGATCCGGTTGATGCCGGCAATCGCATAGAGCACGGCACCGATGACGGGCGAAAGCACGATCACGGCCGTCCAGCCGATGGCGGCGCGGACCTCGTCCTTCGTCATCACCGCATGCACGGTGGCGGCGGTCGCCATCGCCAGAGAGACGACAGCGAAGATATGCGGCCAGTACGCCGAGAGAATCCCCCACATGCGGGCAAGCTAAAGCATGCTGCATGGGTCTGGGAAAGCGGCGTGTTCGGTCCCGCACCGGATATGGCGAAGGGTCCGGGTTTTCCATGCCAAGGAGAGGAAACCGGCATCCACTCCAGAACCGGAAATGGCAGTAATCCCCAGAATACCACGGTCCCGTATACACGGTTTTGAGGGATGACGGAGCGCATGTCCCTTCGCGATAGAATGCTGGAATAAAACAGTTTTCCATTTTCATGATGCTTCAAGGAGCGGTCCAAAACCCCAGGTAAGGGTGTCTTTCGGCTTGCGACGGCAAGGACTCGACTCGCGGCCATATCTGTGTCGTTCTGTATCGGAACAAAGAGCGAACAAAAGATCCTGTCCTCGCATGCAGAACGCCGCCTCGCCCTCCCTGTCCGATCTGCGCAGCACCCTGGCGGCAGCGGCCTTGCGCGCCGGCCCCGTCGCGGCCGGCCGTGTCGCGCTCGGCGTGCCGGACATCGACATCGTGCTGGCGGGAGGGCTTCAGCGGGCTGCCCTGCATGAAATCCATGCCGCCGGCACGGCCGATCTGGCTGCGGCGACGGGCTTTGCTCTCGGCCTCGCCTTACGCGCTGCGGGCGGAGTCGAAGAGGCCGCGGAACGGCCGATCCTCTGGGCAAGGCAGGATTTCGTTGATGTCGAGACAGGCCGACTTCATGCCCCGGGCCTGAACGAATTGGGGCTCGATCCAGCGCGCCTGCTGCTGGTGCGGGCGCGTGATGCGGAGGGGGTTCTGCGGGCCGGGGCGGAAGGGGCGCGCTGCCCGGCGCTCGGCGCCGTGCTGATCGAGCCCTGGGGCGAGGCCAAGTCCTTCGACCTCACGGCGAGCCGGCGTCTTTCGCTGGCGGCGGAAGGGGCGGGAGTGACCGTGCTTTTGCTGCGCGTGGCGGCGCGGGAAGCGCCGAGCGCGGCGCGAACGCGCTGGCGGGTGGCCTCGCTGGCCTCCCGCGCGCTCGTGGCGAATGCGCCGGGGGCTCCGGCTTTCGAGGTGAGTTTGCTGCGCCAGAGAGGCGGCGCGGCGCAGCGTGAGTGGCGTGTGGAGTGGGACCGTGACCGACGTTTCTTTGCGGAAAGAACCGCCTTCGACCGATTGGCCCCCCGGACGCACCATGCCCCGCCGCTATCTCGCTCTCTGGTTTCCCTTCCTGGCGACGGATCGCCTGCGGCGCAGGGGCAGGATTCCGGCCTTCGGCGCGCCGGCTGAGAAACCCCATGTCCTCGTCGCGATCGACCGCAACGCGATGCGCATCGTCGATTGCGACAGGAACGCCGTTCGGCTCGGCCTGACGCGCGGGTTGACGCTTGCCGATGCCCGCGCCCGCATTCCCGACCTAGTCGCGTTGGAATCGCAGCCGATGGCGGATCAGGTTCTGCTGGAGGATATCGCTGCCTTCTGCGATCGCTTTACCCCGCTTGTCGCATTGGACGAACGCGACGGGCTGCTGCTCGACATCACCGGCTGCGCCCATCTTTTCGGGGGTGAAGAGGCGCTGGTCGCCCTCATCCAGCGCCTCGTGCACCGGCTCGGCCTCGCGCTGAAGGTCGCCGTTGCCGGCACCCCCGAGGCCGCCCACGCCTATGGCCGTCACGGACCTGGCGGCATTCTCCCGCCGGGTCGGGAGGAGGCGGCGTTGCTCGGCCTGCCGACGGCGGCGCTGGGCATCGAGCCCGAGACCGTGATCGCTCTTTCCCGTGCGGGGCTGAAGACGCTTTCCGATCTGGCGGCGCGTCCCTCGCAGACGCTGACCGCCCGCTTCGGCGAGGAACTCGCGATCCGGCTCAGATGCACGCTGGGTCACGAGGACCGCCGGATCACGCCCTTGCGCCCGCCGCCGGACTGCGTGGTGGAACGTCACTTCGCCGAGCCCTTCGCCGACACGGCGAGCCTCGAGGATGTCGTTCTCCGTCTGATCGGCGAGGCGGCGCGCGTGCTTGAGGCGCGCGGCGAGGGCGGGCGCGTTTTCGAGATCGGCTTCTTCCGCAGCGACGGGGCTGTGCGCCGCCTCACGCTCGAAACCGGACGACCCTCGCGCGACGCCAAGGCGCTGCTCAGGCTTTATCGCGAGCGGATCGAGGCTCTGGCCGATCCGCTCGATCCCGGCTTCGGCTTCGATGCCGTCAAGCTCGCCGTCCCGGTCTGCGAGCCGATGGCCACGCCCCAGCACAGTCTCGACGGCCGGGCCGTGGAGGAGGAGGCTGTGGCCGATCTCGTCGACCGGCTCGTCACCCGCTTTGGCCGCGACCGGGTGCTGCGCTTTGCCGAGCAGGACAGCCACCATCCCGTCCGAGGCGCCAAGGCGCGCTCCGCCGCCGTGCCGCTACCCGAATGCATCTGGGCCGCGCCAGAACCGCAAGAGCCGCCGGCCCGGCCACTCCAGCTCTTCGAGCCGCCCCATCCGGTCGAGGCGATCGCCGAAGTGCCGGACGGCCCGCCGATCCGCTTCCGCTGGCGGCGCCTGATCCATGACGTCGCCCGTGCCGAGGGGCCTGAGCGCATCGCGCCCGAGTGGTGGCGCGACGGCTCCGACGAGCCGATGCGCGATTATTACCGCGTCGAGGATGCGCAAGGACACCGCTTCTGGCTCTACCGCATCGGCTTCTACGAGGCCGAGCAGGCGCCGCCGCGCTGGTATCTGCATGGGCTTTTCGCATGAGGCTGCAAGCTTTTTGGGCACCCCTTGCCGCAACCCTCATCCTGAGGAGCCGCGAAGCGGCGTCTCGAAAGATGTTTCAGGAGGTCCCGGAGCCACCTGGGACATCTTTCAAGACGCGGGCCTTGCCCGCTCCTCAGGATGAGGGCTGCGGAAGGCAAGGACGGGCCGTGCCATGAGCGCCTTCGCCGAGCCCGTTGCCGCGACGAACTTCTCCTTCCTGCGCGGCGCCTCGCCCGGCCCGAACATGATGCTGACCGCGCTGCTGCTCGGCCATACGGGCCTGGGGCTGGCCGACCGCAACACGGTCGCCGGCGTCGTGCGTGCGTGGGCGGCCTTGAAGGAGCTGCGAGAGACGGGGTTGCCGGCGCCCGAAAAGATCAGGGAGGGCGGCAGCCCCGGCGAATATCTCTGGATCGAGAACCCTGCCTTCGCCGATCTGCCGTTCAAGCCGCACGAACTTCAAGCGATGGCGAAGGATTTCAAGCTCGCGACCGGTACTCGTCTGGTCTTTTCAGATGGCACGCCCGACATCGTGCTCTACCCGGCCAATCGCGAGGGCTGGGGCCGGCTCTGTCGCCTGCTCAGCCACGGCAATCGCAAGGATGGTGTGAAGAAGGGCGAATGCCGGCTCGTCATCGAGGACCTTCTCGCCGATACACGCGACCTTCTGCTGATCCTGATACCGGGGCGCAGGTTCGACGGGTTGCCTGCACTGCTGGCGCGTCTCGACGAGGCGGCTCCCGGCGCGCTGTGGCTTGGCGCCACGATGCATCGCCGGGGCGACGACCGCCGCCGCCTTGCGCGGCTGGCCGCCATCGCGGCCACCCGGCGCGTGCCGCTGATCGCGACCAACGACGCGCTCTACGATTCGATCGATCAGCGCGATTTGCAGGACGTGCTGAGCTGCATCCGCGAAGGCGTCACCATCGAGCGAGCCGGGCGCCTGCTCGAATCCAACGCCGAACGCCACCTCAAGACCCCGCAGGAGATGGCCCGCCTCTTTCGCGACGCGCCCGACGCCATCACCGAGACGCAGCACCTGTTCTCCCGCATCGAATTCGATCTCGGACAACTGGAATACGAATATCCCGACGAGCCTGTGCCGCCTGGCTGGAACGATCAGGCGTGGCTGGAGGAACTGGTGCGCCAGCGCGGGGAAATTTGTTATCCGGACGGAGTCCCGTCAAAGGTTCGAGCCCTGCTGGACAAGGAGTTGAACCTGATCGCGCGGCTGAAATACGCCCGCTACTTCCTGACCATCCGCCATATCGTCGAATTCGCCGAAAGCCGGGGCATTTTGTGCCAGGGCCGCGGTTCGGCCGCCAATTCCGCCGTCTGCTATGTGCTGGGCATTACGGCCGTCGATCCGGCGGAAAGCGATGTCCTGTTCGAGCGATTCCTTTCGACCGAGCGCAAGGAGCCGCCCGACATCGACGTCGATTTCGAGCATGAGCGCCGAGAGGAGGTAATTCAGTGGATCTACGAAACCTATGGCCGTGAGCGCGCCGGCATTGCCGCTACCGTGATCCGCTATCGCCCGCGCAGCGCCATCCGCGATGTCGGCAAGGCATTGGGCCTGACCGAGGACGTCACGGCCTGCATCGCCAACACGCAATGGGGCAGTTGGGGCACGGGCATCGGCGACGAGCGCGTGCGTCAGGCCGGGCTCGACCCGAAGAACCCGACGATACGACGCGCGGTCGATTTCGCTATTCGTCTTCTTGGCTTCCCACGTCATCTCTCCCAGCACGTCGGCGGCTTCATTTTGTCGCGCGGGCGCCTCGACGAGACGGTTCCGATCGGCAACGCCGCAATGGCCGAACGCACCTTTATCGAATGGGACCGCGACGATATCGACGAACTAAAGCTGATGAAGGTCGATGTGCTGGCGCTCGGCATGCTGACCTGCATCCGCAAGGCTTTCGAACTGATGGAAAGCTATACCGGGCGCCGGCTTGGCCTCGCCGACGTGCCGAAAGATGATAAAGAAACTTACGAGATGCTCTGCGAGGGCAAATCCTTGGGGGTCTTTCAGGTCGAGAGCCGGGCGCAGATGAACATGCTGCCGCGGCTGAAGCCAAAAAAGCTTTATGATCTTGTCATTCAGGTCGCGATCGTCAGGCCGGGTCCGATCCAGGGCGACATGGTCCATCCCTATCTGCGGCGGCGGGCGGGAATTGAGAAGGCGGAGTACCCGAAGCCCGCGCCGCCGCATCCGCAAAACGAGCTGGAGTCGGTTCTGGAAAAAACGCTCGGAGTTCCACTCTTTCAAGAACAGGCCATGAAATTGGCCATGGTCGCGGCCGAGTTCGACGACATCGAAGCCAACGGACTGCGCAAGGCGATGGCGACCTTCCGCAACGATGGCACCATCGGAAATTACGAGGAGATGATGGTCGAGCGCATGGTCGCGCGCGGCTATGAGCGCGCTTTCGCGCAGCGCTGCTTCGATCAGATCAAGGGTTTCGGCAGCTATGGCTTCCCGGAGAGCCACGCCGCCTCCTTCGCCAAGCTGGTCTACATCTCCTCCTATCTGAAGAAGAAGCACCCGGCCGCCTTCGCCTGCGCGCTGCTGAACTCCCAGCCGATGGGCTTCTACGCACCGGCCCAGATCGTGCGGGAGGCGGAAGAGAACGGCGGTGTCGAAGCCCGGCCGATCGACGTGAACCTGAGTAGCTGGGACAATGGGTTGGAGGCGGGCACAACGGGCAGCCGCGGTCTGAACGAAGAAGGCGCGGAGAACCCTCTCCCGGAGGGAGAGGGCAGGGTGAGGGGTCGGCGGTTGGACGATAAGGCGAGGCCTCACCGCGGTGCTGCCGAAAGGTGGCTCTCCGCTGGTCAGATGGCCGACACCTCACCCCTACCCCTCTCCTTACAGGAGAGGGGATTCTCCGGTTCCATTCAAAGTTCGGCAGAATCTCTTGCGAAAAAACACCCCTTCGCGCTGCGTCTCGGCTTTCGCCAGATCGACGGCTTCGTGGAGAAATTGGGCAAGGCCATCGCGGAGGAGAGAGAAGCGAACGGCCCCTACCGCGATGTCGAGCAACTGATGCGCCGCGCCGGCCTTCCGGCGCGTGCCATGCGTTTGCTGGCCGATGCCGATGCCTTTCGGTCTCTCGGCCTGGATCGCCGCGAGGCGCTCTGGGCGGTGCGGCGCCTGCCTGACGATGCGGCGCTGCCCTTGTTTCAGGCCGCTACGGCCCGCGAACTCGGAGCCGAGCCGACGCAGGCGCTGCCCAAGATGCCGCTCGCCGAGCACATCGTCGCCGATTATCAGACGATCAGGCTTTCGTTGAAGGGCCACCCGATGCAACTTCTGCGGCCGCGCTTCCGGCGCGAGCGCATCCTGAGTTGCGCCGAGACCGAAGCGAAATCGGACGCGACCTTCGTCCGCACCGCCGGCATCGTGCTGGTGCGGCAGCGGCCGGGCAACGGCAACGCCATCTTCGTCACGCTGGAGGACGAGACCGGCGTCACCAATGTCGTGATCTGGGCGCGGCTGTTCGAGCGCTTCCGGCGTGAGGTGATGGGCGCGCGGCTGATGCTGGTCGAGGGCAGGGTGCAGAAAAGCCCGGAAGGGGTCACGCATCTGATGGCGCAGCGCATCTTCGACCGTTCGGGCGATCTGCTTTCGCTGTCCGACACGCACCGCGCGGAACCGGTGCCGCGCATCGACGAATTGAGGAATCCGCCCTTGCAGCGCCATCGCCATCCGCGCGATGTCAGGGTGCTGCCGAAATCCCGCGATTTTCATTGAAGCGGCGAGCCACAGCGTTTTCGGCTCCGATTGCCTGGTCTTCGAGCGGCGCCAGCGGCTTCTGCCGGCGGCGTCGTGGATCTCGCTTCCGGCCGGTGTCGACCGGCCTGGGGTCAGGTGCCTGTTCAGGCGCTCTTCGCGTAGGCCGTATTCGTGTTGCTGGCTGTGCTCGTCAGGGTGGAGGCGCTGCCATAGGCTTGGGTGGCGTTCGTCACGTCTGCGGGCGGGGTGGGAGGCGGGCCATGGTGCCCGTGATGTCCCCGGTTCCCCTGCATCGAGGTCTGGAACTGCTTGACCTCGTCTTGCGAGACCGAGCCGTCACCGTTCTTGTCGATCGCGCTGAACAGCTGGTTCAGGCGGTCGCTGCCGAGCTTGCTGTCCCCGAACGCCTTGGCGAACTCGTCCTTGCTGACGCCACCGCTGGAATCGGTGTCGATCTGCGAGAAGATGTCCTTGCCGTCGCTGGCGGAAGCCGGCTGCGTCGAGGAGGGATCCTGCGATTGCAGCGAGAACAGGAACGAGTTCAGCGCGTCGTCGGCCTTCTTCGCTTTCTGCTTGAAGGCATCCATCTCCGTCTTGCTGACGGAGCCGTCATTGTCGCTGTCCATCGTCTTGAACAGCGCGTCGGTCTTGCTCTTGTCGGCGTTCTTCGGCGCGCTGGCCTGGAATTCATCGAGGCTGACGCCGCCATTACTGTCGCTGTCGATCTGGTCGAAGCTGGGCGGTTTGTGATGTTGCGGCGGTCTTGAACCGCCGACCCCACCGATACTGGACATGGGTCTGCTCCGGATACGCGTCGCCGGGATGGCGACACCGAGCAGCCTGCGCCTCGTTTCTTGGTGAAAGATGAATGAATTTTCGAGCGTGAGTCTTTTTCCCACATCCTGGGCTGCGGCGGCCTGACGCAGGGTCGCCGATTGGTTCAGTCGCCGATCACGGCCGTCGCTTCGATCTCCAGCAGCGCCTCAGGTTCCACCAGGGCCGCGACACCGACCACGGCCATCGCCGGAAAATGCCGGCCCAACGCCTCGCGATAGGCCGGGCCGATCTCTTTCAAACTCGCGCGATAAGCGTCGATGTCGGTGACGTACCAGGTCAGGCGCACGATATCCTCGACGCGGCCTCCGCCAGCCTCGACCACGGCCTTGATGTTGATCAGCGTCTGCCGCAACTGCGCGACGAAGCCCTGAGCGAACACGCCAGCCGCATCCCAGCCGACGAGCCCGCCGGTCACCAGGACACGGCCTTTCGCGACCATGCCGTTGGCATAGCCGCGCGGCATGGGCCAGCCCTCGGGCAGGATCGCGCGGGAAGGGGTTGGGTTCGACATCGGTGTCGCCTCGTCTTGGCCGTTTGCGGCTTATATCCAAAAGGGTGTCAGCTTTCGCCGCGCGCGATCTCGCGGAGCGCGAAGCGCTGCAACTTACCGCTGGCGGTCTTGGGCAGGGCCTCGACGAATTCGATCGCGCGCGGATATTTATAGGGCGCGACTGACGCCTTCACATGCTCCTGAAGTGCCTTGGCGAGCGCCGCATCGCCTGCAAGACCCGCGCGCAGCACGATATAAGCCTTCACGATCTGCCCGCGATCCGGGCAGGGGGCGCCGACGACGCCGCATTCCATCACGTCGGGGTGCGCGAGCAGGCTCGCCTCCACCTCGGGCCCGGCGATGTTGTAGCCGGAGGAGACGATCATGTCGTCCGAGCGCGCCTGATACCAGAAATAGCCGTCGCCATCGCGGATGTAGGTGTCGCCGGTGACGTTCCAGCCATCCTGCACATAGATCGTCTGGCGCAGATCGGCGAGATAGCGGCAGCCGATCGGGCCGCGCACCGCCAGCCGGCCGGGCGTGCCATTCGGCGCTTCCTTGCCGTCCGGATCGAGAATCATGGCCTCAAAACCCGGCACGGGGATGCCGGTGGCACCGGGCCGGATCGCCTCGCGCGGCGCGGCGATGAAAATGTGGAGCATCTCTGTCGCGCCGATACCGTCCATCAGGGGCAGGCCGGTGCGCGCCTTCCAGGCCTCGAAGACTGGCTTCGGCAGGTTTTCTCCAGCCGAAACGCAGAGCCGCAGCGAGGCAATATCGCGCCCGTCCAGCTTGTCGAGCATGGCGCGGTAGGCGGTCGGCGCGGTGAAGATCACGCTCGCCTTGTGCCGCTCGATCGCCTCGATCAAATCGGCAGGCCCGGTCTTGTCGGGCAATACGGCAGCCGCGCCGATGCGGAAGGGAAACAGCACCATGCCGCCAAGCCCAAAGGTGAAGGCGAGCGGCGCGGAACCGACGAAGCGGTCGTCCGCATCGGCTTTCAGCACCTTGGCGCCATAGGTGTCGCAGACGACCAGCAGATCGCGCTGGAAATGCATCGTGCCCTTGGGCTCGCCGGTGGTGCCGGAGGTGAAACCAATCAGGCAGACATCGTCGCTCGCGGTATCCACAGGCGCGAAGCGCTCATAGCCGGGCTGTGCCATCAGCCGCTCGAGTTCGCTGTCGTCCGCGCCGAAAGCAACGATGCGGGCGAGGTCCGGCGTCTGCGCGCGCGCATTGTTCAACTCGCCAAGCAAGCGGTGGTCGCACAGCGCCAGCGCGATCCTCGATTTGCGGATCGGATAGACCAGCTCCTTGGCGCGCAGCATCGGCATGGTCGCGACCACGACGCCGCCGGCCTTGATCACGGCCAGATAGGTCGCGACCATCATCGGCGTGTTGGCGGCGCGCAGCAGCACCCGATGGCCGGACACCATGCCGAGATCGCGCGTCAGCACGTTGGCGATGCGGTTGATCCGCTCGGCCAGCGCCGTATAGCTCCAGATGAAATGGTCGCCGATGATGGCGATACGATCTCCACGCCCGGCCGCGACATGCGCGTCGACCAGCTCGGTGACCGCGTTCAGCCGCTCTGGGTAGGAGAGCCCCGCCTTGGCGAGGTCGATCTGCGGCCACTGCTCCGCCGGCGGCAGATTGTCCCGCGCGAAGCTGTCGACATGACCAGAGCGGTGAAACTGCATTGCCGTGACCCCTCGTTCTCGTCGGCTTTCGCCGGTCAGCTCTTGGCCTTCAGAAGCTCGCGCGCGATCACGATTTTCTGCACTTCGGAGGCGCCCTCATAAATCCGCAGCGCCCGGATCTCCCGGTACAGTTCCTCCACCTTGACGCCCTTGGTGACACCGAGTCCGCCATGGATCTGGACGGCCCGGTCGATCACTTTTTGGGCGTTCTCCGTCGCGACGAGCTTGGCCAGCGCGGCCTCGCGCGTGACACGCGCCGCGCCGCGATCCTTGGTCCAGGCGGCGCGATACACCAGCAGCGCCGCCGCCTCGACCTCGGCTGCGCTGTCGGCGATGGCGGCTTGCGAGAGCTGGAGGTCGCCGAGCGTGCCGCCGAAGAGCTTGCGGCTGTTCGCGTGGCGAAGCGTCTCATGCAGCGCGCGCCGCGCGAAGCCGAGCGCTGCTGCGCCGACCGTCGAGCGGAAGATGTCGAGCGTCGCCATCGCCACCTTGAAGCCGTCGCCTGGGCCGCCGATGCGGTTTTCGAGCGGCACGCGGCAGCTCTCGAAGCGCAGCGTCGCGAGCGGATGCGGCGCGATCACCTCAATCCGTTCGGTGACGCTCAGGCCCGGCGTGTCGGCCTCGACCAGAAAGGCGGAGAGCCCGCGCGCGCCGGGCGCCTCGCCTGTGCGGGCGAAGACGACGTAATGGTCGGCGATGCCGCCATTCGAGATCCAGCTTTTCTCGCCGTCGATGCGGACATGGGCGTTGCCGTCCGGCGTCGCAGTCGTCGCCATCGCCGCGACATCCGAGCCCGCCTCCTTCTCCGAGAGCGCGAAAGCGGCGATGCGCCGTCCCGCCGCGACGTCGGGCAGGATGCGCCGCTTCATCGCCTCCGAACCGGCGATACTGATCGAGCCCGTGCCGAGGCCTTGCATCGCAAAGGCGAAATCGGCGAGCCCGTCGCGCGCCGCCAGGATCTCGCGGGCAAGGCAGAGCGTGCGGACATCGAGCTTTTCGCCGAGCCCGCCATAGGCCGCCGGAACCACGGCCTTCAGAAACCCTGCCGCCCCCAAAGCCGCCACACGGGCCCGGCAGGCCTCGTCGACATCGTCATGCGGCAGATCGGCCAGATAGGAATCAGCCCAGCCGGACAGTTCGCCCGCAAAGGCGCGGTGCCGCTCCTCGAAGAACGGCCAATCCAGTGTGTCGCTGAGGATGTCGAGGCCGAGTGCGGCTCCGCCCATCTCAGTGCCCCTCGAAGACCGGCTTCTGCTTCGCCGCGAAGGCGTGATAGGCGCGGGCGAAATCCTCGGTCTGCATGCAAAGCGCCTGCGCCACCGCCTCGGCCTCGATCGCGCTTTCGACCGACATCGCCCATTCCATTTCGAGCATGCGTTTGGTCATGGCATTGGCGAAGGTCGGCCCGTCCGCCAGCTCGGCTGCCAGCGCTTGCGCCTCGGCCAGCACGGCGTCCGGCGCGCAGAGGCGGTTCAGGAAGCCCCAGCGCTCCGCTTCCTCGCCCTTCAGCGAGCGGCCGGTATAGAGCAGCTCGGCCGCGCGCCCCTGGCCGACGATGCGCGGCAGCATCGCGCAGGCGCCCATGTCGCAGCCTGCGAGGCCGACGCGGTTGAACAGGAAGGCGATCTTGCTGCTCGCCGTGCCGAGCCTGAGATCCGACGCCATCGCCATGATCGCACCGGCCCCCGCGCAGACGCCGTCGATCGCCGCCACGATCGGCTGTGGGCAGCCCCGCATCGCCTTGACCAGCTCGCCCGTCATCCGGGTGAATTTCAGCAGCTCCCTGGTCTCCATCGCGACCAGTGGGCCGATGATCTCGAACACATCGCCGCCCGAGGAAAAATTGCCACCGGCGCCGGTGACGACGATCGCCTTGACGCCCTCATCCTTCTGCGCGGCGAGAAAGAAATCCGTGAGTTCGCGGTAGCTTGCGAAGGTCAGCGGATTCTTTTTCTCAGGCCGGTTCAGCGTCACCGTCGCGACCTTGCCGGAGACGGACAGGCCGAAATGCTCGGGCACGAAATCGGAGAGCGGCAAGGTGGTGGCGTTGGCGATCGAGCCCATCAGGCCTCTCCCTTGGCGGCGGCATCGGCTGGGGGCTCCGTCCGGGCGGAGATGGCGCGATGCAAAGATGTCTTGGTGTCGCCGAGCAGCCGGAAAAGCTGCGTCGTCTGCGCGGGGTCGAGCCCGGCGAAAAGGTCGGCGATCCAGCCTTCATGCTGCTCGGCCATCGCCTTGAAGGCTTTGCGCCCTTGCGGCGTCAGCGTCAGAATCTGTACGCGCCGATCCTGCGGAGCAGAGCGCTTGTCTACGAGCCCGTCCGAGACCAGCCCTGAGACGACGGCGGTGACGTTGCCGTTCGAGACCATCAGCCGTTGCGAGACTTCGCCGACCGTCATTCCGATCACGCTCTTGTCGAGCTGTGCCATCAGGTCGAAACGCGGCAGCGTGGTTCTGAATTCCTCGCGCAGCCTGTTGCGGATCTCGGTCTCGATCAGCGTCGAGCAGGTTAGCAGCCGCAGCCAGAGCCTGAGCTCGTCCTTGTGCTCGCCGGGCCGTTCGCTGGCCTTGGTCTCGCGGTCGAGCAGCAAGGCGGAGGAGGGCGTTTCCACCGTCAGAACTCCCCGCCATTAACCAGCAGCGACTGGCCGGTCACGGCCGCGCTGCCGGGTCCGCAGAGATAAAGCACGGCGGCGGCGACCTCATCGGGCGCGACCAGCCTTCCTTGCGGATTGTCCTTCACCATCTCCGCCAGCGCCTCATCGCGGCTTTTGCCGGTCTTGGCGGCGATAGTGTCCAGCCCCGCCGCCACCATGTCGGTGTCAGCATAGCCGGGCGAAACCGCGTTCACAGTGACGCCGGAGCGCGCCGTCTCCAGCGCCAGCGACTTCACCAGCCCGATCACGGCATGTTTCGCCGCCGCATAGGCGCTGACATAGGGGTAGCCGCGATGCCCTGCCGTGGATGCGATGGCGACCAGCCGGCCGCTTCCACGTTCCAGCATGCCCGGCAGCACGGCGTGGAAGAGATTGACCGTGCCGATCAGGTTGATGTCGATCATCCGGCGGAAGCGCTCGCTGTCGCTGCGCATGAAGGGCCCGGTTTCGACCGCGCCGGCATTGGCGACGGCGATGTCGAAGGCGTGGGTGGCCGAAAGCCGGCCCAGCGCCGCCGAGACGGCGGCGGGGTCACGCCCGTCGCAGGCGGCACAGGCTTGCGCAGCGCCCGCCGCGACCGCCTCCCGCAAGGCCGCTTCATCGCGCCCGAGGATGCTGACCTGCGCGCCGGCATTCGTCAGCGCCTGCGCGATGGCCCGGCCGATGCCGCGAGCGCCGCCCGTGACCAGCGCGTGCTGTCCCTGAAGAGCCATGGCCATAGAACCTCCGTGGCGTAATATATTTTAAGTCTGAAACAATTTGCAAGGCGGGCGATGAAGGCGCGGTGGGAGCCATCCGGCCGAGCCCTCATCTTAAGTAGCGATCCGAAGCCGCGTGCTGCGGCCCCTCTGGATGAGCGCTTGCCGGAGGCCGGTCGCGCCATGATCAGGCCCGTTCGCTCTTGAGTCCAAAATCATTTCAGGTTTAAAATAATTCTGAGGCCGGATCGGCCTGGTCCCCGGATGGAGGCGTCGATGCGCATCGCGGTTGTGGGTGGCGGCCCGGCTGGGCTGTATTTCGCGCTCCTGATGAAGCGGGACTGGCCGGAAATCACGGTCGATGTCTTCGAGCGCAACCAGGCCGATGACACCTTCGGCTTCGGCGTCGTCTTCTCCGATCAGACCCTCGATACCTTCAAGGCGGCGGACGCCAAGAGCTATGCCGCGATCCGCGACAATTTCGCCTATTGGGACGACATCGAGATCCACTTCAAGGGCGACAGCTACCGCGTGCCGGGCAACGGCTTTTGCGGCTGCTCGCGCCGCTCCCTGCTGATGCTGGTGCAGGAGAGGGCGCGCGAACTCGGCGTCGGCCTGCATTTCGGCGCGGATATCGCCGATATCGAGGCGCTGAAGCGCGATTACGATCTTGTCGTCGGCGCGGACGGCATCAACAGCCGCGTCCGCGAAACCTGGCGCGAGCGCTTCCAGCCGCAGACGGACCTGCGCCCCAATCATTTCACCTGGATGGGCTCGACGCGGCCCTTCGACGCCTTCACCTTCTTCTTCAAGGAAACCGAGCACGGCGTGTTCATTGCCCATTGCTACCAGTACGAGGCCGGCCGCTCGACCTGGGTGCTGGAGACCGACCCGGAAACCTTCGCGAAGGCGGGCCTGGGCGCCATGGACGAGGCGCAGTCGGCCGCCTTCCTCGAAGGTGTCTTTGCCGAGGAATTGGAAGGCCATAGCCTCGTCACCAACCGCTCGCTCTGGCGCAATTTCCCGATGATCCGCTGCCGCAACTGGGTTGTCGACAACGTCGTCCTGATCGGTGACGCCAAGGCGACGGCGCATTTCTCGATCGGCTCCGGCACCAAGCTGGCGATGGAGGACGCGATTGCCCTGCACAGGGCGATGGGGCAGGCCAAGCTCGATGTCGCCGCCGGCCTGAAGCTGTTCGAGACCAAGCGCCGCGAGGAGGTTGAGAAGACCCAGCATGCGGCCGATGTTTCGCTCGTCTGGTTCGAGGAGCTGCGCCGCTTCTGGGATTTCGAGCCGCTGCGCTTCGCCTTCGGCCTGATGACCCGCTCCAAGGCGATCACCTACGACAATCTCGCGCTGCGGGCGCCGGAGATGGTCACGGCGGTCGATGAACTCGTGGCGAAGGAACTCGGCTCGCTGGCGAAACGACGCAAGGGCGGCTCGCCTGTGCCGCCCGCCTTCCAGCCCTTCGAAATGCGCGGGATGCGGGTCGAAAACCGCATGGTGCTCTCGCCGATGTGCCAGTATTCCGCTGAAGACGGCCTGCCGAGCGACTGGCACCTGATGCATTATGGCTCCCGCGCCATCGGCGGGCCGGGGCTGATCTACACCGAGATGACCTGCGTCGCGTCCGATGCCCGCATCACGCCCGGTTGCGCCGGCCTGTGGACCGACGAGCAGGAAGCCGCCTGGACGCGCATCGTCGATTTTGTCCATGCCCATTCGGCTGCCAAGATCTGCCTCCAGCTCGGCCATGCGGGACGCAAAGGCGCCTCAAAGCTGATGTGGGAGGGCATGGACCGCCCGCTGACAGACGGCTCCTGGCCGATCATCTCGGCGTCGCCGCTGCCCTACTACCCGGAAAGCCAGGTACCGCGCGAGATGACCCGCGGCGACATGGACCGGGTCAAGGCCGAGTTCGTCGCGGCAGCGGAGCGTGGCGAACGGGCCGGTTTCGATATGCTGGAGCTGCACTGCGCCCATGGTTATCTTCTGGCGAGCTTCCTTTCGCCACTGACCAACAGGCGCGACGACGACTATGGCGGCTCGCTCGAGAACCGGCTGCGCTATCCGCTCGAAGTGTTCCGGGCGTTGCGCGAGGTCTGGCCGAAGGACAAGCCCATGTCTGTCCGCATCTCCGCCACCGACTGGGCCGAGGGCGGCCTCTCGGCCGACGATTCCGTCGCGATCTCGGAGGCTTTTGCCGCAGAAGGCTGCGACCTCGTCGACGTCTCGACCGGCCAGACAGCGCGAGAGTCACGGCCCGCCTACGGCCGCATGTTCCAGACACCGTTCTCGGACCGCATCCGCAACGAGGCCCGCGTCGCGACCATGTGCGTTGGCAACATCACCACGGCGGATCAGATCAACACCATCATCGCGGCCGGCCGCGCCGATCTCGTTGCTCTGGGCCGCCCGCACCTCGCCGATCCATCCTTCGTGCTGCGCGCGGCGGCCTGGTACGGCGTCGATATCGAGCAGCCGGTGCAATACGGACCCGGCAAGGACCAGCTGATGCGCAACACACCGCGCGAGCGGGAAGAGCTCGAGGCGCTGAAGCTCAAGGCGAAGCCGAGCCGGCACGCTGTGGCGGCGGAGTAGCCGACCTCACGACGCAGCTCTTGCGGCACGCTACCGTCATTGCGAGGAGCGGAGCGACGAAGCAATCCAGGGGGGCCGGGTCGAACGGATGGACCCAGTCCCTCTGGATTGCTTCGCTGCGCTCGCAATGACGGTCGCGGTCGAACCCTACTTCCCGCCCTGCTGCCGCCCCGCCGGGGAAACCTCCGGGATCGTGGGCGTGGTCGAGAGGCGCTCGCCGAAAGGAGCGACCGACGGCGGCTTCACGCGGATCCGGAAGCCGAGATAGATCGCCGCCGCGCCCGACAACAGCCCGAGATAGACCAGCAGCCCGTTGGGGCCGATCACCTGCATGAAGGCGCTCGACACCAGCGGTCCGATGGCCGAGCCGGTGCCCCACAAAAACAGCAACTGCGCGGAAAGCCCAAGCGCACGCTCGCGCCCCAGCCT
Source organism: Allobosea sp. P5_A5 (assembly GCF_056400625.1). Classification (NCBI taxonomy): domain Bacteria; kingdom Pseudomonadati; phylum Pseudomonadota; class Alphaproteobacteria; order Hyphomicrobiales; family Alloboseaceae; genus Allobosea; species Allobosea sp. P5_A5. The sequence goes on from NZ_JBFUKY010000004.1 coordinate 292,017, forward strand.
GAAATACGCATGAGCCACAGCGACGGTATAGATCGGCATGCTGCCCGCGCCGATCAGCGCGAACAGGCCGAACAGCCAGAACCGCCCGTGCGATAGGTCCAGCCAAAACACCATGCCCAGCGCCAGCGTGCACAGCACGACCGACATCGTGGCGACGAGCATGATGATGCGGCTCTCGACCCGGTCCGCCAGCAGGCCGAGCGGCCATTGCAGCACCAGCGCGCCCATCTGGATGCCTGCGGTGAGCAGAATCGCCCAGCGCTGGTCGAGACCGATCAGGATGCCGTAGGCCGGGGCGACGTTCGTCAATGCGCCGCCCATCATGCCGACATAGAGGCAGCCGATCACGGCTGCCGGCGCATACTGCCAGATCGTGTTGAGCCTGACGGAAACGACCTCGCCCGACTCGGGACCCTTGGCGCGGGTCATCGCCACCGGAATCAGCGCCAGCGAGAAGGCGGCGCTCGCGAACAGGAAGATATTGTCGGATTGCATCGAGATGTAGCCGACCGCGATCTGGGAGCCGATCAGCGCAAGGCGGTTGAGGATCTGGTAGAAGCCGAAAAGCCGCCCGCGCTGGCCGGCCTTGGCCTGTCCGCTGATCCAGCTTTCGATGCAGATGGCGTGGCCGGCGCCGGCGAACCCCATGCCGAGCCGCGCGAAGCCCCAGAGATCGGAACTCATCATCGGCAGGCCGAGCGTCAGCGCCGCCTGCAAACCGGCGAAGACCGCAAACGCGCGGATATGCCCGACGCGGCGGATAAAGGAAGGGATGACGAAACAGGCGATCAGGAAGCCGACCGAATAGGACGAGCCGACAAGGCCGATCAGCAGCGGCGGCTTCTGTGCCAGTGCCAGCTTCAACGGTACGGTCGTATTCACGATCGTCGAGGCGATCTGCAGGATCAGCGCTCCGCCGACGATCGCGCCGAGCGCACCGAACGAGCTGCTGTGCGGCGGCTTCGGCGTGACGATCACGGGCGCTGTTGCGGGCCTCGCCGGATCGGCGGGCTGCGGTCCTTGCGACATCTGCGATTCGGCTTGGGCTGAAATGACCGGGCTCGTTCCTTGGCCTGCAAAGATGAACGAATCAGGGCGGCCCTGCCAGAACTTCCGTCTTTCAGTGGCGGGGCGGCGCGCCATCATCGCGCCGCCTTTGCATGGCTTTCAAAGGTCGCCGGCGAAGCCGCTTCGCCGCGCCCCTCAAAAAGCTTCGGCCTGGTTCACCGTCGATTAACCAACAACGCGCCTTATCAAGAGAGAACGTATTTTGGGTTCTCCCAGCATGGCCGGACGTGAAGGTTGCGCCCCGCCCGCCCTCGTGATGCGAGGGCAGGCGGCACGCGAAATTGCGTCCGCGGCTAGGGGCGTAGCGTAGCGTGTCGAGAGTGCGGCCATGAGGTCATCGAGTTTTTCGCGGCGGGGTGGGGCGCATCATCTGCGCTTGCGGCGCCGTCGTCGGCCGTTCCTGCGCAGCGTGTTCTGGGTTGCCGCGCTCAGCCTTGGCGTCATGACCGGCGTGCGCCTGCTCGACCATCTCTCCCCGCGCGATCCCAATGTCGATGTCGCCTTCAGCGAGCGCAAAGCGGCTTCCCCCTTCGCCATCGTCGCCGATGCGCCGGTTCGCGCCGGTGCGACAGCGACGCCGCAGGCGATCTACAGCGGTCTGCTGGACCCGACTTTTGCGGGCACCACGCCGGCTCAGATCGGCAATTCCCGTCCTGTGGGCGCGGCAATGCACCTGGCCGCGGTGCCGCAAGCGCTCGACCAGCCGGATGCCGGCCAGAGCCTGCCGCTGCCTGCCCAGGCGACGGCGAGTCTCGCCGAACGCCTAGTGCCGCTGCCCGTGCCCCGCCCGGCGGATATGATCGCTTCGCTTCCGCCCGAAACGGCCACAGCCGGCGGTTCTCCTTCGGAAGTCGCGGCCGGGCTTGGCGCCGGCGCCGCTCTGCTGCCGATGCCGCGTCCGTCCGATCTCTCGTCGCCGAGCGACACGCCGCCGCGTCTTGCGCAGTCGACCGGACCCTCCCGCCGCAACCGCGTCGCCGCCGCGTCGCCGACCCCCTCGGCCGCCGACAATCGGAATTTCTTCGAAAAGCTCTTCGGCGTTCAGAAGCAGCAGCAGGCCGGCACGGCGCTGGCCTATGCCGCGCCGCAGGATGAGGCCATCGACCGGGGCCGCGTCACGCGCATGAGCCCGTCGGTGGGCACGCCCCCGCGCACGGCCGAGGCCGGGACGGCGATCTACGACATCAGCGCCAAGATGGTCTACATGCCGAACGGCGAGAAGCTGGAGGCTCATTCAGGCCTCGGCGAATATCTCGACGACCCGCGCTACGCCCATGTTCGGATGAAGGGCGTTACCCCGCCCCATACCTATAATCTCACCGAGCGGGAGGCGCTGTTCCATGGCGTGCGCGCCATCCGCCTGACGCCCGTGGGCGGCTCCGGCGCCATCCATGGCCGCGCCGGCCTGCTCGCCCACACATTCATGCTCGGCCCGAATGGCGACTCCAACGGCTGCATCTCGTTTCGCGACTATGAGCGCTTCCTGCAGGCCTTCCTGCGCGGGGACATCCGACGGATCACGGTCGTCGCGAGCCTCTGAGACGACCGGGCGGCGTCAGGATTTCGGCGGGCGACTGCCGTACCTCAGCGCGCCGCCGATAAGAATCATCACGCAGCCGATGACGAAGGGCGGGATGAACACGGCGAGCGCCTCCGTATCCTCCCAGCGCAGGCGCACCTTCGAGAAGGCACAGGCGCAGGCATAGGCGTTGAGCCAGACCCACCCGGCGAAGGTGACAAGGCAGACGGCGAGGCCGCCGCCCAGGAAAAGCCAACCGGCGAACCGCATCTATCCACCGTCGTATGGGGCTGCGGCGTCAGTCGGCACTGGCCTTCGCAGCCTTTGCCGAACCGGTTGCCTTCTTGGCCGGAGCTTTCTTGGCGGCAGCTTTCTTCGCAGGTGCCTTTTTGGCCGCAGGGGCTTTGTCCGCAGCCGTCTTGGCTGACGAAGCTTTGGCCGCCGGAGCCTTCACCTTCGCGGCAGCCTTCGGCTTGCCTTTGCCGCCCTTGATTTCGGCTCTGGCGTTGACCAGCGCGATGCCCTGTTCGAGCGTCAGCTCGTCGGGCGACTGCGATTTCGGCAGGGTCGCGAAGATCTTGCCCCAGGCGACGTAAGGCCCGTATTTCCCGGCCTTGACCTCCAGCGCGCCGCCCTCCGGATGCTCGCCGAGCGCCCGTCCCGGTGTTGCCGCTCCACGGCCGCCGCGTCCTCCGCCGCTCTCCTTGGCGACGATCAGGTCGATGGCGCGGTTGGCGCCGAGTTCCAGCACCTCGTCGTCCTTTTCGATATTGGCGTACATCTTGCCGTGCTGGACATAAGGTCCGAAGCGGCCGATGCCGACGAGGATCGGCTCGCCCGAGACGGGGTGGCGCGCCACCTCGCGCGGCAGCGACAGCAGGGCGAGCGCCTGCTCCAGCGTGACGCTGCCCGGGCTCATGCCCTTGGGCAGGCTGGAGCGCTTCGGCTTTTCGCCTTCGCCGAGCTGGATATAGGGGCCGAAACGGCCATCCCGCATCGTGACGTCCTGCTCGGTCACCGGGTCCTTGCCGAGCACGCGCACGCCCGGCGCACCCTGGCCACCCTCAGTGGTGGCCTCGCCGTCGGTCGCCTGCACGGTCAGCGGGCGGGTGAAGCGGCACTCCGGATAGTTCGAGCAGCCGACGAAGGCGCCGAACTTGCCGAGCTTGAGCGAGAGCTGGCCGTTGCCGCAGGTCGGGCACACCCGCGGGTCGGAGCCATCCGCCTTGGCCGGGAAAATGTAGGTGCCGAGGATGCCGTTCAGCGCCTCCAGAACGTCGCCGACACGCAGGTCCTTGGTCTCGCTGATCGAGGCGGTGAACTCCTCCCAGAACTCGCGCAGCAGCGCCTTCCAGTCGATTTCGGCGTTCGAGACTCGGTCGAGCTTCTCTTCCAGGTTCGCGGTGAAGTCGTATTCGACATAGCGCCCGAAGAAGCTCTCCAGGAACGCCGTCACCAGCATGCCCTTGTCCTCGGGCACGAGGCGCTTCTTGTCGATGCGGATATATTCGCGGTCGCGCAGAGTCGTCAGCGTCGCGGAATAGGTCGAGGGCCGGCCGATGCCGAGTTCTTCCATGCGCTTGATCAGGCTGGCTTCGGAATAGCGCGGCGGCGGTTCGGTGAAGTGCTGGTCGGCCGCGATCGCCCGCTTTTCCAACTTGTCCTCGGCCTTCATCGCCGGGAGCTTCTTGCTGTCCTCGTCTTCCTCGTCATCGCGGCTCTCCTGATAGAGCTTCAGGAAGCCGTCGAAGAGCGTGACCTGGCCCGAGGCCCGCAATTCGAGATTCCGGCCGGAGACCTTGGCCGCGATGTCGACGGTGGTGCGCTCGAGTGCGGCCGATTCCATCTGGCTCGCAATGGTGCGCTTCCAGATCAGTTCATAGAGCTTGGCCTGGTCCGGTTCGAGCTGGCGCACGACCATGGCCGGGAGCCGGCCGAGATCGGTCGGGCGGATGGCCTCGTGGGCCTCCTGCGCGTTCTTGGCCTTGACGGTGTATTTGCGCGGCACGCCCGGCACATAGGCGTCGCCGAATTCCTTGCCGATGACGCTGCGGGCGGCGGTGATGGCGGAGCCGTCCATGTCGACGCCGTCGGTTCGCATATAGGTGATGAGGCCGACCGTCTCGCCGCCGATATCGACGCCCTCATACAGCCGCTGCGCGAGCTGCATGGTCCGGGCCGGCGCGAAGCCGAGCTTGCGCGAAGCTTCCTGCTGCAGGGTCGAGGTCTGGAAGGGCGGATACGGATGGCGCTTGACCGGCTTGGCCTCGACATTCGCGACGGTGAACAGCGCGGTTTCGAGAGCCTCCTTGAAAGCCTTGGCTTCCTCGGCATTGCCGATGTCGAGGCGGGTGATCTTCTTGCCATCGGCGCCGGCGAGACGGGCCTCGAAGGTCTGCCCTGACGCGGTGGCCAGCGTCGCGACCAGCGACCAATATTCCCGCGCCCGGAAGGCTTCGATCTCGCGTTCGCGGTCGCAAACCAGCTTCAGCGAGACCGATTGGACCCGGCCGGCCGACCGAGCGCCAGGCAGCTTGCGCCACAGCACCGGCGAGAGCGTGAAGCCGACGAGATAGTCGAGCGCCCGGCGCGCCAGATAGGCATCGACCAGAGCCTGATCGACCTGACGCGGATTGGCCAAGGCCTTCTGCACCGCCTCCTTGGTGACGGCGTTGAAGGTGACGCGCTCGACCGGGATGCCTTTGAGAACCTTCTTCTGGTTCAGCGCCTCCAGCACATGCCACGAAATCGCCTCTCCCTCGCGATCCGGGTCGGTTGCGAGGATGAGCTTTTCGGCGCCCTTAACGGCCCGCGCGATCTCGGCGACCTGCTTGGCACCGCGCCCCTCGATCTCCCACTTCATCAGGAAGTCGTTGTCGGGCTCGACCGAGCCGTCCTTGGCCGGCAGGTCGCGGATATGCCCGAACGAGGCGATGACCTCGTAATCGGAGCCCAGATATTTGTTGATCGTCTTGGCCTTGGCCGGCGACTCGACGACGAGGAGTTTCATGGGATCGGTCTCGATGACAGCCTTGATCAGAGCGCGGAACAGCGCCCTCAAGGACGGCTCCGCGACCCGCAAGACCACTGCGGTTCGGAAATTTCGCGCGAAAGTGGTTCAGCAGGCAGGCCGTGTCAAACGCCGATTGGATGGCGACCGACGATCGGGGGCCTGCTGATGCAGCGCTGAGACATTGGGCGCGAGTGCGGGTTTTGCAAGGCATTCGTCATTGCGAGCAAACTAACCCGTCATTGCGAGCGAAGCGAAGCAATCCAGGAGAACTGGGTAGAACGTTGGGCGCCGTGCTCCTGGATTGCTTCGTCGCTCCGATCCTCGCAATGACGGTTTCGACCTCAAACCCGCGCTGCCAGCAGACGGTCTACGAAGCCCTCCGTCGACGCGCCGTTGATCCAGCGCAGCACCGCGACGATGTCCTGCTCGGGATCGACCCAGATCACGTTGGTGCCCGCGCCGAGCGCCGAGAACGCCGTTTCCGGCACGTTTGGCCGCGAAGCGGGCCCGCGCGCCAGCCACCAGAGATAGCCGTAATTGCCGAGCGTGGGCGAGGGCGTCAGCATGCGCTTGACCCAGTCGCGTGACAGGAGCTGCCGGCCACCCCAGTCGCCCCCGCGGCCGATCAGCAGGCCGAAGCGTGCATGGTCGCGCGCGCCGATGAACAGCCCACCGCCCCAATGGCCGCCGCCCGGCACGGACTGGACGGAGAGCCCGTCGATGTCGACGAAGGAGGTGCTGTAACCCTGCCATTCCCAGTCCGGCGAGGCGCCGATGGGATTCATGATCCGCTCGCGCAGCACCTCCGGCAGCGGGCGGCGGAAGCGTTCGAGCAGCGCGTAGCTCAACACATTCACGCGGACGTCGTTGTACTCGTAGAAGGTTCCGGGCGTCTCGAGCTCGCGCCTTTGCCCCTTGCGGCTGTTGTCGGCGCCGGGGCCGATCTGCCGGTTATGATCGACCTGATCGGATTTGCCGAAGATTTCGCCCTGCCATTCGCTCGATTGCTGGAGCAGATGGCGCCAGGTGATCTGGCCGTTATGCGGGCCGGAGAAGACCGGGCCGGCAACCGTCGCGGCGACCGGCTCCTCGACATCCCGGATCAGGCCATCGTCGAAAGCGATGCCGGCCAGCACGGCGAGATAGCTCTTGGCGATCGAGAAGGTCATGTCGGTTCGGGCCGTATCGCCCCATTCGGCGACGATGCGTCCCCCCTTCACGACGAGCCCCGCCGGGCCGCCACGCTCGCGCACCGGCCCGACGATCTCGGTCCAGGGGCCGCTCTCGTTCCACTCGCGATTTCCGACATAGGTGCAATCGGGATAATACAGGCCGCGCGGCCATGGACTGTCCTGATCGCGTGCGAACTCCACCGCCGCCTTCAGCTTCTCCGGGTCGAAGCCGGCCTCGGTCGGCGCGATCGTCCGCCAGGGTGCGCCATCGGGAGCGGGGACGAAGGCATCGATCGGGCTGGACAAGGCGATATCCTCATGAGCAGCGGAAAACCCGATGGATAGCGCCGATCGGCGCAAAGCTCCACGACCCACAGGACATGTACCTCCCGGTCCGGCACCGCTTGCGCCGAAACCGACTCGCGCCTAAACACCCCTCTTTAAATGACATCGCCAGCCCCGCTCTACCCGCACCGCCATCTGCTCGGCATCGAGGGGTTGTCCCATCTCGACATCGAGGCGCTGTTGGACGGGGCCGATGATTATGTCGCGCTGTCCCGGCAGGTCGAGAAAAAGACCGCCACCCTGCGCGGCCGCACCCAGATCAACCTGTTCTTCGAGCCTTCGACGCGCACGCAGGCGTCCTTTGAACTCGCCGGCAAGCGCCTTGGCGCGGATGTGATGAACATGTCTGTCGCCTCCTCCTCCGTGAAGAAGGGCGAGACGCTGATCGACACCGCCGCGACGCTGAACGCGATGCGGCCCGACATCATCGTCGTGCGCCATCACGCCGCCGGCGCGGTCAACCTGCTGGCCCGCAAGGTGAGCTGCTCGGTGGTCAATGCCGGCGATGGCGCCCATGAGCACCCGACGCAGGCGTTGCTCGACGCTTTGACGATCCGCCGCAACAAGGGGCGTATCCAGGGCCTGACCGTTGCAATCTGCGGCGACATCCTGCATTCGCGCGTGGCCCGCTCCAACATCATCCTCCTCAACGCCCTGGGCGCGAAGGTCCGGCTGATCGCGCCGACGACGCTGCTGCCGCCCGGCATCGAGCGCATGGGTGTGGAGATTTTCACCGATATGGAGAAGGGCCTGGAAGGCGCCGATATCGTGATGATGCTGCGCCTGCAGCTCGAGCGCATGAACGGTGCCTTCGTGCCCTCGCCGAAAGAGTACTTCCGCTATTACGGGCTCGATCGCGAGAAGCTGGAACGCGCCGCGCCCGACGCGCTTGTGATGCATCCGGGCCCGATGAACCGCGGTGTCGAAATCTCATCGGAGGTTGCCGACGGCGCCCAGTCCCTGATCCGCGAGCAGGTCGAGATGGGCGTGGCGGTGCGCATGGCGGTGCTGGACGCGCTGGCCCAGCACCTGCCCAACAGCTGAGTCGAAAGCGCGAGTGGAACCGGGCATGGCCGAGCTTCAGGACATCGCGATCGTCAACGCGCGGCTGGTCGATCCCGTGACGGGCCGCGACGAGCCGGGCTCCGTCCTGCTGCGCGCGGGCAAGATCGCCTCGGTCGAATGGGGCGCGGCACCAGCCACGGGCGAGGGCGTGCGTCGAATCGATGCCCGTGGCCTCGTGCTCGCGCCCGGCCTGATCGATCTGCGTGCTTTTCTGGGCGAGCCCGGGGCCGAATTCCGCGAAACGCTCGGTTCCGGCTCGCATGCGGCTGCGGCCGGCGGCGTCACCACGGTCGTTTGCCGCCCCGACACCGATCCGCCGATCGACGACCCCGCGATCATCGACTTCCTGAAGCGCCGTGCCCGCGACAAGGCGATTGTCAACGTGCTGCCTTGCGCCGCGCTGACCAAAGGCCTGCACGGCAAGGAGATCACCGAGATCGGCCTGCTGCTGGAAGCCGGCGCGGTCGCGTTCTGCGATGGCGCGAAAGGCCTCCGCAATCCACAGGTGATGCGCCGCGCCATGGTCTACGCGCTGAACTTCGACGCGCTGATCATGAACCATGTCGAGGACCCCGAGCTGCGCGGCTCCGGCGTGATGAACGAGGGCGAATTTGCCAGCCGCAAGGGGCTGCCGGGCATTCCGCGGGAGGCCGAGACGGTGATGCTCGAGCGCGACCTGCGGCTCGCCCGCGCCACCGGCGCCCGCTACCACGCGGCGATGATCTCCTGCGCCGAATCGGTCGAGCTCATGCGCCGGGCCAAGCAGGACGGATTGCGCGTCACCTGCGGCGTCTCGATCAACAATCTCACGTTGAACGAGAACGACGTCGGCGAGTACCGGACCTTCTGCAAGGTCTCGCCGCCGCTGCGCACCGAGGATGACCGCCTCGCCATGGTGGCGGCGCTGGCCGAAGGCGTGATCGATGTCGTCGTTTCCGATCATGATCCGCAGGATGTCGAGACGAAGCGCCAGCCCTTCACTGAAGCGGCAGACGGCGCGCTCGGCATCGAAACCCTGCTGCCGGCCGCGCTTCGCATGGTGCACACCGGGCAGATCGCGCTGCCGCAACTGCTTGCGGCGCTGTCGACGAAACCGGCGTCGTTGCTCGGTATCGGGGGCGGCCTGTTGTCGCCCGGCGCGCCGGCCGACCTGATGCTGCTCGACCCGGATGCCCCCTTCGTCGTCGACAAGCGCAAACTCAAGTCGCGGGCCAAGAACTCGCCCTTCGACGAATCGCGTCTGCAGGGCATCGTCGAGACGACCATCGTCGGCGGGCGTGTGGTCTATGAAGCCGAGCCGGGCTAGGCTGCACGCGGCAAGGGTCCGAGGGCGATATGAGCGATATTTTCAACTGGGGCCTGTCCGGCTCCGCTACGCTGATCGCGCTCGTCGTCGGCTATCTCTTCGGCTCCATTCCCTTCGGCATCATCCTGACCAGGCTCGCGGGCGGGCCGGATCTGCGCAGCATAGGCTCGGGTAATATCGGCGCCACCAACGTCCTGCGCACCGGCAACAAGAAGCTGGCGGCGGCAACGCTCGTCGGCGACGTGCTGAAGGGCACGGCGGCAGTTCTCGTCGCCTGGCATTGGCTCGGCGGCCCGCAGGCGGCAATGGCGGCGGCCGTCGGCGCATTTCTCGGCCATGTCTTCCCGGTCTGGCTGCGCTTCGAGGGCGGCAAAGGCGTTGCGACCTATCTCGGCATCCTCATCGGCCTCAACGGCTGGGTCGCGCTCGCCTTTGCGGCGGTCTGGATCGCGCTGGCCTGGCTCTTCCGCTATTCCTCACTATCGGCCCTGGCAGGGAGCATCGTCGCGCCGCTGCTGCTCTGGCTGGCGTTCGGCATGCCGCAAGCCGCGCTCGTGATGGCGGTACTGACGGCGCTGCTCTGGCTCATGCATCGCACGAATATCGCCCGATTGCTGGCCGGCCGTGAGGGCAAGATCGGCCAGAAGGGCTGAGCGGAGAGAATGGCTGGCATCGTCCTTTCAGACCGCCAGCGCCTCGATTGGCTGCGGCTGATCCGGTGCGAGGGCATCGGCCCGCGCACGTTCCGCTCGCTGACGAATCGCTTCGGCGGCGCCGGTGCGGCCCTCGACGCCGTGCCCGAACTGGCTCGGCAGGCGGGTCGCGCCATCCGCGTCTGCGCGCTGGCTGATGCAGAGCAGGAGATGGACGCGCTGCAGCGCCTGGGCGGTCGCTTCATCGCGCTCGGCGAAGCAGATTATCCGCCGGCTCTTCAGGCGATCGACTCCGCACCACCTCTGATCGCGGTGCTAGGCGAGACGGCGGCGCTCCAGCAGCCGGCGGTGGCCATGGTCGGATCTCGAAATGCCTCCGCAGCCGGCATGAAATTCACCGGCAGGCTCGCCCGCGATATCGGCGAGGCCGGCTTCGTCATCGTCTCGGGGCTGGCACGCGGCATCGACACGGCGGCGCATGAGGCGAGCCTCCCCACAGGGACCGTCGCCGTTCTCGCGGGCGGGCTCGATCGCGTCTACCCGCCCCAGAATCTCGCATTGGCGGAAAAGATCATGGCGCAGGGTGCCTTGATCAGCGAAATGCCGCTGGGCTGGGCCCCGCGCGGGCGCGACTTCCCCCGGCGCAACCGAATCGTCTCGGGCCTTTCTCTCGCGACGGTGGTCGTGGAGGCGGCCCGGCGCTCAGGGTCGCTGATCACGGCTCGTTTTGCCAATGAGCAGGGCCGGATCGTTTTCGCCGTGCCGGGCTCGCCGCTCGATCCCCGCGCCGAAGGTGGCAACCACCTGATCCGCGAAGGCGCGACGCTCTGCGCCGAAGCAGCCCATGTCGTCGAAGCGGTCCAACCGATGCTCGGGCGCGACGGAGACCTGTTCCAGCGTTTTTCGGTGATGCGCGAGCCTGAGCCCGCCCATGTCGGCGAGGCGCTCTGGGACGAACTCGATCTGCCGGGCGTGCCGGCCGCACCGGTCATCGAAAGCCAGCCGGAAGCGTTTCTTTCGTCCATGAGCGACACCGCCGCTGCGGCGCCGCCGAACGAGGCCGCTCCGCTGGACCGGCGGCTGCTCGGCCTGTTGAGCCTGACTCCGATCTCGCTCGACGATCTCGTTCGCAGCAGCGGCTCGACGGCCCGCGAAGTCGGGCGGGCTCTGGTCGAGATGGAGCTGTCGGGGCAGATCCAGCGTCATGCTGGCGGGGGGCTGACACGCATCCCCGCCTGACGGCGCAATATTGCATCCCCGCCTGACGGCCGCAATCTCAGTTGGGCCGGCGCCTGGCCAACTGCTCGATCTGGGCCGAGGCTTCGATCCTCGTCATATCGAGGAAATAGCTCAGCGTATCGAAATGAGAGCTATTCGCCATGACCTGGAGTTCGGCGGCCATGCTCTCGATGAACGTCGCGACTTCGAGGGGGGTGAGGGGGACCTGGGTAAGATCCATAGGGGCTGCATCGTCCGGCTCCGGGTCGACATCGGGCTTGGTGACTGCTTTCCTCGCCATAATCAGGCCGACTCCCCTGCAATCCACCCCGGATCGTCCGACGGCTGAGCCGAGGACGAGGTACAACCTTAATGTGTATCTCCTGATTATATTCTATCGATTGTATATTAGTTCAATAGCAGCATTGCGAGGGGTAGCGTCGCCAGTGCCAGCAGGGTCTGCAACGTGGTGATTTCAGCCATCAGCGGCGCGTCACCCCCGAGTTCGCGAGCCAGGAAATAGGCGGCAGTGGCGGTCGGTACCGCCGCGGCGATGATCGTCATGCTCAGCGCCGGCCCGCTGACGCCGAGGCGGTTGGCGAAGAACCAGGCGAGGCCCGGAAGCAGGATCAGCTTGAGCAGGACGGCGATGCCATGTGCGAGCGTCGGCCGCGCGAGACGTTTCAGATCGAGGCCAGCCCCGACCACCAGCAGGCCGATGCCGAGCGAGGCGCGTCCGAGAATGTCGAGGTAGCCGATGAAGGCTGGCGGCAGGAAGCCTTGCAGCGGATTGAGCGCGAGTCCGACGGCCGAAGACCAGATGAAGGGGTTGTAGAGGATCGATCGGGTTACGGCGCCCGCGCTCATCGGTCTGCTGCCCTGGGCATAGCGGGCGAGAACCAGCACGCACATGATGTTCAGCAGCGGGATCATGCTCGCCACCGCGATGGCCATCAGCGTCGCGCCGGTGCGCCCCTGCAGCCCGGACGCCAAGGCAAGCGCAACGAAAGTGTTCCAGCGGACGGAGCCCTGGAAGATCGAGGTGAAGGCCGGGCCGCCGATGCCGGCGCGTGCCATCAGCGGGCGCGCCACCAGAAGCAGCGCCGCGACGCACAGAATGGCGAGCACCAGGCTGATCCCCATGGAAAGAACGGGCAAGCTGCCGAGGTCCGCCATCGCCAGCGTATAGATCACCACCGCTGGAAAGAGCGTTTGGTAGGTCAATCGCTCGACACCCAGCCATTGCGGCTGCGCGACGACGCCGCGCGTTTTCAGAAACCACCCCGTCGCGATGACGAGGAAGACGGAAATCAGGCTGTTGAGCATGACGGCTTCGTTCGCCGCGGCATCGATGCGGCTCCGGGGAGGGGGAACATTGAACGTGGGAAATCGTTGTGGAAGCGACTACCGAGCCGGCCTCTCATATGGCGACAGGCCGGGCAAGGGCTGCGAGAAATGGCTGTCCTGTGTCCGCCGCAAAGCCGCCTTGATCGGTTCAGCTCTCATTCAACGCGGGTCGCGCATTTTACGAAGCTCGGCCCATGAAAGGAGATGTCGTCATGATGTCTTTCAGGAATAAAACGCTGGTCGCCTTGACTGCGGTGAGCATCGGCCTCGGAGGGCTCGCCATGCCCGCGATGGCGCAGACCGCGCCGTCATTAGACGCGGCAAACCTCGACAAGGTTCAGGCGAATTATACCCAGTACCGCTATCGCCATCGGGGTTCCAACCGGGGCGCTGCTGTCGCCGCGGGTGTCGTCGGCCTGGGCATTCTCGGAGCGGCGGCTGCGGCAGCCCATTCGCGCTCCTATGACCCTTACGACGACGGCGGGTATTACGACGCGCCGCCGGCCTATTACGCTCCGGCGCCGGCTTACGGCTATTACAGCCAGCCCTACGATTATCGGCTTCACCGCTGATTTTGAAGGCGAGTAGGCCTCAGCCGTTCCAGACCCGCGTCGCAAGGCGCGGGTCTTTTTCATGAGCATGCCGGACTCATCGTGAGGGGCCGAACTCTTCCTCCTCCGGGTGCAGGCGCGCCAGCCTGTCGAGGGCACTTTGCAGGATATAGGCCGCTGCCATCTTGTCGACGACGGCAGCGCGTTTGGCGCGGGAGGCGTCGGCCTCGAGCAATGTCCGCGTCACGGCGAGCGTCGACATGCGTTCGTCCTGCAGGACGATCGGCAGTGGCGTCAGCGAGCCGAGGTTCCGAACGAAGGCGCGCGTCGACTGCACGCGCGGGCCTTCTGTTCCGTCCATGTTGAGCGGCAGGCCGATGACCAACCCGGCGATCTGGTGCTTGTCGGCGATCTTCAGCAGAGCGGCGACGTCGATGCCGAATTTCACCCGCTGGATCGTTTCCAGAGGGCTCGCGATCTGGCGTTGCACGTCCGAAAGCGCGAGTCCGATCGTCTTCGACCCGAGATCGAGCCCGAGCAGCCTGGCGTAAATCGGAAGGTCGAGAAAGGCTTCGAGCGGGACGATCCGGTTGGGAGGTGCGGGGGCTTTGCTCATTGCCTTGGCGCTAGCACGCTTGGGCCGCCTCCATAAAGACCATCCTGCGCTCGACGAATGCGCAATCCCTACAGGAGATGCATTCGGCCATCGCAGGTGCTCGATGAGCGCGTTATACCGCGACGAGCGCAGGCAGGGACCGCCATGACCGATATCGTGATCACCGAGTTCATGGACGAGGCCGCCATTGCGGCGCTGCGCGCCCGCTACGACGTCCATCATGATCCGGAGCTTTTCGCCAAACCGGCCGAATTGCTGAAGCTCATCGCCGAAGTGCCGGCCATCATCATCCGCAACCAGACCCAACTGCGCGGAGATGTGCTGGAAGCCGCGAAGCGACTGAGGGTGGTCGGCCGTCTCGGCGTCGGCCTCGACAACATCGACATGGCCGCCTGCGCCGCCCGCGAAATCCGCGTCTTTCCAGCGACGGGCGCCAACAGCCTTTCCGTCGTCGAATATGTCATCGGCACGGCAATGACCCTGCTGCGCGGTGCTTATTTTGCCAATGCCGCGATGCTCGCCGGCACGTTTCCCAAGACACAGCTGATCGGCCGCGAGATCGCTGGCAAACGCATGGGTCTGGTCGGCTTCGGAGCCATCGCACGCGATGTCGGCCACCATGCGCGCGCGTTGGGCATGGATGTCTCCGCCTGCCATCCGCGCTTGCCGGCCGACGACCCCGCCTGGTCCGGTGTGCGGCGGCTGGACTTGGACGAACTGCTTGCCGAGGCCGATATCATCAGCCTGCATGTGCCGCTGACATCCGAAACGCGCGGCCTGATTGATGCGAAGGCCTTCGCCCGCATGAAATCCGATGCGATCCTGATCAACACGGCGCGGGGCGGGATCATGGACGAGGCTGCGTTGGTGAAAGCTCTCAAGGCCGGCAAGCTCGGCGGCGCGGCGATCGACGTCTACGAGCAGGAGCCGCTCGGCAAAGGCGCCGCCAAGGTCTTCGCAGGCACGCCCAACCTGATCCTAACCCCGCACATCGCCGGTAACACGGTCGAGTCGAACGGACGCGTATCAGGCCTAGTGGCCGAAAAGGTCATGGCCGCGCTGGAGGAGCGAATCTAGGGCAAAGTATTTGTTAGGATGACCGGCATCGGCCCAAAGCCGCCGCGGATGTCTGCTTCTGGCGCGGCAACTCTGGCATCGAAAGCCGAGGCGCTGCCGCGCGTTGGACCATTGCGGTGATCGCGCGTTCGCCATCGGGTCCGAGACCGCATGGCCGCAGAATGGAGTATAGCCCTTGAGCCAAGTCCCTGATGATGAGTCGCGCGTCGCCCTCGTGACCGGGTCCACGTCCGGCATCGGGGCAGCGATAGCTCGTCGGCTGTCCAGCGATGGCTACGCGGTTGTGTTGCACTCGCGCAATTCTGCGGAGACGGGACACGCGCTAGCCGCCGAACTCGGGAAGGCCGCATACGTCCAGGCCGATCTAACCGACGACGCCGACAGGGTCAGGCTGGTGCGGCAGGCCATCGCCCGCTGGGGCCGTCTCGATGTTTTGGTCAACAACGCAGGCATCAGCCAGGTCATTCCTCACGCCGATCTCAAGGCCGCCTCGCCGGCCGTCTGGCACGAGTTGCACGAGGTCAACGTGGTGGCGCCGTTCCGCCTCGTGGCAGAAGCCGAAACCGCTTTGCGGGACGCTGCGCGGCGAGGTCGTCCGGCCTGTGTCGTCAACATCAGCTCGCATGCCGGGGTCAGACCTAAGGGCGCATCGATCCCCTATGCTGCCTCCAAGGCGGCGTTGAACCACATGACCCGTCTGCTCGCCGTATCGTTGGCCCCGGATATTCGGGTGAATGCCGTTGCTCCCGGATTGGTGGATACACCCCTGACAGCCGATTGGACTGCTGCCCAGGCGCTCTGGCGGGAGCGGTCGCCCATGCGCCGGGCTGCCAAGCCGGAGGACATTGCCCAGGCCGTCGCACTGCTGGTGGCGTCGGACTATCTCACCGGGGAAATCTTGCTCTCGGATGGAGGCTTGAACCTCACGTAGCGCGCGCGCCGCGTTATTTGGGCTCTGACCAACGACCGCGATCCCAAATCACGGGTGCGCGTACAAAATCCATAGGCGCCGCGTGATCATGACGGGAGCGTAGCCAAGGCCCGCTTTCCGACTCCGAGATGAAGACCGCTTTCCGCCTATAGCTAGCTCAGGTCGATACGCACGGCTGAGAAGAACTGACCCCTCTCAAACGAAATCGAAAAGGTCGACATCGACCAGACCCTTATCGGTGATCTTCAGATGCGGGATCACCGGCAGCGTCAGGAACGCGACCTGCAGGAACGGCTCTGCCAGCACCACGCCGAGCGCCTTCGCCGCCGCTCGCAGCGTCTCCAGATCATGCCGCACCACCTCGAAGGGCTGTTCGCTCATCAATCCCGCGATCGGCAAGGCAAGCTCGGCGACGACCTTGTCGCCATCGGCGACGGCGAACCCGCCTCCGATCTCGATCAGGCGATTGATGGCCGCAGCCATCGAGGCATCGTCCACGCCGACGACGCAGAGATTGTGGCTGTCATGCCCGACCGAGGAGGCGATGGCGCCGCGCTTCATCCCGAAACCGTGGACGAAGCCGGCCGCCATGCCGCCATTCTTGCCGTGACGCTCGATCACCGCGACCTTGATCGCATCCTGGTCGAGGTCGGGCAGGGCCTCGCCATCGCGTGAGGGCAGGGTCATCGACAGCCGCTCGGTGATGATCCGCCCCGGCACGACGCCGATGACCGGCGTCTCGCCATCGCGGGCCTTCACGCGAAAAGCGTCCGGCGTGACAGGCCGGCACTTGACGCTGCCATGTCCAACCGAGGCGATGGCGGTCCGACCCGCAAACAGGGCGTCCTCGACCAATCGACCCCCGGCCACGACCTGCCGGATCGAACAGGTGGCGAGATCCTCCACAAGGACGATATCGGCGCGCTTGCCCGGCCCGATGAAGCCACGGTCGAACAGGCCGAAATTCCGCGCCGCCGAGTGCGAGGCGATGCGGTAGGTCGCGAGGATATCGGCTCCGCGCGAGATCGCGGTGCGGATCATGTAGTCGAGATGACCTTCCTCGCCGATGTCGAGGGGGTTGCGGTCGTCGGTGCAGAAGGCGAGGAAGGGCGAGGTATCGCGCGAGATCAGCGGGATCAGCGCCTCCAGATCCTTCGAGACCGAGCCCTCGCGGATCAGGATCGCCATGCCCTTGGCCAGTTTCTCGCGGGCCTCGTCGGCGGTGGTGGTCTCGTGATCGGTGCGGATGCCGGCGGCGAGATAAGCGTTCAGGTCCTGGCCCCGCACCAGCGGGGCGTGCCCGTCGACATGGCGGTTCGAGAACGCTTCGAGCTTGGCGAGGCAGGCGGGATCGCGATGGATCACGCCGGGAAAGTTCATGAATTCGGCGAGCCCGATCACCTTTGGATGATCCATGAATGGGATGAGGTCTCCGGCTTCCAGCCTCGCGCCGGCGGTCTCCAGATGCGTCGCCGGCACGCAGCTCGACAGGTTGACCCGCAGGTCCATCCGCATCGCCTCGGCGCAGGCGAGGAAATAGCGAAACGCCTCGGCGCCCAGCACGTTGGCGATTTCGTGCGGATCGCAGATCGCGGTGGTGACGCCGTGCGGCAGAACGCAGCGCTCGAACTCCAGCGGCGTCACCAGCGAGGATTCGATGTGCAGATGCGTGTCGATGAAGCCGGGAACGGCGATCAACCCGCTAGCGTCTATCACGTGACGGCCCTCATAGGTGCCATAGGTGCCGACGATCGTATCGCCGCAAATAGCGATATCGCTCTCGACCAGCGCGCCGGTGACGAGATCGAGTAACCGTGCACCCTTGATCACGACATCGGCAGGCTCGTCGCCATGCCCCTGCGCGATCCGGCGGGCGAGGGTCGTGGCATCGGTCATGGGGCGAGGTCCTTGGATCGTCATGGGGGCAACCTGCCTCTCTCGAACGGCATTGTCGACTTGGTCGAAACGCCGGAGCGCTTTAGATATCGCTGCCAATCGCGAGCCCGGAGCCTTCGCATGAACCTCACCTGGTACGGCCATTCCGCCTTCCGCCTCGAAATCGATGGTGCGGTGGTCCTCATCGACCCGTTCTTCACGGGCAATCCGTCCTTCGAGGGCGATGTCGCGCAGATTTCCCAGGGCGTGACGCATATCGTGGTCACCCATGGCCATGGCGACCATGTCGGCGACACCCTCGACATCGCCGCGAAGACCGGCGCGACCGTCGTGACGAATTACGATCTCGCCATGCATCTGGCGTCGAAGGGGCTGAAGAGCTTCCAGCCGATGAACACCGGCGGCACCGTCGATCTCGGGCCCTTCAGCGTCACGCTCACGCGGGCCGACCATTCGGCCGGGCTGGGGGAGGCTGGTGTCATGGTGCCCGTCGGAAGCTCCAATGGCGCCATCCTGAAGGCAAAGGGCGAAAAGACGCTCTGGCATATGGGCGACACCGATATCTTCTCCGATATGGCGTTGCTGGCTGAAATTCACGGCGTCGAGGCCTGCATCTGCCCGATTGGCGACCGCTTCACCATGGGCGGCAAGGTCGCGGCGCTGGCGATGACGCGCTTCGTCAAGCCGCAGATCGCGATCCCGTGCCATTACGGCACCTTCCCGATGATCGATCAGAATGCCGACGCTTTCGTCGACGGCCTGAAAGGCAGCGGCATCCAGGCCATCGTGCCGAACAAGGGCGAGGTTTTCGCGGTCTGAACCCGACAATCCGCTCCGTGAAGTCAATGCTGATTTACGTCGGCACGTTCGCCGCGCTATAGCGCGGCGAACGTTTCCGGCGCGTTGATCCGCGCCCCATCCAGGAGTCCGCCATGTCGGTCGATCTCGCCACCGTCAAGCGCGTCGCGCATCTCGCGCGCATCGCCGTTCCGGAGGCCGATCTGCCCAAGCTCCAAGGCGAGCTCAACGCCATGCTCGGCTTCGTCGAGCAGCTGAACGAGGTCGATGTCGAGGGCGTCGAGCCGATGACCTCGGTGACGCCGATGGCGATGACCCAGCGCGCGGATGTGGTGAATGATGGCGAGATCGCCGACAGGATCGTCGCCAATGCGCCGGCCTCCGAGGACAATTATTTCATGGTGCCGAAGGTGATCGAGTAAAGCCGCATCGCCCGCTCGCTCTCGAGTCATTGCGAACCCAGCGAAGCAATCCAAAAGGACCGGACTGAACCGTTCCGCGCTACGGCCTCTGGATGGCTTCGTCGCTTCGCCCCTCGCAATGACGGCCTCGATCTGCCCGCCCGTTTAGATGCTGGATAGCCCCGTGACCGATCTCACCCGCCTGACGCTGACCGAAGCCCGTGATGGGCTGAAGGCCAAGGATTTCACCGCCACCGAGCTGACGCAGGCACATATCGCCGCCGTCGAGAAGGCCCGTGCCCTCAACGCCTATGTGCTGGAAACGCCCGAGCACGCGCTGAAGCAGGCCGCCGCCAGCGACGAGAAGCTTGCCAGGGGGCAGGGCGGCGCGCTCGAAGGCCTGCCGCTCGGCATCAAGGATCTCTTCGCGACGGAAGGTGTGCGCACCACGGCCTGCTCGAAAATCCTCGGCAACTTCGTGCCGGCCTATGAATCGACCGTCTCCAGCCAGCTTTGGCGCGACGGGGCGGTGATGCTCGGCAAGCTCAACAACGATGAGTTCGCCATGGGCTCATCGAACGAGACCTCGGCTTTCGGCGATGTCGTGAACCCGTGGCGCCGAAAAGGCTCCAATGTAGGGCTGGGTTCGAATGTCGAAGGGAACTCGGGCGGCGCCGTCGAAGGCGCCCATCTCGTGCCGGGCGGCTCGTCGGGCGGTTCCGCTGCGGCTGTGGCGGCCAGCCTCTGCCTGGCCGCGACCGCGACCGATACCGGCGGCTCGATCCGGCAGCCGGCGGCGTTCACCGGCACGGTCGGCATCAAGCCGACCTATGGCCGCTGCTCGCGCTGGGGCATCGTCGCCTTCGCCTCCTCGCTCGACCAGGCCGGGCCGATCGGCAAGACCGTGCGCGACACGGCCGTGATGCTGCGCTCCATGGCCGGGCATGACCCGAAGGACACCACTTCAGTCGATCGGGCCGTGCCCGATTACGAGGCGGCGGTCGGCCGTTCGGTCAAGGGCATGAAGATCGGCATTCCCAAGGAGTACCGGCTCGACGGGCTGAACCCCGAGATTGACGCGCTCTGGCAGAAGGGCATCGATTGGTTGAAAGCGGCTGGCGCCGAGATCGTCGAGATTTCGCTTCCGCACACGAAATACGCCTTGCCAGCCTATTACATCGTCGCGCCGGCCGAGGCTTCGTCCAACCTCGCCCGCTATGACGGCGTCCGCTACGGCCTGCGCGAGCAGGGCAAGGACATTGTCGAGATGTACGAGAAGACCCGCGCCGCCGGCTTCGGCGCCGAGGTCAAGCGCCGCATCATGATCGGCACCTATGTGCTCTCGGCCGGCTATTACGACGCTTATTATCTGCGCGCCCAGAAAGTCCGCACCCTCATCAAGCGCGACTTCGAGACGGTCTATGCGGATGGAATCGACGCCGTCCTGACGCCGGCGACGCCGTCCGCGGCCTTCGGCATCGGCGAGAAGGGCTCGGCCGATCCGGTCGAGATGTATCTGAACGACGTCTTCACGGTAACGGTGAACATGGCCGGCCTGCCCGGTATCGCCGTGCCGGCGGGGCTGGACGCTCAGGGCCTGCCCCTGGGCCTCCAGCTCATAGGCCGCCCCTTCGACGAGGAAACGCTGTTCTCGCTGGGTGCGGTGATCGAGCAGGCGGCAGGCCGGTTCCCTGTCACCGAGCGTTGGTGGGGCTGAAGCCAAGGCCCAGGCAGCCGTCATGCTCGGGCTTGACCCGAGCATCTCTGGCCGGATGAAGACCTCCCGGATCGGGAGCATACGTTTCTCGATACAGGCGCAAGACTGAAGCCTTCCAAGCCATCAAAAGAAAAAGGGCCGCGCGAGCGGCCCTTTTTCTTTTGATGGATGAGGTCTGGCGCTCAATGAGCCCCGGTCGGCTGCACCGGCGGCGCGCCTGGGGCCTTCTTGCTTCCGCGCAGATCGGCCAGCCAGCGCACCATCACATAGAACACCGGGGTAAAGATCAGCCCGAAGAAGGTCACGCCGAGCATGCCGGAGAAGACGGCGATGCCCATCGCCGCGCGCATTTCGGCGCCGGCGCCGGTCGAGATCGTCAGAGGCAGCACGCCGAGCACGAAGGCCATCGAGGTCATCAGGATGGGCCGCAGACGGGTCTTCGCGGCGGCGATCGCCGCGTCGCGCCGGTGCATGCCTTCCTCCTCGGCCTGCTTGGCGAATTCGACGATCAGGATCGCGTTCTTGGCGGCGAGGCCGACGAGCACGACAAGGCCGATATCGACGAGGATGTTGCGGTCGAGCCCGGCGATGTTCACCCCGATCATCGCTGCCAGAATACACATCGGCACGATCAGGATCACCGAAAGCGGCAACAGCCAGCTCTCGTACAGCGCCGCGAGCAGCAGGAAGACGAAGATCACCGCGAGGCCGAAGGCGATCACCGCCGTATTGCCCGCGAGCTTCTCCTGCAGCGCGATCTCGGTCCATTCGAAGCCGAAGCCGGGCGGCAGTACCTTCTGGGTCAGCGCCTCGACCGCGGCGATGCCTTGCCCTGTCGAATAGCCGTGCTTCATCGAGAGCTGCACTTCGGCGGCTGGATAGAGATTGTAGCGCGGCACGCGATAGGCGCCGGTCGTGTCGTGGAAGGTCGCGACCGAGCCGATCGGCACCATTTCCCCGTCCGCGTTGCGGGTTTTGAGATCGGCAACGTCGCGGCTCGTCAGGCGGAACGGGTTGTCCGCCTGCGCGGTGACGCGGTAGGTCCGGCCGAGCAGGTTGAAGTCGTTGATATAGGCCGAGCCCATATAGACCGACAGCGTCTCGAAGATGCGCGTGATCGGGACGCCGAGCATCTCCGCCTTGGTGCGGTCGATATCGGCGAAGATCTGCGGCGTCTTGGTCGAGAACAGCGTGAAGGGCTGCTGGATGCCGTCGATCTGGCCCGCAGCACCCGCCACCATCCAGGTCGCGCCTTCGAGCGCGGCGAGGCCGCGGCCGCTGCGATCCTGAACATAGCCCTTGAGACCGCCGCCATTGCCGATGCCGGAGATCGCCGGCGGCTCGATGACGAGCGGGAAAGCGTCGGTGATATTGCCGAACATCTGCCCGCGTAGGTCGTTCAGGATGCCCTGATAGGTCAGCCCCTTCTTGACCCGCTCCTCGAACGAATTGAGCGTCACGAAGATCACGCCGGCATTGGGCGCGATGGTGAAGGTCGCGCCGTCGAGGCCGGCGAAGGCCACCGCATGCTCGACGCCAGGCCGCGACAGGGCGAGTTCACCGGCCTTGCGGATGACCGTGTCGGTGCGCGACAGCGACGAGCCCGGCGGCAGCTGGAAGACCAGGATGAAATAGCCCCGGTCGAGCTGCGGCACGAGGCCTGTCGGCGTCTGCATAAGGCGCTGGGCCGTGAGCGCGATCAGGCCGCCATAGACGATCAGCAGGATGACGGCGAGCTTGATCAGGCGCGAGGTCACGCGGCCGTAATTGCGCGAGAGCCAGTCGAAACCGGCGTTGAAATAATGGAAGAACCAGCGAACCGGCGCGCCCAGCTTGGAGAAGAAGCCGTGTTTGGCGTTGGGGTCGTAGTGCTTGTGCGGCCGCAGGAGCACCGCCGACATGGCAGGCGACAGCGTCAGCGAGACGAAGCAGGAGATCGCGGTCGACGCCGCGATGGTGACGGCGAACTGCTGGTAGAACGTGCCCTGAAGGCCGCTGATGAAAGCGGTGGGCAGGAACACGGCGCAGAGAACGAGCGCGATCGCGACGAGCGCACCGCCGACCTCGTCCATCGTCTTGTGCGCGGCCTCCTTCGGGGTCATCCCCTGCGCCAGATAGCGCTCGACGTTCTCCACCACGACGATCGCGTCGTCGACGACGATGCCGATGGCGAGCACGAGCGCCAGCAGCGAGATCGTGTTGAATGAGATGCCGACCGCCGCCATGACGAGGAAGGTGCCGATCAGCGACACCGGAATCGCGACGATCGGGATCACCGCCGCGCGCCAGGTCTGCAAGAACAGGATCACCACGATCACGACGAGCGCGACCGCCTCGAACAGCGTGTGCACGACCGCGTCGACGGATTGGGCGATGAACTCGGTCGGGTTGTAGATGACGCGATAATCGACGCCGGTCGGGAAGGTGGCGGCGATCGACTTCATCTCCGCGATCAGCGCATCCGAGGTCTTCAGCGCATTCGACCCGGGGCGCTGGAACACGCCGATGGCGACGGCCTCGCGGTTATCGAGGTAGTTATTGGTGGTGTAGTCCTGCGCGCCGAGCTCGACGCGGGCGATGTCGCGGACGCGGATCGCGCCGCCATTGGCTTCGGCCCGTACGACGATGTTCTCGAACTCCGAGATGTCGGTCAGGCGGCCGAGCGTATTGACCGAGAGCTGGAAGGCCTCGTTCGACTTCGCCGGGGGCTGGTTGATCGCGCCGGCCGCGACCTGGACGTTGGCGGCCTGGAGCGCTGTGACGACATCGCCAGCGGTCAGGTTTCGCGCCGCGACCTTGGCGGGATCGAGCCAGACGCGCATCGAGAAATCGCGCGCGCCGAAGACCTGCACGTTGCCGACGCCGTCGACGCGGGTGAGGGCGTCCTTCACGTAGAGCGTGGCGTAGTTCGAGACGTATTGCTGGTTCCGCGACCCGTCCGGCGAGATCATCTGAATGAACATCAGCACGTCGGGCGAGGCCTTGCGGACCTGCACGCCGATCTGGCGGACGGCTTCGGGCAAGCGCGGTTCGGCCGAGGAGACGCGGTTCTGCACCAGCACCTGCGCCTGGTCGACGTCGACGCCGGCCTTGAACACGACGTTGATGGTGACGATGCCGTCACCGGTCGACTGCGACGAGATGTAGAGCATGTCGTCGACGCCGTTGACCTCCTGCTCGATCGGCGTCGCCACCGTGGCGGCGACCGTTTCGGCCGAGGCGCCGGGGTAGGTGGCGACGATCGAGACCGTCGGCGGCGCGATTTCGGGATATTCCGCGATCGGCAGCGTGCGCATGACGACGCCGCCCGCGATGGTCAGCAGGATCGAGAGCACGGTCGCGAAGATCGGCCGGTCGATGAAGAAATGGGCGAAGCGGAACATGGAAGATGTCCTGGCCGAAAAAGGCGGGCGGGGCGCCATAGGCGCCCCTGTTCAAGCGTCGGGCCGGCGCGTGAGCGCCGAAGGCCCGGTCAGTTGGTCGTCGCGACCTTGATCTCGCCGGGCTGCGGTGTGACCGCGACGCCGGGGCGCACCATCGGGTTTGCGTTGCCGCCGACGATGACCTTGTCCTGCGGGGTCAAGCCGGAACGAACGACGCGCAGGCCTTCACTCAGCGGACCGAGCACGATCGTCTTCGGCACCACCTTGTTCTCGGGACCGACGGTCAGCACGATCTTGTTAGCCTGGTCGGACGAGATCGCGGTGTCGGGCACGAGCAGCGCGTCGCTTTCGCCGGCGTAGTAGCGCAGCCGCCCGAACACGCCGGGCGTCAGGAACTGGTCCTTGTTGTCGAAGACGGCGCGACCGCGGATCGTCGCCGAACGGGCGTTCAGGGCGTTGTCGAGGAAGTTGACCTTGCCCTTGCGCTCCCATTTAGCCTCGTCGGCAAGCCGAACCTCGACCTGCGTGCCGGAGTTCTTGCTGGCATTGTCGCGCAGATTGGCCATGCGCGCGTAGCGCAGATAATCCGCCTCGGAGACGTCGAAGGTGAAGTAGATCGGGTCGACCGCGACGATCGTCGTCAGCAGCGTCGCGCCCGACTGGCCGCCCGCGATGAGGTTGCCCGGATCGACGCGGCGGTTGGAGATGCGACCGGCAGCGGGGGCCCGCACTTCCGTCCATTCGAGGTTGAGCTCGGCGTTCTTCAGGTTCGCTTCGGCGCCTTGCTGCGTGCCGATGGCGCTGTTGAGGTTAGCGCGGCGCTGGTCGACGTCGCGCGCCGTGATGGTGCGGTTCTGCGTCAGGCCTTCGGCGCGCTCGACCTCGTTTTGGGAGAGTTCGATCTGCGCCTTGGCGCGCGCGACATCGGCCTTGGCCACGTCGACGGCGAGTTTGTAAGGTCGCTGATCGATGGTAAAGAGCAGGTCGCCCTTCTTGACGAGGGCACCGTCTGTGAAGCTGACGCTGTCGATGAAGCCGGAGACGCGGGCGCGCACCTCGACCTGCTCGCTCGCCTCGAAGCGACCGGTATATTCGTCCCAGTTGGCGACGCGCTTTGCGAGTGGGCTGGACACCTGAACGGGCGGGGCTGGCGGCGCGCCCTGAGCCCACGAATCCTGCCCGAGCAGGGTGGCGGATGCGGCGGCGGTGAGCACCAGGCCGAAGAAACGGCTGCCTGACATGGGAAGACTCCGGATTGCAGGCGGGGCACGCCACGGATGCTTCCCCACCGTCGTCGCCGCTAAAAGGGGTGGGGTGTGACGAATGTCAAGAACCATCACCTATCACATGACGCTTTCTGGTCGCAATCTAGCAATATTTCCGCCATCCGGTTGCAGGAGCACAACGGATCGTGATCGTGGTGGGTGGCACGGCATCCAAATAAGAGCCCTCATCCTGAGGAGCCGCGGTCTCGCGGCGTCTCGAAGGATGCTCCAGATGTTTCCAGAGCCTCCGGGAGCATCCTTCGAGACGCACTCCTGCGGAGCGCTCCTCAGGATGAGGGCGGGCTAATTCCGGCTGTTTCCGGCCCTCGCCGAAGCCTCCAACACTTGCTGCCTTCGCGCCGACATCGTAACGCGTAAGCTGAATTCGAAGCCGGAAGAGTCCAGATGAACGCGCATGTCCGCCCCGCCGACCCCAAGAAGCTGATCAAGGGCGCGACCGGGGATTGGGAAGTCGTGATCGGCATGGAAATCCACGCCCAGGTCACCTCCAACGCCAAGCTGTTTTCCGGCGCCTCCACGGGCTTTGGCGCCGAGCCCAACGCCCATGTCAGTCTCGTCGATGCCGCCATGCCCGGCATGCTGCCAGTCATCAATGCCGAATGCGTCAGCCAGGCCGTGCGCACCGGTCTCGGCCTCAACGCCCAGATCAACAACCGCTCGGTCTTCGATCGCAAGAACTATTTTTATCCTGACCTGCCGCAGGGCTATCAGATCAGCCAGTTCAAGAGCCCGATCGTGGGCGAGGGCGAGATCGTCATCGATCTTTCGCCGACAGAGCATATCACGGTCGGCATCGAGCGGCTGCATCTGGAACAGGATGCCGGCAAGTCGATCCACGACCAGCACCCGACGATGAGCTTCGTCGATCTCAACCGCTCGGGCGTTGCGCTGATGGAGATCGTCTCGCGTCCCGATCTGCGCTCCGCCGACGAGGCCAAGGCCTATGTCACCAAGCTGCGCACCATCCTGCGCTATCTCGGCACCTGCGACGGCGACATGGAAAAGGGCAATCTGCGCGCCGATGTGAACGTTTCGGTGCGCAAGCCCGGCAATCCGCTCGGCACACGCTGCGAGATCAAGAACGTCAACTCGATCCGCTTCATCGGCCAGGCGGTCGACACCGAGGCGCGCCGCCAGATCGGCATCATCGAGGATGGCGGCACGATCGACCAGGAGACGCGGCTCTACGACCCCGCCAAGGGGGAGACCCGCTCGATGCGCTCCAAGGAAGAGGCGCATGACTACCGTTACTTCCCCGATCCGGACCTGCTGCCGCTGGAGTTCGACGACGCCTTCGTCGCGAAGCTCAAGGGCGGCTTGCCCGAACTGCCGGATGCCAAGAAAGCGCGCTTCATCGCGGAATACGGGCTGTCGCCCTATGACGCTTCGGTCCTCGTCGCCGAGCGCGATCAGGCCGATTATTTCGAGGCGGTGGCGACAGGCCGCGACGGCAAGGCTGCCGCGAACTGGGTCATCAACGAGCTGTTCGGCCGCCTCAACAAGGAAGGCAAGGACATCGGCGCCTCGCCGGTCTCCGCGAGCCAGCTCGGTGGTCTCGTCGACCTCATCGGCGAGAACGTCATCTCCGGCCGCATCGCCAAGGACCTCTTCGAGATCCTCTGGACCGAAGGGGGCGATCCGCGCCAGATCGTCGAAGCCCGCGGCATGAAGCAGGTCACCGACACCGGCGCCATCGAAAAGGCGGTCGACGAGCTGATCGCCGCCAATCCCGACAAGGTCGAGCAGGTCAAGGCCAAGCCCACCATGCTGGGCTGGTTCGTCGGTCAGGCGATGAAGGCCTCCGCCGGCAAGGCCAACCCGCAGGCCCTGAACGAGATCCTGAAAGCAAAGCTGGGAATCGAGTGAGCGCGTGACGCCTGCCGGCCTCGTCATCCGCGACGCCGAAGCCGCCGATCTCCCGGCGGTGCGGGCGCTGTTGGTCGAGACCTGGCATGCCACCTATGACGGCCTCTATGGCTGGCAGCGCGTCGCCGAGATCACCAATGCCTGGCATTCGCTGGAGAACCTCTCCAGCCAGCTCGGACGCGAGGAGGGCGTCTTTCTCGTTGCGCTGGTTGGCGATGAGATCGTCGCCACCGCGTCGGCCCGCAAGGAGCGCGACCGCACGGCCCTGCTGACACGGCTTTATGTCCTGCCGGCCTGGCAAGGCACCGGCATCGGCCGCACCTGTTGCAGGTGGCGCTGGCCTGTTTCCCCGAAGCGCCGGTGGCACGTCTCGAAGTCGAGAGCCGCAACGAGGCCGCGATCGCGTTTTATGAGCGGATGGGCTTTTTTCTGCAGCGTCAGGCTCGCTTCGACGGTCACGACGACACGCCGAACACGCTGCTGATGGCCAAGCGCCTCTTCGTCGAATGACCGTTCCCGTCTCTGCCTGAGCCGAAAGCCGCCGATGACCAACGCGCGCGTATCTCCAGCCGACATCACCATCCGGCGCGCCAAGGCCGGCGATGCCGCCCGCATCGCCGAACTGATCATGCATGGCGCCGCGACGCAGACGATGACGCCGGACGCTATCCGCGAGGAGGCCCGGCACCCAGGTTACGTGCAGGCCTTCGCCGAGATAGAAGCCAGCCAGGACAACACACTCTTCGTTGCCGAGCGGGCCGGCGAGGTCGTCGGCACCTTTCAGGTCACGTCGATACCCGGCATGGTGGCGCGCGGCGCCAGGCGCGGCAAGATCGAGAGCGTCCATGTCGCGCCGGAATGCCGTGGCATGGGCATCGGCAAGCTGATGATCGCGCATGCGCTGGCTTTCGCGAAGCAGCAGGGCGTCGGGCTGATCGAACTCAGCTCAAACAAATTGCGGCTGGACGCGCACCGCTTCTACCGCGACCTCGGCTTCTCCCAGAGCCATGAGGGCTTCAAGATGCAGCTCGGCTGACCAACGCTGACGCCGGAACTCAGCCATCGCCCTGAACCTCAGCCCTCATCCTGAGGAGCCGCGTCAGCGGCGTCTCGAAGGATGCTCCAGCTTGCCCCGGAACCTCCTGGACCATCCTTCGAGACGGCCCTGCGGGCCTCCTCAGGATGAGGGCTGTGTATGGATTTGCGCGTTCTCCGCATGGCGCGGCCGCACCGCAGGCAGGCTCGGCCACTTCCAGCCGGGCGCCCGGCTGCTTAGCTTCGCACCCGAAGCCCTATGGAAAGGACGCATCCCATGCCCCAAGCGCCGCAGACCCAGCCGATCGAACTGCATTACTGGCCGACGCCGAACGGCTTCAAGATCAGCATCATGCTCGAGGAATGCGGGCTACCCTATACGGTCGTGCCGGTGAACATCGGCAAGGGCGAACAGTTCAAGCCGGAGTTCCTGGCGATCGCGCCGAACAATCGCATGCCGGCGATCGTCGATCCGCAGGGGCCGGACGGCAAGCCGATCTCGGTCTTCGAATCCGGCGCGATCCTGCAATATCTCGGTCGCAAGACCGGGCAGTTCTATCCGAGCGACGAGCGCGACCGCGTCGAGGTCGACGAATGGCTGTTCTGGCAAATGGGCGGCTTCGGGCCGATGCTTGGCCAAACCCATCACTTCCGTGGCTACGCGCCCGAAAAGGTGCCTTACGCCATCGAACGCTATACCAACGAGGCTAACCGCCTTTACGGCGTGCTGAACAAGCGTCTCGAAGGCCGCGACTACATCTGCGGGGAATATTCCATCGCCGACATGGCCTGCATCGGCTGGGCTCGCAGCTGGGAAAAGCAGGGGCAGGATATCGCGCAGTTTCCGAACGTCGCTCGCTGGATCGAGACGATGATGGCTCGCCCGGCTGTCGCACGCGGCGTCAAGGTCGGTGAAGAGCTTCGCAATCCGGCCGGCATCAGCACGCCCGAGGAAAGAGCGGTCCTGTTCGGCCAAAAGTCGCGCTGAGGCCGTGGCCTGTCGGGCCTGCACGCCATGCTCGGGCTTGACCCGAGCATCTCAGGACGCAGGAGCGCGGGAGCCTATTCTGGCATGAGATTCTCGGATCGAAGCTTTGCTTCGTCCGAGAATGACGCCGAGCGTCGCGGGCAGCAGTGGGATCGGTCTGTGGCTTCAGTCGGCCCGCCTCCAGCCGGCCGAGCGACAAATCAGGCCGCCGAGCACGCAGCCGGCGGTGGTCAGCGTATCGCCGGCGAGCGTCATGGTGCCGGAATAGGTCTTGCCGTCTTCCGGATTGAAGGCCTTGCCGCTCCATTTGCCGGCCGCGTTCGGCGTCATGTCGTAGAAAATGCGCTGGCCGACCTTGGCTGGCCCCGCGGGATCCTTCAGCCAGGATATCGTTCCGCAAAGCGCGTCTCCGCATTTGGCGAAACGTACCCGCGAGGCGCCGGTGTCGCGCTGCCAGGTGCCGAGAACCTCCTGCGCCGAGGCGCCGGCCGTGCAACCGATCAATACCAGAGCGGCCATCGCGCCGAGCGCTGAACCTGTGTTCCTCATTCCATCCTCCCATGCCGGATGATCGTCGTCATCGTTTAGATATGAACGATAACGCGCTTTTTCGGAGCATCAAGGCGGTCGTTGCGTGGGGCTCAGTGGCAGGCCCCGTGGAGCAGGGTGAATCCATCGTCAACGCCGCGGTTTCGGGGCGATCGCCAGTCGTTTGAAATCACTTGGTTTTTCGGAATCTTGTCGTGAACGATCCGTTGATTTAACCGGGCGATTACGTTTCGTTGACACCGGATTCATCGCGAAATTTAGCGCCCGCTTTAAGGATCGCAGCCACTCTCAGCTCATCGGCCGGGGACCTTTGGACGGGTGATCGGCGAGCAACGACAACAGGGTGGTTCGTCATGGCACGTATGGAGATGAGCGCAATTCCCGCCTCGCTGGTGGCACCAGCGGAGGTTGCGGCCGAGGCCTATTACGAGCTGGGGCTGATGCACGCCTCCGGTCGCTCCGGCCCCGTCGACCGGGTCAAGGCGCAAACCTGGTTCAATGTCGCCTTCGCCCGCGGCTGCGCTCGCGCCGCCGCGGCCCGTCAGGAACTCGCGGCGGAGATGAGCCGCGACGAGATCGCCGTGGCGCTGCGCGAGGCCCGCGCGGTTCTCACGCGGCACTGAGCCGGGATATCCCCGTTCAGCCCTCATCCTGAGGAGCAACCGTAGCTTGCGTCTCGAAGGATAATCCCGCTGGTCCGGGAGCCTCCTCGAACATCATTCGAGACGTCACTCCTGACGGAACGGCTCCTCAGGATGAGGGCTGGTGGGTTTGACGCCGGGATCGAGCCACGAGCCTTGTGGGGCGGGGAGGCGGCGGCTATAAGCGCGCCGCATTCCCGAATTCGACCTCCCCAAGGATTTTTCGATGGCTGTCCAGCGTACCTTCTCCATTCTCAAGCCCGACGCGACCAAGCGTAACGTCACCGGCGCGGTCAACGCGGTCATCGAGAAGGCTGGCCTGCGCATCGTCGCGCAGAAGCGCATCCAGATGACGACCGAGCAGGCGCAGACCTTCTACGCCGTGCACAAGGAGCGTCCCTTCTTCGGCGAACTCGTCGAATTCATGACCTCCGGCCCGGTCGTCGTGCAGGTGCTGGAAGGCGAGGACGCCATCGCCAAGTATCGCGACGTGATGGGCGCCACCAATCCGGCCAACGCGGCCGAAGGCACCATCCGCAAGCTCTTCGCCCAGTCGGTCGGCGAGAACACCGCTCACGGCTCCGATGCCGCCGAGACGGCCGCCATCGAGATCGCCCAGTTCTTCGCCGGCAACGAAATCGTCGGGTGATTTAGCCGCGCTTTAGAGACGCGAAAGGCGGGCTTCGAGCCCGCCTTTTTTGTTTGATCTTGGAGGTCGTCATTCTCGGGCTTGACCCGAGAAGCTCATGACCCGATTACTCCGGTTTCCAAGATGCTCGGGTCAAGCCCGAGCAAGACGGCCTCCAACGGCCTCACATCCCGAACGAATAGCTCGAGCCGGTGTCGAAGGAGTAGCTCGCGGACAGGCCGATCGTGATCGAGTTTTTCGATCCGTAGGGCGTCACGATCGGCGAGCGAGCCGCGTCGCCGACGAGGCGCTTGTACTCGACATAGGCCGTCGTCTTGAAGCTGTCGGACCAGTTATAGGTCGCTTGCGCGATCGCGCCGACCGAATGCACGCCCGTATTGAAGCGCTGCAGCAGGCCGCCCGTGCCGGGCAGGGCGCCGGCGGTGCCGAAATACGTCCTGACATAATCGGCCGAGGCGATGCGCATGCGCGGGCCCGCGCCAAGCGTCCAGGGGCCGATATTGGTGAAGGCGTCGAGCTTCAGGTCGGCGACGATGCCGTCATGCGCGACGATGCCGCGACGAACATCGACGCGGCCACGCAGCCAGGATGCGGGGTAGAACTCGACAAAGGCGCCGGCCTCGCCGCCGAACTTCGTCGCGGGCACGGCAACCAGCGCCGGATTGACCTTGGCGCTGCGCTTCCACAGCAGGTCGCCCGAGAAGCCGATGCGCCAGCCCTGGCCGGAGAACACGCCGATGCTCAGCGTCGTATCGTCCTCGGCGCTCCACCAGGTGCTCTTCAGGCCCTTGCCGAGCGAGATGATCGGCCGGGCCCGAAAGACATAGTCGTCCGAGCCGGTGTAATCGGGCTGATAGCGCACGCCGGCGCCCAGCGTCAGATACCAGTTCTGTGCCGATTGGGCCGAGGTCAGCTGGGTGTAGTCCCGAGACTGGGCGTGTCCCGCACCGGGCAAAAGAGTAGCGAGGCCGAGCACGAGGCCCGCCAGATACGCAACGCAACGCATGGTCCACAACTCCGGCGCCGAGGCACCTCACACAAGGGATCTGCCGGCAATGTCCGTGATGAGGATTAAGGGCTGGTTAGCGTTGACGGGTTGTTACGCTTTGGTGGGCTCCAAAGCCGTCATTGCGAGCGTAGCGAAGCAATCCAGGAGGACGGGGTGGAGCGTCTAACCCAGTCTTACTGGATTGCTTCGTCGCTGTGCTCCTCGCAATGACGGTTCAACAGCGGCGAGAAAAACTCTAGAACCTTTCCCATGAACGCGCTGCCCCGCATCGACATCCGCCCCTCGGTCTGCCCGCATGACTGTCCTTCCGCCTGTTCGCTGGAGGTCGAGGTCGTGGACGGGCGCAGCATCGGAAGGGTGCGCGGTTCCAAGCGCCAGAGCTATACCGACGGCGTGATCTGCGCGAAGGTCGCCCGCTACGCCGAGCGCATCCACCATCCGGATCGTCTTCTGTATCCGTTGAAGCGCAGCGGGCCGAAAGGCTCCGGGCCGTTCGAGCGCATCTCCTGGGACGAGGCTCTGGACGAGATCGCACGCCGCTTTCTCGCCATCGAGGCCGAGCACGGACCGCAGGCCGTCTGGCCCTATTACTATGCCGGGACAATGGGGCTGGTGATGCGCGACGGCATCAACCGCCTGCGCAACGTCAAGCGCTATTCGGGACAGTATTCGACCATCTGCACCACCACCGCCTGGACCGGCTTCATCGCCGGGACGGGGCGTCTCGCGGGGCCGGACCCGCGCGAGATGGCGAAGTCGGATTGCGTGGTGATCTGGGGCACCAACCCGGTTCATACCCAGGTCAATGTGATGAACCATGCGATCAAGGCCCGGAAGGAGCGCGGCGCCAAGATCGTCGCCATCGATATCTACCGCAACGCCACGCTGCAACAGGCCGATCTCGCTCTTGTCCTGAAGCCCGGCACCGACGCGGCGCTGGCCTGCGCGGTCATGCATGTGCTGTTTCGCGACGGCCATGCCGACAGGGATTATCTCGCGCGCCATGCCGACTGTCCCGACGAGCTGGAAGCGCATCTCGCAATCCGGACGCCGGACTGGGCCGCCGCCATCACAGGTCTCACCGCTGCCGAGATCGAGGAATTCGCGGCACTCGTCGGTACGCGCCGGAAGAGCTTCTTCCGGCTGGGCTATGGTTTCTCCCGCCAGCGCAACGGCGCGGTCGCCATGCACGCCGCGCTCTGCGTGCCGACCGTGACAGGCGCCTGGCAATATGAGGGCGGCGGCGCCTTCCACAGCAACAGCGGCATCTACAAATGGCGCAAGGGGCTGATCGAGGGGCTCGATACCGTCGATCGCAGCGTGCGCCAGCTCGATCAATCGCAGATCGGGCGGGTCCTGACGGGCGATCCGGACGCCTTGCGCCAGGGCGGTGCGGTCAAGGCGCTGTTCATCCAGAACACCAACCCGGTCTCGGTCGCTCCGGAGCAGGAGCTGGTCAAACAGGGCTTCGCCCGCGAAGACCTCTTCACCGTCGTCCACGAGCAGTTCATGACGGAGACCGCCCGGATGGCGGACATCGTGCTGCCCGCCACCCAGTTTCTGGAGCATGACGACCTCTACCAGGGCGGCGGCCATCAACACATCATGTGGGGCGGCAAGCTGATCGAGCCTCCGGGAGAATGCCGCTCGAACCACGAGGTCGTCTCGGCGCTCGCCTTGCGTCTCGGTGCCGAGCATCGCGGCTTCGCCATGACGCCGCGCGAGATCGTCGACCAGACCCTGCAGGACACCGGCCGCGGAACGCTCGAGGAGCTGATCGCCAGCGAATTCATCGATGTGCAGCCGGATTTCGAGACGGCACATTATCTCAAGGGCTTCGGCTATCGCGACGGCAAGTTCCGCTTCAAGCCGGACTGGCCGAAGGTGCCGAACGCCAATGACGGGCTTGTCGGCCCTTATGCCGCGATGCCGGCCCTGCCTGACCAGTGGGATGTGATCGAGCTCGCCGACGACGAACATCCCTTCCGCCTCGCGACCAGCCCGGCCCGAAGCTTCCTGAATTCGACCTTCACCGAGACGCCCGGCTCCGTGAAGAAAGAGGGCGGCCCCACGGTGATGTTGCATCCGGACGACGCGGCGGGACTTGGCATCATCGATGGCGATGAGGTCATCCTCGGCAATCGCCGGGGGACGGTGCACCTCACGGCCGTGCTCTTCCCCGGCGTCGTTCGCGGCGTCGCGATCGCCGAGTCGATCTGGCCGAACGCGGCGCACAGGCATGGGCGCGGCATCAACACGCTGACCGGCGCGGATTCGCCCGCGCCCTTCGGCGGCGCCGCCTTCCACGACAACAAGGTCTGGATCAGGAAAGCGTGACGGTCAGTCCTCTTGACCTTTCGGGCATCTGTGTCATGCGGAGGCAAGGCGGCGCCGATCAGCATGCGATCCGCTTCTTTCGAGAAAGACGGGCGGACATCATGATGATGCGGCGGATGAGTGCGGTCGTTCTGGCCGGTGGGTTTTCGCTTCTTCTGAGCGCTGCGGCCTATGCCGCCAGCAGCACGACGCCGATCCCGCAAACGGACCCGACGGCGAAGAACCTTACCCCCTACATGATCAAGCTGCGCGCTTTCGATGCCTGCCTGGTCACCCAATCCGGCCTGATGGGGACGATGCGCGAGGCGGTGCACACACCTTGCAGCTGCTACGCCAACGGCACAATCGAAGCCATGAGCAAGGACGAAATCCAGTCGTTCCGCGACACCGGCTACTTCAACGATTCGGCGCGAGAGAAGGCGCTGGGCTTCCTCGACAAATGCAAGCTCAAGCGCCCGTTCTGAGCTGATCAAGCCTTTAGGTCATTCTCGGGCGAAACTTAGCTTCGGCCCGAGAATGAGCGCACGGATAGGCCACGGCCTCTCGTCACCAGAACGCTCGGGGCGTTTGAGGACAACAAGCCGGGCCAACTTTGCCTCCCGCCTTTCTGCTGCCATGCTCCTGACAGTAGTTGTCAGTCGAGCTGAGTCATCCTGACGCTGCCGATAAACACGCCATCGCTCGCCGAGCGTTCGCGATGGCCGATCAGGAACCGGTGGGGGATAAGAGCCGTGCAGCGCGCCGAACGTTTGCTGGACATGATCCAGAGCCTGCGGCGCCGCAGGCGACCTGTGACCGCGGAGACGCTCGCATCGGAGCTCGGTGTCTCCGTACGCACGGTCTATCGCGACATCGGCGCTCTGGTACGGCAGGGCGTGCCAGTGCGCGGCGAGGCCGGAATCGGCTATGTGCTTGATGCCGGCTTCGACCTGCCGCCCTTGATGCTTTCGCCTGACGAGATCGAGGCGGTGCTCGTCGGTATGCGCTGGCTGACGGAGCGGGCCGACCCGACGC
The DNA here is from genome assembly GCF_056400625.1 of Allobosea sp. P5_A5. Classification (NCBI taxonomy): domain Bacteria; kingdom Pseudomonadati; phylum Pseudomonadota; class Alphaproteobacteria; order Hyphomicrobiales; family Alloboseaceae; genus Allobosea; species Allobosea sp. P5_A5. Next base: position 327,467 of record NZ_JBFUKY010000004.1, read on the forward strand.
TGGCTCGCGCGGCCGAGGACGTCGTCAGCAAGGTCGCGGCCGTATTGCCGCCGCATCTCAGGCCCGTGCTGCTGGATGGGGCGTTGTTCGCGGCCTCCTATCCCGGTGACCTGCCGGTCGATCAAGTCGATATCGGGCCCGTCCGGGCCGCGATCCGCAACGGCCGCAAGCTCTCTATCGCCTATAGCGACGAGAGCGGACACGCGACGCAGCGGATGATCTGGCCGATCGGCATGACGTTTTACGAGCGTGTCCGCGTCGTCATCGCCTGGTGCGAACTGCGCCAGGCGTTCAGACATTTCCGCACGGACCGGATCACCGAGCTTTCGGCTTTGGAGGAGCGTTATCCGGGCCGCCGCGCCGATCTCTTCCGCCGCTGGCAGAAGGAGGAGGAGCAGGCGCGAGAGGAATGGGCGCGCTGCCAGCGCGAAGGCGGGCAGGGCGGCGCCTCAGCGCCCGAGTTTCAGAATATGTCTCAGCCGCGCTCGACGTCTCCGGCCACCAGCCTCGCCCGCCCGGACGCGACCTCCGCCAGCGCGGCCGGATAAAGCCTGAGCTCCTCGACGAGGACGCGCTGCGACAGGGCGTCTTCGTCGTCGCCGGGCAGCACCGGCACCTTGGCCTGCAGGATCACGGGCCCGGCATCGAGCTCCGGCACGACGAAATGCACCGAGCAGCCATGCTCGATGACCCCGGCCTCCAAAGCTTGCCGATGCGTGTGCGTCCCCTTGAACAGCGGCAGCAGCGAGGGATGGATATTGATCATCCGCCCCTCCCAGCGCTGGACGAACCATGGCGTCAATATCCGCATGAAACCCGCGAGCACGACGAGGTCGATCTGGTCCGCCCGCAGCCGTTCGTCCACCGTTCTCTCGAACGCTTCCCGATCCTTGCCGAAGGCGCGGTGGTCGACCGTTGCCGTGGCGATCCCGAAACCCTGCGCCCGCTCCAATCCCAGGACATCGGGAATGTTGGAGAGGACCAGCGCGATCTCGGCCGGATAATCCGGCGCTTGCGCGGCTTCGGCCAGCGACGCCATGTTGGAGCCGCGCCCGGAAATCAGGACGCCGACGCGGGTGCGGGAGGCAACGCTTGGTTGCTCATCGATCATGCGAAGCCCTCATCCTGAGGAGCGGCTGCAGGCCGCGTCTCGAAGGATGCTCCAGATGGTGCCGGAGCCTCCAGAACCATCCTTCGAGACGCGCTTCTGCGAAGCGCTCCTCAGGATGAGGGCTGAGGAAGACAGGCCGCGTGCGCTCACAGCGCGAGCGTGCCGCGATAGGCGACCTGCTCCTCGCCGTCCGCAACCGGGACCACCTCGCCGAGCCTGACCGGCTTTTCGCCGGCGTTTTCGAGCGCGGCGAAGACCTCTTCAGCTTTGCCTGAATCGGCCGCGACGATCATGCCGATGCCGCAGTTGAAGGTCCGCAGCATTTCACGCTCGACGACCCCGCCGCCCTTCGCCAGCCAGCCGAAGACGGGCGGGACCGGGATCGCCGCCAGATCGAGGGAGACGCCGAGGCCGGCCGGCAGCACGCGCGGGATGTTGTCGGGGAAGCCGCCGCCGGTGATATGCGCCAGCGCCTTGATGCCGTCCGTCATCTTCAGCGCCTGAAGCAGCGGCTTCACATAGATGCGCGTCGGCTCCAGCAAGGCCTTCGCCAGCGTCTTGGCCGGTGCGAAGGGGGCGGGGGCATCCCAGGCGAGACCGCTCATCTGCACGATGCGGCGCACCAGCGAATACCCGTTCGAATGAACCCCCGAGGAGGGCAGGCCGAACACCCGGTCGCCAGGCTTCAGATCCTCGCGCGGCAGCAAGGTGCCACGCTCGGCCGCGCCGACAGCGAAGCCGGCGAGATCATAATCCTTCTCCGCATACATGCCCGGCATTTCGGCGGTTTCGCCGCCGATCAGCGCGCAACCGGCCTGTCGGCAGCCATCGGCGATGCCCCGCACGATCTCGACCCCAACCTGCGGATCGAGCTTGCCGGTCGCGTAATAGTCTAGGAACAGAAGCGGCTCGGCACCCTGCACGATGAGATCGTTGACGCACATCGCGACCAGGTCGATGCCGATCGTCGCGTGCAGCCCGCTCTCGATCGCGATCTTCACCTTGGTGCCGACGCCATCATTGGCCGCGACCAGTATCGGGTCGCTGAAGCCCGCCGCCTTCAGGTCGAACAACCCGCCGAATCCACCGATCTCGGCATCCGCTCCGGGGCGCCGGGTGGCGCGCACGAGCGGCTTGATCTGGTCCACCATGGCGTTGCCGGCATCGATATCGACGCCTGCCTGCGCATAGGTCAGTCCGTTCGCGCCGGGCTTGCTCATCACGCTCTCGCCTTCAATTCCTGTTCGCGCGAGCGATAGGCAAGCGGGTGGCGGCTGGCAAGGCGTTTGGATCGGCAGATGCCGTTTCGCACGGGCGAATACGCGCGCCGGATACCCGCCTTCGCGCGCGTCAAGGGTGAGAAGCGGATGGCTGTCGGCCTTGCCGGCCGCTGGCGTCATCTGCCGCGTTGCGCCAAGCTGCCGGCATGACGATCCCCAACCTGATCACCGTGGCCCGGCTGTTTCTGGTTCCGCTGATCATCGTGACGATCGTGAACGCGCAGTGGCAGACGGCGTTTGTCATCTTCGTCGCAGCCGGCCTATCGGATGCGGTCGACGGCTATCTGGCGCGTCACTGCGGGATGGCGAGCGAGCTCGGCGCCTGGCTCGACCCGCTCGCGGACAAGGCGCTGATCGTCTCGATCTACGTGACGCTTGCGATCGTAGGGGCTGTCCCCGTCTGGCTCGTCGTCCTCATCGTCATGCGCGACCTGATGATCGTCGCGGCGGTTCTTCTGTCGTTGTTGTTGGGCCGGCCGCTTGCGATCAAGCCGTTCCGCGTCAGCAAGCTCAATACGGTGGCGCAGATCGGATTCGCAGCATTATTGCTCGGCTCCCGCGCCTTCGGCGTCGATGCCGGTATCGCCTTTTCGATAGGGCAGGCGGCGGTCGCCATGTTGACGCTCGCCTCCATGGCAGCCTATCTCGCCTTCTGGTTTCGGCATATGGCGGCCTGATCGCTCTATAGCCTTGCCTTTGGGGAACTTTGTGGAAGCGCCGCTCTTGAAGAGAGGGCGCCCGCCGCGCGAAGAGGCTGATGGATGACGTTGCAACGCCAGATCGGCTTTTGGCTGGGATCGCTCCTCGTCTTCGTCATTTTCCTGGTGATCTTCCGGGACATCCTGCTGCCCTTCATCGCTGCTCTGGCGCTGGCTTATCTGCTCGATCCCTTGGCCGATCGCCTTGAGCGCATGGGGATGGGCCGGCTCGCCGCGACCATCGTGATCCTGGTCGTGTTCCTGATGATCTTCGTGCTGGCGCTGGTGCTGCTCGCGCCGCTGCTGGGTCAACAGCTCGCAGGGCTCGTGACCCGGCTGCCGCAGGATGCGACGCGGCTTCAGGAACTGCTCATGGAAAAAGGCGCGCCCTGGCTCGAGCGCTTCGGCGGTGGCGATATCGCCAAGGAGGCGCAGAACTCGCTCGGCAATCTGGTCGGGGAGGCGACCAAATGGGTCGGCGGTTTGCTCCAGTCGGTCTGGAGCGGGGGCACGGCGATTGTCGGTGTGTTCTCGCTGCTGGTCCTGACGCCCGTGATCGCGTTCTACCTGCTGGTCGACTGGGACCGCATGGTGGCGACCGTCGATGGCTGGCTGCCGCGCGACCACCGCGACACCATTCGCGGCCTGCTGCGCGAGATGGACATCGCCATCGCCGGGTTCCTCCGCGGACAGGCGTTGGTCTGCCTGCTGCTGGGCACCTTCTATGCCATTGGGCTGAGCATCATCGGCGTCAATTTCGGCGCCCTGATCGGCATCATCTCCGGCTTCCTTTCGTTCATCCCCTATGTCGGTTCGTTGACCGGGCTCGTGCTCTCGGTCGGCGTGGCGACCGTCCAGTTCTGGCCGGACTGGACCTGGCCGCTGGCGACGCTCGGCGTCTTCTTCGTCGGCCAGTTCCTGGAAGGAAATATCTTCCAGCCGAAATTCGTCGGTGATTCCATCGGTGTCCACCCGGTCTGGTTGATGTTCGCGCTGCTCGCCTTCGGCACCCTGTTCGGTTTCGTCGGCCTGCTGATGGCGGTGCCGATGGCCGCGATCGCCGGCGTGTTGTGCCGCTTCGCGCTGCGCCAATATCTCGCCAGCAACCTCTATCGGGGCGGGCCGGCACCCGAGACGAAGGAGATCGTGGTCAAGGTCGATCTCGATCGCTGAAGCCCGATGTCCGATAGTCCCGCGCGCCCGCGCCAACTGGCCTTCGACCTGCCGCTCGACAGCCGACACGGCATCGAGGATTTTCTTGTCGGCCCTTCCAACGAAGCGGCTTACGGGCTCGTCGAAGCCTGGCCGAACTGGCCAGAGTCCTGGCTGCGGCTGATCGGGCCGGCCGGCGCCGGCAAGACGCATTTGGCGGCGATCTGGGCCCGCGGGGCCCATGCCTGGACTGTGCCCGCCTCCGAGATCGCCGACGACAAGGTCGCGCATCTGATCTCGAACGGCGCCCTCGTGATCGAGAATTGCGACGCAGGCCCGTTCGATGAAGCGGCCCTGTTCCACCTGATGAACGCGATCAAGGCGCGAGGCGGGCATCTGCTGCTGACGGCACGCTCCGCGCCCGATCTCTGGGGCGTGAAGGTGCCGGATCTTCTATCGCGGCTCCGGCTGGCGCCAGGCGCGATCATCGGCCCGCCCGATGACGGGCTGCTGCGAGCTGTCCTGGTCAAGCTCTTCATCGACCGCCAGCTTGTGGTCGATACGGCTGTGATCGACACGCTGGCGTTGCGGATGGAGCGTTCTTTCAGCGCCGCGCGGCTCGTTGTCGAGAGGCTCGACCGGCTGGCGCTGGAGCGCGGCCGACGCGTCACGCGTCCGCTGGTGCAAGAGGCGCTGGCCGAGCTTTTCCCGGACGACCCCATGGACATCCTCTCGTGAGCCGGCGAGATGAAATCCGGTTTTGTCATCGAAACGTCACGCTAGAATGGCTTTCAACGAGCACATGATCAGACCGACCAGAACCCGGGCGAAGCGCATGAGCACCGAAATCGTCACGGATGCTCCGGAAAAGGCCTTGAGCGAAAGCGAGGCGCTGCCGGTGCGTCAGCAGCCCGGGCGTTTCATGAATCGTGAGCTTTCCTGGCTGCAGTTCAACCGCCGGGTCATGGAAGAGGCGTCGAACCGCAGCCACCCGCTGCTGGAGCAACTGCGCTTCCTCTCGATTTCCGCCAACAACCTGGACGAGTTCTTCATGGTCCGCGTGTCGGGCCTTCGCGAGCAGCTTAAGGCTGGCGTCGTTACACGCAGCCAGGATGGGCTGACGCCCGCCGAGCAACTGGTCGAGATCGGCAAGGCCGTGCTGGCGTTGACGGACGATCAGCAGGCGCGCTGGGCCGAGTTGCGCCGCGACCTGCATGAGAATCGCATCCACCTGCTGGCGCCCGGAGACATCGGCCCGCAAGACCGGATCTGGCTGGAGGATTACTTCCTCAACTACATCTTCCCGGTCTTGACGCCGCTGGCCATCGACCCGGCCCATCCGTTCCCCTTCATCCCCAATCTCGGCTTCACCGTCGCGCTGGCGCTGGAGCGCAAGAGCGACGGCCGCAACCTCGACGCGCTGATCCGCGTGCCGACCAAGATCGATCGCTTCATCGAACTGCCGGATCTGGCCCGGGAAGGTCTGCACCGCTTCATCACGCTGGACGACGCCGTCTCGCTTTTCATCACCAAGCTGTTCCCCGGCTATGAGGTGAAGGGCGCCGGTTCCTTCCGCATCATCCGCGACTCGGACCTCGACATCGAGGAGGAGGCCGAAGACCTCGTCCGGGTCTTCGAGACCATGCTGAAGCAGCGGCGCCTCGGTGTCGTCATCCGGCTCGAAATCTCGACCGGCTTGCCTGAACACCTGCGCCGCATGGTCGTGCGTGAGCTCAAGGTGGACAGCGACGAGGTCGTCGAGGTCGATGGCATGATCGGGCTGAACGAGCTGTCGCAGCTCGTCGGCGTCGACCGGCCCGATCTCAAATTCAAACCCTATAATGCCCGCTTTCCCGAGCGCATTCGCGAGCATGGCGGCGACTGCTTCGCCGCGATCCGCCAGAAGGACCTGCTCGTCCACCACCCCTATGAAAGCTTCGACGTCGTCGTGCAGTTCCTGCAGCAGGCGGCGCGCGATCCTTCCGTCGTCGCCATCAAGCAGACGCTATACCGCACGTCCTCGAACTCGCCGATCGTCAAGGCCCTGACGGAGGCGGCCGAGGCCGGCAAGTCGGTGACGGCGCTGGTCGAGCTCAAGGCCCGCTTCGACGAAGAGGCCAACATCCGCTGGGCCAAGGAGATGGAGCGCGCCGGCGTCCAGGTCGTCTACGGCTTCATCGAGCTGAAGACTCACGCCAAATTATCGCTCGTGGTGCGCCGCGAGGCCGGCCAGCTCGTGACCTATTGTCATATCGCGACCGGCAATTATCACCCGATTACCGCACGTATCTACAGCGACGTCTCGTTCTTCACGGCCGATCCGGCTCTTTCCCAGGACGTGGCGCGGATCTTCAATTTCATCACCGGCTATGCCGAGCCGGCCGGCCTGGAGAACATGGCAGTCTCGCCATCAGGCCTGAAGCAGCGTCTCCTGGCCGACATCGCCGAAGAGGTCGCCTATGCGAAGGCCGGTCGCAAGGGCGCGATCTGGGGCAAGTGCAATTCGCTCGTCGATCCCGAGATCATCGACGCGCTCTACGATGCGAGCCAGGCCGGCGTCGAGATCGACTTCGTCGTGCGCGGCATCTGCTGCCTGCGGCCGGGTGTGCCGGGCCTCTCGGACAATATCAGGGTGAAGTCGATCATCGGCCGCTTCCTCGAACATACCCGTATCTATGCGTTCGGCGGCGGACACGGCTTGCCCTCGCCCAAGGCGAAGATCTACATTTCCTCGGCCGATCTGATGCCGCGCAACCTCGATCGTCGCGTCGAGGCGCTGACGCCGATCCTGAACCAGACCGTGCATCAGCAACTGCTGGACCAGATCATGCTCGCCAACTTCCTCGACAACGAGCAGAGCTGGACGATATTGCCCGATGGCGGCTCGCGCCGGGTCACGCCCGGGCCCAACGAGGAACCGTTCAATGCCCACAAGTACTTCATGACGAACCCGAGTCTGTCCGGACGTGGAAAATCGCTTTCAAGCTCGAGCCCCCGTGCGCTTTCCCGCCGCGGCGGCCGCAAGGCCTGAGATGAGACACGCGCCCGGCCGGCTCGCGCTGTCAGACACCATCGCCATCGTCGATATCGGGTCGAACTCGGTGCGTCTCGTCGTCTACGAGATGCTCGGTCGCGCGCCTGCGCAGGTGTTCAACGAAAAGGAAATGGCCGGTCTCGGGCGGCAGGTCGCGACCACCGGCCGACTGGCCGACGACGCGATCGAGAAAGCGATCGAGGCCCTCATTCGCTTCCGCATCCTGTGCCAGGCTATGCATGTCGGCCAGATCCGCGTCATCGCGACGGCCGCCGCGCGTTATGCGGAGAACGGTCCGGCCTTTATCGCGCGCGCCGAGGAAGCGGTCGGCCAGCCGATCGAGCTGATCTCCGGTGGGCGCGAGGCGATCCTTTCCGGGCTTGGAGTCATGTCCGGCTTCTACGAGCCCGATGGCGTCGTCGGCGATCTCGGCGGCGGCAGTCTGGAGTTGATCTCCGTATCTGGCGGTGGTGTCGGGCAGGGCGCCAGCGTGCCGCTCGGGGGGCTGGCCCTGCTCGACCGCTCGAAAGGCTCGCTCAAGGCGGCGGAGAAGATCGTCAAGGACGAGCTCGACAAGCTGCCGCAGCTCAACGCGATGAAGGGGCGAGACTTTTTCGCCGTCGGCGGAACCTGGCGTGCGCTCGCGACGCTTCACCAGCGCCGCGTCGCCTATCCGCTCAATGTGATGCACGGCTACGCCATCCCGCCCCGGGACGCGGCCGATTTCGTCAAGCTGATCGAGCGGGCCGACGCATCGATGCTGGAGGCGATCGACGCCGTTTCGTCGGCGCGTCGGCCTCTGCTGGCTTATGGCGCGCTGGTGCTCGACGAACTGATCAAGCGCGGCAAGCCGCGCAGCATCATCGTCTCGGCGCAGGGCGTGCGCGAGGGGCTGCTGCATGAGCAGCTCTCGCCGGCCGAGCAGGTGATCGATCCGCTTCTGCAGGCGGCGAGGGATTATAATCTGCTCCGCGCCCGCGATCCGCGCCATGCCGCCGAACTCGTGCGCTGGACGCAAGGGATCCTGCAGACAGCCGGGCTGGCCTCCGACGAGACCTCCGAGCGAATGATCGAGACCGTTTGCCTGCTGTCCGACATCGGCTGGCGTGCGCATCCCGACTATCGTGGCGAGCAAAGCATGAACGTCATCGCCCATGCCTATTTCACAGGCATCGACCATGTTGGCCGGGCTTTTCTGGCGCTGGCGATGTTCCATCGCTATGCCGGGCTGAAGGCGGTCTCGCCTGCCGCCGACGGCCTCAAGACGCTGCTGTCTCCGCTGCTTTTCGAGCGCGTCCAGCTCATCGCCGCGATCTTCCGGGTGGCCTATCTGCTCTCCGCCGGGATGGCCGGCATACTGCCGCGAATTTTGGCAGGCTGCGTCGACAAGCGTCTGAGACTGCGCTTTCCGTACGATCTGGCGGCGCTGTCGAGCGCGCGCGTCGAAGGCCGCGTCAAGCAGCTGGCCAAGCTGCTTGGGCGGGAGGTCGAGATCGTGAGGGGCTGACGCGCCTCTACTCAGCCGGCGGCGCGCAAGCGCGCGAAGCCGGCGTCGAGATCCGCCTTGAGATCGTTGAGGCTTTCCAGCCCGATATGGATGCGGATCGTCGGCCCCTTATGGGCCGGCACGGTCACCGTGCGATAGTCGCGACAATCGAAGGGAAGCACGAGGCTCTCATAGCCACCCCAGGACGCGCCGATCCCGAACAGCGTCAGCCCGTCCAGCATCGCAGCCACGGCCTCCATCGAAACGGGGTTAAGTTCGATCGAGAACAGGGAGGAGGCGCCGGTGAAATCCCGCTTCCAGATTTCGTGGCCCGGTGCGCCCGGCAGGGCAGGATGCAGCACCCGCGCGACTTCCGGCCGCTCGCTCAGCCATTGCGCAATGGCGATACCCGCGGGCATCTGTTCCTTGAGCCGAATGGCCATCGTCCGCATGCCCCGCAGCGTAAGGAAGGCATCTTCGGGCGCGACGATGAGGCCGAGCTGGTGCCAGGCGGCATTGAGCTTCTTGTAGAGCTCGGGGGTGCGTGCAGAGATGGTGCCGATCAGCACGTCGGAATGACCGGCATAGTATTTCGTTCCGGCCTGCACCGACAGATCCACGCCGAACGCGTGCGCGTCGAAGAACAGCGGCGTCGCCCAGGTGTTGTCCATCGCTACGAGGATATCCCGTTCATGGGCCGCCGTGACGATCGCCGGGATGTCCTGCATCTCGAAGGTCTGGGATCCCGGTGCCTCCGTCCAGACCAGCTTCGTGTTGGGCTTGAACAGCGTGGCGATATCGGCGCCGATCAGCGGATCGTAATAGCTGGTCTCGACACCCATCCGCTTCAGGAACGTGTCGCAGAAATTCCGCATCGGCCGATAGACGCTGTCCGTCACCAGGATGTGATCGCCGGACGAGACCACCGCCAGCGGCGCCAGCGTGCAGGCCAGCAGGCCGGAGGGGGTCACTACCACGCCGGCGCCATTCTCGACGGTCTCGACGGCCGCTTTCAAAGCATCGAGGGTCGGGCTGCCATCCGTGCCGTAGGTGTAGCGGGCCTTGCGGACGAGGAAGTCGGCCGTGTTCGGATAAACGACGGTCGAGCCTCGTACGATGGGCGGATTGACAAAACCGTAGCTGTCACTCGGGTCCCTCCCGGCAAGGACGAGACGGGTTTGCTCGCCAAGGCGCGCAAATTCGGACGGAGGCAGCTTTTTCATGGAACCGACAGGTCTGGGGCAGGACGGAACGGTGGCACACTTGACCACATTCAGAAACTCGCATGTGATGAATGTGGCGAACAAGGGGCGAGAATGGCGGATGACCCTTGCTTGACGCTCATGGGTCGCTCTGGCAATCGACTTAAGCGAGGGGACGCCGCTTCATTTCTGGAATAACCGAGCGGTGAGGGAGCCGCCGGCGGCGAAACCAGTTTTTTGGCTTTCCGGCATGGCCGGAATGCTTTGCATCGATGGGAGAATGTGGATGAAGAAGTTTCTGGCAGCAGCCCTTTTCGCGGGCGCCGGCGTAGCATTGACGGCAACCGGTGCTTCCGCTCAGGCAACGCTGGCGCAGGTCAAGCAGCGCGGTATGGTGAACTGCGGTTCCAACACGGGCCTCGCTGGCTTCGGCGTGCCGGATGCGCAGGGCAACTGGACCGGTCTGGACGTCGATTATTGCCGCGCGGTTGCGGCGGCGATCTTCAACGACCCGACCAAGATCAAGTTTATTCCGCTGTCCGCCAAGGACCGGTTCACCGCTCTGCAGTCGGGCGAGGTCGATCTCCTGGTCCGCAACTCGACCTGGACGATGACGCGCGACGCCTCTCTCGGCCTCGCCTTCACCGGCATCAACTACTACGACGGCCAAGGCTTCATGGTCCGCAAGAAGCTCGGCGTCAGCTCCGCCCTGCAGATGAACGGCGCGTCGGTCTGCACCCAGCAGGGCACGACGACCGAACTGAACCTCGCCGACTATTTCCGCGCCAACAACATGAAGTACGAGGTCGTCGCCTTCGCCTCCGCGGACGAGACCGTCAAGGCCTATGACGCCGGCCGTTGCGACGCCTTCACCACCGACGCTTCGGGCCTCTATGCCGAGCGCCTCAAGCTCACCGCGCCGGACGACCACATCGTGCTGCCGGAGATCATCTCCAAGGAGCCGCTCGGCCCGTCGGTTCGCAACAACGATCCGCAATGGTTCGCGCTGGTGAAATGGGTCGGATACGCCATGCTGAACGCCGAAGAACTTGGCGTCACCAAGGCGAATGTCGATCAGATGACCAAGTCGGACAATCCCGAGATCAAGCGTCTGCTTGGCACCGAGGGCAAGTTCGGCGAGCAGGTCGGCCTCACGACGGATTGGGCCGTTCGTATCGTCAAGCTGGTCGGCAACTACGGCGAATCCTTCGAGAAAAACGTCGGTACCGGCTCGCTGCTGAAGATTGCCCGTGGCCAGAACGCGCTCTGGACCAAGGGCGGCCTGCAATACGCCCCGCCGGTTCGCTGATATCTTTTGGAAGGCGCCGGTCCATCGGCGCCTTCTCTCTGTTCGCGGCCTGACAGCAGCCGCCTCGCCGCGAGCCGCTCATCGAAGCGTCCCGCGGCGTTTTTGTATCCGCTCGCGAGGCGGCTCTGGTTGGTCCGGGATTTGCTGCTGAGAATTCGATTGGGATTTCGCGTCAGCGGGACTTGCCGTTCCGGCAATTGCTGCTCAAGATTTGACCAGTCGGGAGAGCGGGACCAACCCGCTCCGAACAGGGGATCGGCATGACAGCACACAGCTTCGACGCTATCGGCGCAGCGCCTGCGGATTTTGGAATGACGCCTCGGTGCTGAGCCCGGATCGGGCCTGCCGCCGAGGCGCGCCCTCCACCGCGTGATCGACAAAAGACGGCACGGATAACAGCACGACCTCGGCGCGACCGCACCGCCGCAGGATCGCCGGCCGAAACAAGCGAAGCAAAAGAGGGCGTGGCAAGTGTCGAGCATCCCCGACAAGACGATTTCACCCGGCAAGGCGTCGTTATTCTACGACCCGAAGATACGCGGCTACGCCTATCAGATCCTTCTGGTTCTGGTCGTCGGCTTTCTGATCTGGTCGGCCACCTCGAACGTCATCGAGAACCTTCGTGCGCAGAAGATCGCCTCCGGCTTCGGCTTTTGGAACAACGCGGCCGGCTTCGACGTCAACCAGAAGCTGATCCCTTTCAGCGCGTCGGGCTCGACCTATGGCCAGGCCTTCTTCGTCGGCTTGCTGAACACATTGCTTGTGGCGGCGATCGGCATCGTCCTCGCGACGATCCTCGGCTTTGCGGTCGGCGTCGCGCGCCTCTCCGACAACTGGATCATCGCCAAGCTTGCGATGGTCTATGTCGAGCTGATCCGGAACATCCCGCTGCTGCTGCAGCTTTTCTTCTGGTACAACGCGGTGCTGAAGCCGCTGCCTGACGCCCGCAACTCGATCTCGATGCCTGGTGGCATCTACCTGAACAATCGCGGCATTATCCTGCCCACCCCGCAGTTCGGTGCGGCCTTTGAGGCGGTCGTCATCGCCTTGCTGATCGCGATCGTTGCAGCTGTCGTATTTTTCGTCTGGAGCCGTCGCCAACAGGCCCAGACAGGCCGGCAATATCCCAATGGCTGGATCGCGTTGGCTCTGGTCATCGGCCTGCCGCTTCTGACGTTCTTCGTCGTCGGACGGCCGCTGGCTTTCGAGTATCCGCAGCAAGGCCGCTTCAACCTGACCGGCGGCGTCCAGATCTATCCCGAATTCGTGGCGCTCCTGATCGGCCTGACGACCTACACCGCCGGCTTCATCGCCGAAGTGGTGCGTGCCGGCATCCTAGCCGTCTCGCGCGGACAGACGGAAGCCGCCAATGCCCTGGGACTGCGCTCGGGGCCGACGCTCAAGCTCGTCGTGATCCCCCAGGCCATGCGCGTGATCATCCCACCGCTGACCTCGCAATATCTCAATCTGGTCAAGAACTCGTCGCTCGCCGTGGCGATCGGCTATCCCGATCTCACCCAGGTCTTCATGGGCACGGTGCTGAACCAGACGGGCCAGGCGGTCGAGATGGTCTCGATCACCATGGGCGTCTACCTCACGATCTCGCTGGTGACCTCCTTCGCGATGAACATCTACAACAAGCGCGTCGCGCTCGTGGAACGGTGAGGGTGCAACCATGACCGACGCAACTCTCGACAATGCGCCCAACGCCTTCATCCGCCGCGAAGCACTGGAACAGCAGCCTGCGCCGCTGTCGGTAGCGGGGCCGGTGGCCTGGATCCGCACGCGGCTGTTCTCCGGCCCCTTCGCGACGATCCTGACATTGCTCAGCCTCTACATCGTCTTCGTGGCGGTGCAGGATCTGGTGCGCTTCTATCTCATCGATGCGGTCTGGACCGGGACCAATCGCGAGGCCTGCCTCGCCGACAAGGTCGGTCGTCCCGTCGGGGCGTGCTGGCCTTATGTCGCCGACCGCATTCAATACTTCATGTACGGCTCCTACCCGATCTCGGAGCGTTGGCGCGTCAACACCGTCTTCGCGATGTTCGTGGTCGGCGTGGTCTGGTTGCTCTGGGGCCGTGCCCCGTTGAAGAAGGTCGGCGCGTTCTTCTTCTTCGTCATGCTGCCGCTCAGCGGGTTCATCCTGCTGCTGGGCGGGCCGACCGCGCAGGCCTTGCTGCGCTATCTGCTCATCATCAGCGCGGTGCTGGCGGTGGTCTATGCCGTGGCGTCCTTCGTTCCGTCGCTGGCGTTCTGGACCAGCGCGCCGATGATGGTCGCCGAGCGGGAGGTTTCTCCGTGGAAGCGCTTCTATCGGCCCAAGCGGCTGATCCTGATGGCGCTGGTCATCTTCGGGATCATCGGCGTGATCAATGACCAGATCGGTCTGCCGCGCGTCGATACCGGCCTTTGGGGCGGCATGACCGTGACGTTCCTGATCTCGGCGGTCGGCATCGTCTTCTCTCTTCCGTTCGGGGTCATTCTGGCTCTCGGACGGCGCTCGAAGCTGCCGATCATCCAGTTGATGTCGGTCATCTTCATCGAGTTCGTCCGGGGCGTTCCGCTCATCACGGTGCTGTTCATGGCCAACACCATGCTGCCGCTCTTCGTGCCGCAGGAATACTCGCCGGACCGGCTGTTGCGTCCCTTGATCGGCGTGGCGCTCTTCGCCTCTGCCTATATGGCCGAAGTTATCCGCGGCGGCCTGCAGGCGATCCCGAAGGGCCAGTTCGAGGGCGCGATGTCGCTCGGTCTCGGCTACTGGCAGATGATGCGGCTGATCATCCTGCCGCAGGCCATGCGCATCGTCATCCCGGGCATCGTCAACACCTTCATCGGGCTGTTCAAGGACACCACGCTGGTATCCATTGTGGGCATCTTCGACTTCCTCAACACCGTCCAGGCGACGCTCGTCGATCCGACCTGGGCGACGCCGACGACGCGCACGACGGGCTATGCCTTCGCCGCGATGTTCTATTTCCTGTGTTGCTGGGGCATGTCGCGCTACTCGATCTCGGTCGAGAAGCGGATGGCTGCCGGCCAAAGACGTTGAGAGGGACCACGACCATGGCAATGGCAGAAACCAAAATCGATACCCGCCCCGCCGCATTGAAGGCGACCGCCTTGAAGACGGCCACGGCGGTGGAGATGATCGGCGTCAACAAGTGGTATGGCGAGTTCCACGTTCTGCGCGACATCAACCTGAAGGTCAGCCGCGGCGAGAAGCTCGTCATCTGCGGACCGTCCGGCTCGGGCAAGTCGACGATGATCCGCTGCATCAATCGGCTGGAAGAGCACCAGAAGGGCCAGATCATCGTCGATGGCACCGAGCTCACCAACGACCTGAAGAAGATCGACGAAATCCGTCGCGACGTCGGCATGGTGTTCCAGCACTTCAACCTGTTCCCGCATCTGACGATCCTCGAGAACCTGACGCTGGCCCCGATCTGGGTGCGCAAGATGCCCAAGAAGGACGCCGAAGAGATCGCGATGCACTATCTGCGTCGCGTCAAGATTCCCGAGCAGGCGTCGAAGTATCCGGGCCAGCTCTCGGGCGGCCAGCAGCAGCGCGTGGCGATTGCCCGCTCGCTCTGCATGAGCCCGAAGATCATGCTGTTCGACGAGCCGACCTCGGCGCTCGATCCCGAGATGGTCAAGGAAGTGCTCGACACCATGGTCTCGCTCGCCGACGAGGGCATGACCATGCTCTGCGTGACCCACGAGATGGGCTTCGCGCGTCAGGTCGCCGACCGCGTCATCTTCATGGACGCCGGCCAAATCGTCGAGATGAACACCCCGGAAGAGTTCTTCAAGAACCCGCAACATGAGCGCACCAAGCTCTTCCTGAGCCAGATCCTGCACTGATCAGCGCGGGCAACTCGGCCTCCCTCTACGAAAGGCGCATCGCAACGCAGCGATGCGCCTTTCGCGTTTGCAGCATCCGCAGGGTTAGACGCACGTCTTAGATCGGACGAAAAAGCGTCGGGGAACGAATCCTTGGGTCAACGGTTGTCATCCCAAACGGGAGGACCAGCCATGAAACTTTTCATTCCTGCCATGATTGCCGCTGTTCTTTTGAGCGGTAGTGCCTATGCTCAGTCGATCAATCTCGGCCCGGGCGGCGTCTCGGTCGATACACGCAATCCGCAGGAGCGCGCTGTCGAACGCGAGTTTCGTCGTGATCGCGACGACCGGGCCGATCGCGACCGCTACGAGCGCCGTCGCGACCGCGAGTACCGCGCCAATTATCGCGACCGCAACGATGGCTGCCGCACGGTGACCACGCAGCGTGAAACGCCGCGCGGCATGATCAGCCGCACCGAGCGCGTTTGCGACTGATCATTCAGCCATGTCATCAAAAAGGGGTCGGCGAAAGCCGGCCCTTTTTGCTTGTCTGGGCCTGTCGGAGTGTCGTCCGTTGCAGCCATGAGGATAGCTGACTATCCTCGCACAGGTGGCTTAAGTTGTCCGCGAACACTGGTGATTCCCGAATTCGTGGTTTCAGGCGAGCTCTCGCCGATGACCCATAACGGGTGCTGCGGTCGCCCGAGGACTGAAGCCGATGTCGTTTACGACCTGCATAATCATCATGGTCGGCGGCGCCATCGGCACATTGGCGCGTTATCTCATCTCGGTCGTTGCGGCGCCGATCAGCAGCCAGCTCCCCTGGGGCACCATCATCATCAATATCGCAGGCTCGCTGCTCATCGGCTTCTTCGGCACGCTGACCTTGGCGAATGGTCGTTTTCCGGCATCGGAAAACCTGCGCCTTTTTGTGATGATCGGGCTCTGCGGAGGCTTCACGACGTTCTCGTCCTTTAGCCTTCAAACGCTTGAGCTGCTGCGCAGCGGCGCGACGCTGCGCGCCACGATCAACATCGTCGCCTCGGTGGCGCTCTGCGTCGCGGCGGTTGCGATCGGTCACACCCTGGCCGCCAGGCTCAATGGCGCCGACCCGCGCATCGCACAGGCGGCAATCGAGGAGCAAGCCTGAGCAACCCTGCAACCCGGAAGGAGCGCGCCGTCGTTAGGCGCGGACCCTTCGTCAGGCGCGGTCCCGGGTCATGAATGACGGCGGCAGGCGGAGCGGCCTGCATCCGCCTGTCAGCGGCGCGGGTTTTCCAGCGTCGTCTTGGCGTCGAGGCGCTTGGACGGCGGCGGGCTGAAATCCTGCTGCGGCGGCGTGGCGCAGGCGGTGAGACCGAGGGCGAAGAGCCCGAGAACGGCAAGGCGGGCGGCGCTTTTCATGATGTGCTTGACCCCAGAAACCGCGACATGCGGTTGCATCGTCTTGCCGCTTATGGAACGAGCGCGTCAAGAACATGGCAACGCGCCACCTATGCCGCAGAGTCATGCTCGAACTGGTCGAAAGACAGTCCCACCCGATCGCGGCGCAAGGTCGCTCCCGCCTCTGGACCCAATGCCATGACGCCCGCCGCCCGCATCAGCGCCGCCATCGAAGTGCTCGACGACATCATCGGGCGCCGCAGGCCCGCGGCCGATGCATTGAAGGATTGGGGCCTGTCGCGCCGCTTCGCTGGTTCGAAGGACCGCGCTGCCATCGCCTCGCTGGTTTATGACGCGCTGCGATGCAAGGCCTCGGCCGGGTATGCGATGGCATCCGAAGAGACGCGTGCTCTCGTCCTCGGCATGCTGGCAGGCCTGCGCGGCATACCATTGGCCGAGATCGCGGAACTTTGCTCCGGCGAGAACCACGCGCCCGCCAGGCTGAGCGACGACGAGACCGCGTTGTTGACGGCGTTCTCGGCGGATGATGCGCCTGATTGGGTCCAGGCCGACGTGCCGGAATGGCTCTGGCCGTCCTTCGCGACGGCCTTCGGCCAGGACGCGATCGCGGAGGGGCAAGCGCTTGCCGCCCGCGCTCCGATCGACCTGCGGGTCAACCGCCTCCGGGCGGGCCGGAGCGAGGTCCTTGAGGCGTTGTCGCATCTTCAGCCGGAGGAGGGCACCTGGTCGCCCGATGCCCTGCGCTTTCATCCCGGCCATGACGGTCGTGGCCCATCGTTGCAGACCGAACCCGGCTTCTTCGCCGGCGCCTTTGAAATCCAGGACGAAGGCTCGCAGCTGGTGACGCTGCTCGCCGCACCCCAACCCGGCGACACCGTCATCGACCTCTGCGCCGGTGCCGGCGGCAAGACCCTGGCGCTGGCGGCCCTGATGGCCAATCGGGGCAACCTCTACGCCACCGATCTCGACAGCCGCCGTCTGGCGCCATTGCACGACCGCCTGGCCCGCTCGGGTGCGGCCATCGTCGATATCCGCATCCCGCGTTCGCGCGGCCACGAGCCGCTCGAGGACGTCGCGGGCAAGGCTGATCTCGTGCTCGTCGATGCCCCCTGCACCGGCTCCGGCACCTGGCGCCGCAATCCCGATGCGAAATGGCGTGTCCGTCCCGGCGCGCTGGCCGAGCGCATCAAGGACCAGGCCGAGGTGCTGGCGCGCGCTGCCCGGCTGGTGCGACCCGGCGGGCGCATCGCCTACATCACCTGCTCGATGCTGCCGGAGGAAAACGATGAGGCCATCCGCGCCTTCCTCGCCAGGCAGCCTGGCTTTGCCGCCATCGCTCCCATCGATGTTGTGCTGTCGAGCGCCGAAACCGACCTCTCACTGCTCGCGCGTTTCGCAACAGAACTCGGCGTACAGCTCTCGCCGCGCCGCACGGGCACCGACGGGTTCTATCTGGCCTGTCTGCGACGCGGGGACTGACGGTCCCGCAAGCGTTGCGCGCGCTTGAATCATCCAGTAACGGAACGCGATGACGAGCGCGCTCCCCCATCACGACTCCATCCTCATCATCGATTTCGGCTCGCAGGTGACGCAGCTGATCGCGCGGCGCATCCGCGAGATCGGCGTTTATTGCGAGATCGCGCCGTTCCAGAAGGCCGGCGAGACCTTTGAGCGGCTGAAGCCTAAGGGCGTGATCTTCTCAGGCGGACCCGCTTCGGTCCCGGATGAGGGCAGCCCCCGCGCGCCCGAGGCGGTCTTCGATGCCGACATTCCGTTGATGGGCATCTGCTACGGCCAGCAGACCATGGCGCACCAGCTCGGCGGCACGGTCGAGGGCGGTCACGCAGCCGAGTTCGGCCGCGCCGATGTCAAGATCGTCGCGCCCTCGAAGCTGTTCGAAGGCGTCTGGGAGCAGGGCTCGCGCTATCCGGTCTGGATGAGCCATGGCGACCGCGTCACGCAGCTGCCGCAGGGCTTCTCGGTCAAGGCGACCTCGGAGAACGCTCCCTTCGCGGTGGCGAGCGACGAGGAGCGGCGCCTCTACACCACGATGTTCCATCCCGAGGTGGTCCATACGCCCGATGGCGGCAAGCTGCTGCGCAACTTCGTGGTCGAGATCTGCGGCTGCAAGCCCGATTGGAGCATGTCCGCCTATCGGGCCGAGATGCAGAAGAAGATCAAGGATCAGGTCGGCGGCGGCCGCGTGATTTGCGGGCTTTCCGGCGGCGTCGACTCCGCCGTGGCGGCCGTGCTGATCCATGAGGCCATCGGCGACCAGCTCACCTGCGTGTTCGTGGACCACGGCCTGATGCGGCTGGGCGAGGCCGAGCAGGTCGTCGAGCTTTTCAGGAACCACTACAACATTCCGCTCGTGCATGTTGAAGCCGAGGAGCTTTTCCTTTCGGAACTGGCGAAGTGCGGCGCCGATCCGGAAGCCAAGCGCAAGACCATCGGCCGGCTCTTCATCGAGGTCTTCGATGCTGAAGCCGCCAAGATCGGTGGCGCCGACTTTTTGGCGCAGGGCACGCTCTATCCCGACGTGATCGAAAGCGTATCCTTCTCCGGCGGTCCCTCCGTCACGATCAAGAGCCACCACAATGTCGGCGGCCTGCCCGAGCGCATGAAGATGCAGCTTGTCGAGCCGCTGCGCGAATTGTTCAAGGACGAGGTCCGCGTGCTCGGCCGCGAGCTTGGCCTGCCCGAGGCTTTCGTCGGCCGCCATCCCTTCCCTGGGCCGGGCCTCGCCATCCGCTGCCCCGGCGAGATCACGCGGGAGAAGCTCGACATCCTGCGCAAGGCGGATGCGATCTATCTCGACGAAATCCGCAAGGCCGGCCTCTACGACGTGATCTGGCAGGCCTTCGCCGTCCTGCTGCCGGTTCGCACTGTCGGCGTGATGGGCGACCACCGCACATACGACCACGTCTGTGCCTTGCGTGCGGTCACCTCGGTCGACGGCATGACGGCGGACTTCTATCCTTTCGACATGAACTTCCTCGGCCGCGCGGCAACCCGTATCATCAACGAGGTCAAAGGCATCAACCGCGTCGTCTACGACGTGACGAGCAAGCCCCCCGGCACGATCGAGTGGGAATGAGAAGGCCGCACTCAGCGGTACCGAGCTAAAACAACCACCGGCTCGCGCTTGTAATGTTCCCGATATGTTCTAGTATTCAGCGATGCAACTCGCATACCATGTGACCTTGTGGGGCGTGGAAGACGATCTCGGTCCGGAAAGCCAGATCGTTGCCAAGATGCATGAGGTCGGGAGCCGAGCAGCATCGGTGCCGTTTCGGGTTGCGTTCGACCACGCCGCGGATTTTGGCGATCGGCGGCATAACCCGGCCTTTGCGCTGGCGATGAGCGAGCGGCTTTCAGCTGCGGAGGCGCTGCAATCCGTATTGACGGGAGGCATGAGGCGCCTCGGAAGGCAGGATCGTCGTTCTTTTAAACCCCATCTCACATTGTTCTATCACCGGCGCCCGGTGGCCCCGATCGGGATCGAATGCATCGGCTGGACTGCGAAGGAACTGCTGCTCATCAGAAGCGTCGACGGCTGCTCCTATGCATGTCTCGGCCGTTGGGCATTCGATGCGCATTAGGCAAGCCCGTTATTCTTGCGTTCCTGCAGGAGCCGCATTGTTCCCGGGAAGGCGCAAGGCCGTTGCATGGAAGCGGTCGCCGGTTAAGCTCCGGCCCGAACCTGCTCAGCCCGAACGGAGCCCCTGATGGCCGATCTCTCTGCCTTTCCGATCACCAAGCGCTGGCCTGCCAGCCATCCTGACCGCATCCAGCTCTATTCGCTGCCGACGCCAAACGGCGTGAAGGCCTCGATCGTACTGGAGGAGCTTGGTTTGCCCTACGAGCCGCATACCATCGACATCACCAAGAATGAGACCTGGGGGCCGGAATTCCTCTCGCTCAACCCGAACGGCAAGATCCCGGCGATCATCGATCCCGACGGGCCGGACGGGAAGCCGCTTGGCCTGTGGGAATCCGGCGCGATCCTGCTCTACCTTGCGGAGAAGACCGGCAAGCTTCTGCCGAAGGACTCCACCGCCCGCTATGAGACCATCCAATGGGTGTTCTTCCAGATGGCGGCGATCGGTCCGATGTTCGGCCAGCTCGGCTTCTTCCATAAATTCGCCGGTAAGGACTATGACGACAAGCGCCCGCGTGACCGCTACGCCAGCGAGAGCAAACGCCTGCTCGGCGTGCTCGAGGAGCGGCTCGGCACCCATACCTGGATCATGGGCGACGATTATACGATCGCCGATATCTCGATGCTGGGCTGGGTCCGCAATCTCGTCGGCTTCTACGGCGCCGGCGAACTCGTCGACTATGCCAGCCTAACCCATGTGCCGATCTGGCTGGAGCGCTGCCTCTCGCGGCCGGCCGTCCAGCGCGGGCTCGAAATCCCGAAGCGGCCAGGCTGAAGGTTCGCGGCGTGACCAGAACGATCTACGGCATCAAGAACTGCGACACGATGAAGAAGGCGCGCGCCTGGCTCGAGGGCCACGGCGTCGCCACCGCCTTCCACGACTACAAGGCGAGCGGGATCGACAAGGCCGCGCTCGAAGGCTGGGTGAAGGAGCATGGCTGGGAGACGATGCTGAACCGCGCCGGGACGACCTTCCGTGCGTTGCCCGATGCCGAAAAGCAGGGGCTTGATGCAGGCCGGGCAATCGCGCTGATGCTGGCGCAGCCGAGCATGATCAAGCGGCCGGTGCTCGATCTGGGCAGCGGCAAGACGATCGTGGGGTTCAAGCCCGAGGTTTATGCGGCGGCGCTGGCGAAGGGCTAATCCGGCATGGCGTCATTCTCGGGCCGCGTAGCGGACCCGGGGATCTCCGGACAAATGAGGCGCTGTTGCCTCCTTCTGCCTGAGATGCTCGGGTCAAGCCCGAGCATGACGAGTGGACGGTGTCCGCCCTTCCCTAAACCTCCGCACTGCTCTACCTCGCGGGCCATGACCGCATCGATCGCCTCCACGCAGCCCGACACAGCCGCACCCGCCGAGTTCACCTTTCACCTCGCTGCCCGCGATGGCGCTGCCCGCACCGGCGAGATCCGGATGCCGCGCGGCATCATCCGCACGCCGGCCTTCATGCCGGTGGGCACCGCCGCAACCGTCAAGGGCATGTATCCCGAGCAGGTGAGGGCGCTTGGCGCCGATGTCGTGCTCGGCAACACCTATCACCTGATGCTGCGGCCCGGTGCCGAGCGCGTCGCGAAGCTCGGCGGGCTGCACACCTTCATGAACTGGCCACACCCGATCCTGACCGATTCTGGTGGCTTCCAGGTGATGTCTCTCGCGAACCTTCGCAAGCTGACCGAGGAGGGCGTGACCTTCCGCTCGCATATCGACGGTTCCAAGCACATGCTCAGCCCGGAGCGCTCGGTCGAGATCCAGAACCTGCTCGGCTCCGACATCGTCATGCAGCTCGACGAATGCGTGTCGCTGCCCTGCGAGGACAAGGTGGCGGAGAAGGCCATGCGGCTGTCGCTGCGCTGGGCGGAGCGTTGCAAGACCGCGTTTGGTCACCATCCCGGCCGCGCCTTGTTCGGCATCGTGCAGGGTGGGGCGGTGCCGCATCTGCGGGTGGAGAGCGCGCGCGAACTCGCCGCCATGGACCTGAAGGGCTATGCCGTCGGCGGGCTGGCGGTCGGCGAGCCGCAGGAGATCATGCTGGCGATGATCGAGACAGTCGAGCCGCATCTGCCCTCGGAGAAGCCGCGCTATCTGATGGGCGTCGGCACCCCCGACGACATCGTCGAGGCGGTCTCGCGCGGCATCGACATGTTCGACTGCGTGATGCCGACGCGCGCCGGCCGCCACGGCCAGATCTTCACCCGCTTCGGCCGGATGAACCTGAAGAACGCCAAACATGCCGATGATCCGCGCCCGGTCGATGAGCAATCGTCCTGCCCGGCGGCGCGGGACTGGTCGCGCGCCTATCTCCATCACCTCGTCAAAGCCGAGGAGATGCTCGGCAAGATGCTGCTGACCTGGGTCAACCTCGCCTATTATCAGGAGCTGATGGCAGGCCTTCGCGCCGCCATCGCGGCAGGCCGCCTGACCGATTTCGTCGCCGAAACCAAGGAAGGCTGGGCGCGCGGCGAGGGCTGAGCTTTACGCTGCTGCGCGGGCTGGCCTGCGCCATGAGGCGACGAACAGCCCCCCGACGATCAGCGCGATGCCGAGCCACTGGATCGGCCCCGGCCATTCCCCGAGCACGGGAATGGCAAGCGAGGTCCCGGTCACCGGGATCAGCGGCGGAAAGCGGCCGACGATCGCGGCGCCCAGCACATTCGCGGCGCGGCCCCACAGCCACAGGCCCACGATCATGTTGAGGATGCCCTGATAGAAGGCCTGGAATAGGAAAACGGTCCAGGGCGCGACGTCGAAGCCGCGATGGAAGAAAGCGAAGTAGAACGGCAGATAGGCCAGCGACAACACGGCCACGATCGCCGCCGCATGCAGCCTCGCAATCCGCCAGCGTTGGACCATCAAGGGGTAGAAGCCCCAGAGCAGCCCGCAGCAGAAGAACAGCAGGTCGCCCGTCAAGGTGCCGTGGCCGCTTGTCGAGCCGGCGATGGCGAGACAGGCCAGCCCGCCGAGCATCCCCACGGTGCCCGCGACGAGATTGCGTGTGATCGCGGCGCCGAACATCACGACACTGCCGATAATGCCGATCATCGTCACCGTGCCGGGTGTGATCGTCGCGCCATGCGCAGCCGGCGCGATGCCAAGGCCCGTCAGCATGAGGAAGCTCATCGGGAAGCCGCTCGAGACGAGCAGGAACAGCCCGCGGCCCCAGCCCACCCCGCTGCAGTTTAAGAGGCCCCGCCGCAGGAAAAACGGGAGTAGCATCAGCCCGGCCGTCCCGAAGCGCACCGCCATCATGTCATGGGCCGTCATGCCGTGGAGAACGGCATAGCGGCTGACCACGAAGTTCGAGCCGAAGATCAGGACGCTGAGCACCATGCCCGCGATGGCCAAGCGCCGCCGCCTGCGTGTCTCCCCATCGGGCTTTGCCGGACTGTCGACGATCTGGTCCATAACTCCTGCATACCGCAATGCGCAAAAACCCCGATGAGGCGATTGTGCATAAGCACAGGGCACGAATGGCTTTGTTTCTGGGTGGGAAAATTACCCACCTAAATGATGCCGTGTTTCCGCCCTCTTGCGGCCCGGCTGCTAGGCTTGACTGAAACTCTGCCGAACCCCGCAGCGTGGCACGACGGAGTTTTAAAAATGAGCGCCACCACACCGCAGCCTTCAGCGATGATGAGCCGCCTGGGCGGCCATCTGGCCATATCGCTGGGCATCGCCCTGGCAATTGCCGGCGCGACCAGCCTGCCGCATTGGCTGGACGGGCACGTGAATCAAAGCCGGATCGTGGCGGTGATGGATGCCCCTGCTGCCTTCGTGGCGGAGGGCAAGTTCATCGACCGCATGGACCTCGCGGCTGGCGAAGACCGGATCGCCGAGCGACCCTTCACGCCCGCCACCATGATCATGCCGATGGCGATGAACTGGCCTGAACCGACCACGCCAGTCGTCGCCGCTCCATCGCCGAAATCGCGCAGCGCAGCGGCCGATGTAGTCCCGCTGCCGCCGAGACGCGACGTCGGCATCGATGACCGAAAGGTCGCGAGCGGAACAGTGCCGGTAGCTATTCTGCCGAAAGTCGAGGCGCCGCGGTCTGGCGACACCGAAGCATCGCCGCCCGCTGACACTGAGGAGGGGGGCTGGACCCGGATCGTGACGGTGCCAGCCGTAAAGATCGCGGAGGCTGTCTCCGGCACGGCCGGAATGGCTCAAGCCGCAGGGTCCTGGACGTTGTCCCAGGCCTCGGGCCTGCTGCCGCGTTGGTGAGAGCGCGGCAGTCCGTTTCGTATCAGGCCAGCGCCTTCAGGGCGGCCCGGCCGGCATAGATCGCCTGATTGCCGAGCTCTTCCTCGATGCGCAGAAGCTGGTTGTATTTCGCCGTCCGGTCGGAACGGGCGAGCGAGCCGGTCTTGATCTGTCCGCAATTGGTGGCGACGGCGAGGTCGGCGATGGTCGAATCCTCCGTCTCGCCCGAGCGGTGTGACATCACCGCCGTGTAGCCTGCGCGCTGCGCCATCTCGACCGCTGCGAGCGTCTCGGTCAGCGTCCCGATCTGGTTGACCTTCACCAGGATCGAGTTTGCCGTCTTGCCCTTGATACCGCGCGCGAGCCGCTCGACATTGGTGACGAAGAGATCGTCGCCGACGAGCTGGCACTTGGCCCCGACCAGGTCGGTCAGTGCTTTCCAGCCCTCCCAATCGTCTTCCGACATGCCGTCCTCGATCGAAACGATCGGATAGGCGCCGACGAGCTTGGCGAGGTATTCGGCCTGCGCCTTCGGGTCGCGGGTCTGGCCTTCGCCCTCGTAGACGTAGGCGCCGTCCTTGAAGAACTCGGTCGCGGCGCAGTCCAGCGCCAGCGCGACGTCCTCGCCCGGCTTGTAGCCGGCGGCCGCGATCGCCTCCATCACGAAGTCGAGCGCCGCCTCGGCCGATTTGATGTTGGGGGCGAAGCCGCCCTCATCGCCAACATTGGTGTTGTGGCCAGCGTCGTGCAGCTTCTTCTTCAGCGTGTGGAAGATCTCCGAGCCCATCCGCAGGCCTTCGCTGAACGACTCCGCGCCGACCGGCATGATCATGAACTCCTGGAAGTCGATCGGATTGTCGGCGTGGGCGCCGCCATTGACGATGTTCATCATGGGGACTGGCAGGACCCGGGCCGAGGTGCCCCCGACATAACGGTAAAGCGGCAGACCGGCGGCCTCGGCCGCAGCCTTCGCGACGGCAAGCGAGACCCCAAGGATGGCGTTGGCGCCGAGCTTCGCCTTGTTGGGTGTGCCGTCGAGGTCGATCATCACCTGGTCGATCGCGGTCTGGTCCTCGGCGTCCATCGCGACGATCGCCTCGGCGATGTCCACGTTGACGGCCTCGACGGCCTTCAGCACGCCCTTGCCGAGATAGCGGCTCTTGTCGCCGTCTCGCAATTCGACCGCCTCATGCGCGCCGGTCGAGGCGCCGGAGGGAACGGCAGCGCGGCCCATCGAGCCATCTTCCAGCACAACATCGACCTCGACGGTCGGGTTGCCGCGCGAATCGAGGATCTGGCGTCCGATGATGTCGATGATCGCGGTCATGGGCTCGCTCCGGTCTAGGCAGGGAAGGCTGCCGCGCTTCTAGAGCACAGCCCACTGTCACGGCAAGGCGAGGCCGATCGATTCCACCGCCGGGCGCCGGGAAGACCGTCTGCTCAGCGCCCCGCGGAAGCGATCGGGATCAGCCGCACCGCGCTGCGATCGGACCCGTCGAGCCCGCCGCGCAGCACCGCGTCGCTCATCACCGTGTCGTCCTGCAAGCTGGCTTCGCGGATCTTCATCCGGTCGCGCAGCTTGCGAGCTTGCGCCTCCATGCGCGAGATGCCGACGAGTTCGTCGATCTGCTTGCGCTGGCCCTTACTCAGTTCGTTCGCCGAGCGGAAGTCCCGGAAGTCGCGGCGGCTGTAAGGCCAGGCCGTGCCGCCCGTGAAGGTGCTGACCTTGCCGTCGAGCACCACGCTGTCGCCGGGACGCAGCGTGATGTCGCGCAACAGCGAAACGCGGCGCTCGCCGGCCTGGACGATGGCCGGCCGGCAGGCCTTGTCGCCCGCACCCTGATAGGCATACGCGACCGGCAAGGCGCGATAGCGCTTGCCGTCGGTCGAAACGGCATCATCGATGGTCTCGGCTCCGGCCGCGACGGTGAAGACCTTGACTGGGAGGCCGGGGTTCATCGCCTGGCAAAGCGATTCATGTGCCTGGAGATCGCTGGTGGCGCGAAGAAAGCCGATCGGGGCGTGATAGCCGTCGCAGAGCCGGACGCAGATCGTCCGCGTGGTGTGCTCGGGCGCGATATCGGTGCCACGCCCCTGCGCCACACGAGCGACATCGGCGGAGCGCCGCGCGACACGCTTCTCGGCGCGGCGGAAGGGATTGAGATCGACCGGCGGATGCGCGATCAGGCCACTGGTGCCGGTCTGGAAGAGAGGAATGCGCCATCCCTGGCGCGCCGGCGCATAGGCGCTCGCTTGGCTCGACGCATAGGCGGCCCGCGAAGGCTCGGAGGGAGCAGCGCGCCGCGCCGCATCCTGACGCAGGACGGAATAAACGCTCGAATCGTCTTCGGCCTGCACCAGCGAGGCCGTCAGCACGACGCCGCCCATGCCAAGCGCAAGACCGGCCATGCCCATCGCGACGAGGCGTGCTCGGCCGGCGTGGCTTCGTATCCGGGATGACGGATGAATCGCAGCCGCAAGGCAGGCTTCTCCGTTGCGGGCCTGGGCCCGCACGGGAACTTCACGGACACGCAACATCGCGTCACTCCAAACTACGCTTGTCCACCGTCCGCCGCCCGATCGATGTAGTTTACTTCTTGTTAAGACTCAACGGGCCGCACGGCCTCGTCCCTCGCCAAGCGATGGGATGCTTAACGCGCAAGACGCTTGCGTTTTGGAGGCTTGCAGGAGCGGTCAAACGACCGCGATGACGACGCCGAGCCAGAGGCCGAACAGCGCGATCACGCCGACGCCATAGACGGCGCCGCGCACGGGCAGCTTGTTGGGGCCGAGATGAATCAGGCTGTGAGCGATGCGTGTCGCGACGTAAAGCCAGGCGAGTAGCGTCATCAGATAGTTGGTCGCCTTGACCTCCATCGCCAGCATGATGAGCGCGAAGAAGATCACCGGCGTCTCGAACTGGTTCGAGAAATTGGCGCCGGCCAGCCGGGCCGGGACCGGGTAGCTCTCGGTCGAAACCGAAACCTGCTCGGGCTTCACGGCGCGCGAGATGAAGGCGTCCCGCCTGCGCTTCATCAGCACGAGGCCGACGATGAAGATCCAGAAGATCAGCGCGAGCGCCGGGTAGACGAGGTTCAGGGTCATATAAGGCCGCTCCGGCGCGAGTCGCGCCGCGACTGTGAAAGGCGTTGGCGGGAAAGACAACCGGGCCGGTCCATGCCGGCGCCGATTCTCAGCCGAGAGCGACCCTGTGCCATGGCGCGAGCAGGCTTTCTTTCCCTCTCGCAGCCCTCATCCTGAGGAGGCCCGCAGGGCCGTCTCGAAGGATGCTCCAGATGTCTCCAGGGCCCGCTGAAGCATCCTTCGAGACGCCGCTTCTCGGCTCCTCAGGATGAGGGCTGCGGAGCGATCTCAATAAAGATGATCCTCGATTACGACCGCGTCGGATAATTCGGGCTCTCGCGCACGATCGTTACATCATGGACATGGCTCTCGCGCAGGCCGGCGCTGGTGATGCGGATGAAACGCGCCTTGGCCTGGAAGTCCTTCAGGTCCTTGCCGCCGACATAGCCCATCGCCGCGCGCAGGCCGCCCGCGAGTTGATGCAGCGTGCTGGAGACCGGCCCCTTATAGGCGACCTGACCCTCGATGCCTTCCGGCACCAGCTTCAGCGCATCCTTGATGTCCTGCTGGAAATAGCGATCGGCCGAGCCGCGCGCCATCGCGCCGACCGAGCCCATGCCGCGATAAGCCTTGTAGGAGCGGCCCTGGTACAGGAACGCCTCGCCGGGCGTCTCATCGGTGCCTGCGAGCAGCGAGCCGACCATGACGCAGGAGGCGCCGGCGGCGATCGCCTTGGCCAAATCGCCCGAGTATTTGATGCCGCCATCGGCGATGACCGGCACGCCCAGTTTAGCGGCAGCCGAGGCCGCATCCATCACCGCCGTAAGCTGCGGCACACCGACGCCCGCGACGATGCGCGTGGTACAGATCGAGCCCGGTCCGATGCCGACCTTGACCGCATCCGCGCCGGCATCGATCAGCGCCTTCGCGCCGCCGGCGGTCGCGACGTTGCCGGCGATGACCTGCACCGAATTGGAGAGCTTCTTGACGCGGGTGACGGCTTCCAGAACCTTGGCCGAGTGACCATGGGCGGTGTCGACCACGATCAGATCGACGCCGGCATCGATCAGCATCTCGGAGCGCTCGTAGCCCTGATCGCCTGTCGTGGTCGCGGCGGCGACGAGCAGGCGGCCCTTGGCGTCCTTGGCGGCGTTCGGATAGGCGACCTGCTTTTCCATGTCCTTGACGGTGATCAGGCCGATGCAGCGGTAATGGTCGTCGACGACGAGCAGCTTCTCGATACGGAACTGGTGCAGCAGCCGACGCGCCTCTTCGGGGCTGACGCCCTCACGCACGGTGATCAGACGCTCCTTGGTCATCAGCTCGGAGACCGGCTGTTCCGGGCTGGCCGCGAAACGCACGTCGCGGTTGGTGACGATGCCGACGAGCTTGCCCTTGTGACCCTGAGGACCGCGCTCGACGACCGGAATGCCAGAAATGCCGTTCTGCTTCATTAGCGCCAGCGCGTCGGCCAGGGTCTCGTCGGGGTGGATGGTGATCGGGTTGGCGATCATGCCCGACTCGAACTTCTTCACCATGCGCACCTGCTGCGCCTGCTGGTCGGCCTCGAGATTGCGGTGGATGACGCCGAGGCCGCCGGCCTGCGCCATCGCGATCGCCATGCGTGCCTCGGTGACGGTGTCCATGGCCGAGGCGATGATCGGCAGGTTCAGCGAGATCGAGCGGGTGAGCTGGGTGCGGATGTCGACATCGGCCGGCATGACCTCGGACGGGCCGGGTTCGAGCAGCACGTCGTCGAAAGTGAAGCCGTCACGGATCAGGCCGACGTGATCAATGAGACCATTTTGGGAAAGCGTCATCGTCAACTCCGACGCCGGACAGACCGGCTTTATGGGGAGGCTGGGGCAAGCGAGGCCCGTTGCCGAGTTGACGAGGCCCGTTAGCATGCGCCCGGAAGCCTTGCTAGTCCGCCGGGCGCGATTCTTTCCGCAATGCGGCAGCGCCGGACTGAGCGCCGCTGCAGGCGCGTCAGCGACGCAGCACCGATTCGTTCGGGCGACCGTCCGGATCGACCCAGAAGCAGCCCGACTCGAAGATGGTTCGGCCGGCGGTATTGGCGAGGTCCTGACAGGCCTGCTGGCGCATGCATTTGTCGGCCCGGGGCATCTGGCCGCTGCCCTGGGGAGAGCCTTTGTCGACGCAGGCGCCCCGCCAATCGGTGGGGGAATCGGCCGCGAAAGCCGGCGGTGGCGCGGCCAGCCCGTAAGCGAGCCCGGCCGCAAGGCCGAGGCCGACGAGCTTTGCGGCGCGTGACGGGATGATCAGATCGAAGGTGTGGGCAATGATGGACATGAGGTATCTCCAAATGTTGCCGACGCGCGCCCCCGCGCCGACCCTGCCTTGGCAGACTTGACATGTAGGAAGCGGAGGGATGGCCGAGCAGTGCGTCAGGCGCGTGACAGCGCTGCGCCCGACATCTGGCTATAATCTGAGCGCATGACTGTTCCGCTCGACGAAGGAGAGCTTCGCAGCAATTCACCCTCGCCAGGTCTCATTCAGCGGATTAATAGCCGAGCTTATGATTTCAGCGCCGCTTGTGCCGCTGCGAAGGGTCCGCCGATTTGCAACGCTCCAAACTCCTGCCGCTCATCGTCGCCTGCGCGTTGTTCATGGAGAACACCGATTCGACGGTGATCGCGACGTCTCTCCCCGTGATCGCGAAGTCGCTGGGCGAGGATCCGATCGCGCTGAAGCTGGCGCTGACCTCCTATCTCGTCAGTCTCGCTGTCTTCATCCCGATTTCGGGCTGGATGGCCGACAAGTTCGGCGCGCGCACGATCTTCCGCTCGGCATTATGCATCTTCATGTTCGGCTCGGTTCTCTGCGCCATGTCGAACTCGCTCGGGGCCTTCGTCGGCGCCCGCTTCCTGCAGGGCATGGGCGGAGCGATGATGGTGCCGGTCGGGCGGCTGGTCATCCTGCGCAGCGTCTCCAAGGCCGAGATGGTAGGCGCATTGGCCTATCTGACCATCCCGGCGCTGGTCGGCCCCGTGGTGGGGCCGCCGCTCGGCGGGTTCATCACCACCTATTTCGACTGGCGCTGGATCTTCTTCATCAACATCCCGATCGGCCTGATCGGCATCGTGCTGTCGAGCCTGTTTTTCGAGGATATCCGCGAGGAGGATGTCGCCCCGCTCGACATCACCGGCTTCGTGCTCTCGGCCTTCGGTTTCGCCAGCCTGATGCTGGGCTTGGCGACCGGCGGGCGCCACCTCGTCCCGGAGGTGGTGTCCTATGGCTGCGCCATGGCTGGCGTCGCGTCGCTGATCGCCTATTGGTTCCACGCCAAGCGCGTACCCTATCCGGTGCTGAACCTGGCGCTGTTCCGCATCCCTACCTTCCGCATCGGCGTGCTCGGCGGCTCGATCTTCCGGGTCGGCATCGGCGCGATACCCTTCCTGCTGCCGCTGATGCTGCAACTCGGCTTCGGGCTCGATCCGCTGCAATCGGGCCTCATCACCTTCGCCTCGGCTGCCGGCGCGCTGATCATGAAGACGCTCGCCCGCACCATTCTCGCGCAATACGGCTTCCGCCGAGTGCTGACCTTCAACGCGATCGTCGGCTCGGCTTTCCTCGCGGCCTCGGGGCTGTTCACGCCCTCGACGCCTCACGCGATCATGCTGTCGGTCCTGCTCATCGGCGGCTGCTTCCGCTCATTGCAGTTCACCGGCATCAACGCACTGAGCTATGCCGACATCTCCAACCGCGACATGTCGGGCGCGACCAGCCTGTCGAGCGTCTCGCAGCAGCTTTCGCTCAGCATGGGCGTGACGATCGGCGCGTTCGCTCTGGAAGCCGCGAACGGGTTCAACGGCGGCAAGGCGCTGTCGGCCGGCGATTTCTGGCCCGCCTTCGTCATTGTCGGGCTCATCTCGGCCTCGTCCGCGCTGTGGATGGTCAGGCTAACCCGCGACGCCGGAGCCGAGGTCTCGGGCCACCGCCCGATCAGCAAGCGCAAGATGACCGCCGAGGCCATCGCCGACCAGAAGCCGCTGGAGTAAAGCGGTCGGTTATCCGGTACGCGTTCAACTCTCGTCCGCTTCCTGAGGCTGCGCAGCCTTTTTTCGATAGCCGGTGGCCAGCACATAGAGCTCGGAGGAATCCGCTCGGCTTGCCGCTGGCTTGACGTTGCGCACGGTCGTGAAGTCGCGCTTCAGCTCGGCCAGGAGCTCGGCGCTTTCCCCGCCCTGGAAAAGCTTGGCGAGAAAGAAGCCACCCGGCGCCAGCACGTCATGGGTGAACTCCAGCGCAGCCTCGGCCAGCGCGATGATCTTGAGATGGTCGGTCTTCTTATGGCCGGTGGTGTTGGCGGCCATATCGGACATGACGCCGTCGGCGCGGCCGCCGAGGCGCTGCGTCAGCAAGGCCGGCGCTTCCTCGTCCATGAAGTCCATCTGGATCAGATCGACGCCGGGGATGGGGTCGATAGCCAACAGGTCGATGCCGACGATCGTGCCCTTGCCGGCTTCCAGCCCGACCCGTGCGCCGGCGATCTGGCACCAGCCGCCGGGCGCGCATCCGAGATCGAACAGGCGCTGACCAGTCTTCAGGAATTTGTAGCGGTCGTCCATCTCCTCGAGCTTGAAGGCGGCGCGCGAGCGATAGCCCATCTCGCGGGCCCGCTTCACATAGGGGTCGTTGAGCTGCCGCTCCAGCCAGAGCTGCGAGGAGTGCTTCAGCTTGCCGGCCTTCTTGACCTTGACGCGCATGTCGCGCGCGCCGGCCCCGGTCTTGCCGCCGGCTCCTCCCGATCGTGCGTTGCTCATGGTCTCAAAGCCTATCTGCGCCGCCACCAGGCGCGGTCTTCATGCATCATGCGCAGCAGGATGCCCTCGCGCAGGCCGCGATCGGCGATGCGCACGCGCTCGCTCGGAAAGGCGCGGCGGATCGCCTCGAAGATCGCGCAACCTGCAAGCACCAGATCGGCCCTGTCGCGGCCGATGCAGGCATTCGCCGCACGGGCGGCATAGTCCATCTCGATCAACTGGTCGATGACCGTCAGTACATCGGCCTGTCGCATCCACAGCCCGTCGACCTCGCGCCGGTCGTAGCGGGGCAGGCCGAGATGGATGCCGGCGACGGTTGTCACCGTCCCGGAAGTGCCCAGCAGATGGAAGCCTTTCGCGTCCCTGGCGCCGGCTGCCTTTTTGGCAAAGGGCTCCAACGCCTCCGAGCAATCGCTCACCATGCGCTCGAACAGCTCGCGGCCGACCTCGACGCCGCCATAGCGTTCGGCCACCGTCACGACGCCAATTGGCAGCGAAGCCCATTCCCGGATGCGGGCGGCGGGATCGCGCGCCTCGTTGCGGCCGCCGAGCCAGATGATCTCGGTCGAGCCCCCGCCGATGTCGAAGACGATCGCCCCTTCGGCATGCGGGTCGACCAGCGCAGCGCAGCCCGAAACCGCAAGCGAGGCTTCCGTGCCCTGATCGATGATTTCCAGCGCCAGCCCCGCCTCGGCCGAGACGCGACGGACGAAATCGAGGCCATTTGTGGCGGCGCGACAGGCTTCCGTCGTGACCAGACGGGCCCGCGTGACGCCGCGATGGGCCATCTTGCTGTTGCAGATCTTCAGCGCGTCGACGGCTCGGTCCATCGCGGCTTCCCCGAGCCGGCTGCTGGCGGCCAGCCCTTCTCCGAGACGCACGATCCGCGAAAACGCATCGACGACGCGAAAGCCATGCTGCGCCGGGCGCGCGATGAGCAGGCGGCAGTTATTGGTGCCGAGATCGAGCGCCGCATATGTCACTGCTGGGTGCTGTACAGGCGGCTGCAAGGCCTGCTGCCGATGGACGGCGACAGCGGGCGCGGCGCCGGCCCGAAACGGGTCCACGCTGACCTGATGAGCCGCCGCCAGTGCGACGCTCGTTGGCTGCCGGTCCTCGACCGTCACGATTTAATCCTTCGATCCACCGGCGATGGGACGCCGGCAGGGGCCGCGAACCGGCGCGGCCATTTGCTTCATTGTCGAACTAACTACAGCGCAAGCGCCGTGCCAAGGGGCAGGGGCGGACGGAGCCCCCGGATCGCCCCCGGTCTTGCGTCGGGCGGCCCGCTTCGGCCAGTCTCCGCCGGCGCACGAGGCGCGCATTCGGACTCCGCAGGAAAAGACGATGGCCGCCAGACATATCCTCGCGATCGACCAGGGCACGACCTCGTCGCGCGCGATCCTGTTCGATTCGAAGCTCGGCATCGTTGCGAGCGCACAGCGGGAGTTCGCCCAGCATTTCCCGGCCTCCGGCTGGGTCGAGCATGAGCCCGAAGATATCTGGGAGAGCGTGCTCGCCACGTCTCGCGAGGCGATGGCCAAGGCCGGAGTGGAGGCGAAGGACATTGTCGGGATCGGCATCACCAACCAGCGCGAGACGACGCTGATCTGGGACCGGCGAACCGGGCAGGCCATCCACCGCGCCATCGTCTGGCAGGACCGGCGCACCGCCGCCCATTGCGCCAAGCTGGTCGAGGCGGGGCATGAGGAGCTGATCGCGAGCCGCACCGGCCTGCGCATCGACCCCTATTTCTCCGGGACCAAGATCGCCTGGCTGCTCGACAACGTGCCCGGCGCGAGACGGCGCGCCGAAGCCGGCGAACTCGCCTTCGGCACAGTCGATTCGTTCCTGTTGTGGCGGCTGACCGGCGGCGCTGTGCATGCGACCGACGCGACCAATGCGGCGCGCACCATGCTCTTCGATATCGGCCGCGGGGTCTGGGACAAGGAGTTGCTGGCGCTGCTCGATATTCCCGAGGCACTGCTGCCGGAGGTGCGCGACTGCGCGACGCATTTCGGCGATACGGTGCCGGAGCTGTTCGGCGCGGCCATCCCCGTACGCGGCATCGCCGGCGACCAGCAGGCCGCGACAGTGGGCCAGGCCTGCTTCGACCCTGGCATGGTCAAATCCACTTACGGCACCGGCTGTTTCGCGTTGCTCAACACCGGCGACAAGCCGGTGCGCTCCCGCAACAAGCTGCTCGGCACCATCGCCTATCAGCTCGGCGGCAAGCGGACCTATGCGCTCGAAGGCTCGATCTTCATCGCGGGCGCTGCGGTGCAATGGCTGCGCGACGGGCTCGGCATCATCGAAAAAGCCAGCGAAACCGGACCTTTGGCGGAAGCGGCCGATCCGGCGCAGGAGGTCTATCTGGTGCCGGCCTTCGTGGGCTTGGGCGCTCCGCATTGGGACGCTCATGCGCGCGGCGCGATGTTCGGCCTGACGCGCGGCACCGGCCCGCGCGAATTCGCGCGCGCGACGCTGGAGAGCGTCTGTTACCAGACGCTCGACCTGATCGAGGCGATGCATGCCGACTGGCCGGGCGCCGAGAAGGGCGCGCGGGCCGTGCTCCGCGTCGATGGCGGCATGGTGGCGTCGGACTGGACGATGCAGCGCCTTGCCGACATTCTCGACCTGCCGGTCGACCGCCCGACGGTGCTGGAGACGACGGCCTTGGGCGCGGCCTATCTGGCAGGGCTCGACGCCGGGCTGCTTCCCGACCCGGACCGCTTCGCCGATCTCTGGCGCCTGGAACACCGGTTCAGTCCGGCAATGGCGGCCAGCGAGCGCAGCCGCAAGGTGGACGGATGGCGCGATGCGGTGCGGCGGACGCTGACGACGGGGTGAGGGGCGCGGCCGCGTTTCGCCTCCACGCTTGCCTTTCGATATGCACTGTCATCCCGGACAAGCGGCAAAGCCGCGCCGATCCGGGATCCATTCCGGAACCCTTATCACAAGCGCTCCGGAATGGATCCCGGGTCTGCGCTTCGCTTCGCCCGGGATGACGACGTATTTTCGAGCCAGATCGGCAAGGCTTAATAACAGACCTCGCCGAGGCCGTTGACGGCGCGGACAAAGCCTGACGGGCGGCTAAGGGCTGCGTCCCGAGCAAGCAGTCGGACCCGGCGCGGCTCGCCCGGCGCGAGGTGGAACCAGCTTTCCTCCGGGCGCCACTGCGGATCGACGATCTCGACCGATTGGGCGAAGCGCGAAGTCCTCAGCATCAGGGACCAGCCGCCATCCTCTTCTTCGAGTTGAACGTCCAGCCCGAGATCGTGACGCTCGTGCCCACGCCCAAGCGGGAAATGGAACGCTTCGGCCAGCACTGCGCCGCTCGCTGCGTCACGCAGCACGGCCGAGGTCGCGTCATGGCCCGGCGGCCCGAAGCGATAGGCATAGGTGATGTCGAAGAAGCGCCCGATCAGCTCGAAAGCAGACAGCGTTTGCGCAGAACGGGGCTGCAGCGTCATCTCGCGCTCGGCCTCGACCACGGCGGTGCGCCCGTCGCGCCAGCAGGTGAGTTCCAGCTTAACCGCAAGCGGCTGCGGGCGCTCGTTGATCAAGTGGAGCGCCAGCCCGTTGACGCCTTCATCGGTGAGCGCGAGCTGCACTGGCCGGAAGGCGCGCTTCAGCCCATGCCAGGCCGATTTCGGCTCGCCATCGCTGGCGATCACGCCCCAGCCGGCGCCGGGCTGAAGATCCTGCAGCAGCCAGACCAGCGCCCCGCGTGTCGGCGAAGCCGGGCGACGCCACTCGGCGAAGCTGGCCTCCATCACCTCCGTAACGGTAGCGCGGGAGAGGGCGAAATAGCGCTCCGGGTCTTCGCGCCGCAGCCGGGCCGGGTCGAGCCCGTAAAGCCGGCCAAGATAATGGTCGCGGACATCCTCGAAATCCCAGGAGGCGGAGGCGTCGCGCGGGACGCCGCGCTTCCAGTCCGGGTGATGCGTGATCGCCGGAGGCGAGCCGCTGCGCAGTGAAAAC
The DNA here is from genome assembly GCF_056400625.1 of Allobosea sp. P5_A5. Taxonomy (NCBI): domain Bacteria; kingdom Pseudomonadati; phylum Pseudomonadota; class Alphaproteobacteria; order Hyphomicrobiales; family Alloboseaceae; genus Allobosea; species Allobosea sp. P5_A5. The sequence goes on from NZ_JBFUKY010000004.1 coordinate 363,702, forward strand.
TCTTCGGGCACATTGGCGAAGGCGAGGGATTCGGCTGCGAAACGGACCTCGGCCCGGCGGGCATCGTCGAGATCGCGCATATACGCGCCGACGCCGTAGTAGTGTGTCACGCCGGCATTGGCGACAAAGGGCAGTGTGCCGCCGGAGGGAGAGTTCGGCACATAGGCAATGTCGGGACGTTTTTGCGCCACGACCGCCGGCAGGATGTCGTCGAAGACCGGCCCCGACCAGGCCTCGGGCGGTGCGCCCAGCATCGCCGCCTGCTGAAAGACCTCGCTGCCACCGCAGAGGACGACAAGGCTGGGGGAGCCTTGGGTCCGGTCGAGCAGGTGTTCGGCCTCGGCGCGGATGGCGTCACGGAAACCCGCATCGGCCTGCGGATAATCGAAATTGGCCAGCGTCATCTCTTGCCAGACCATGATGCCGAGTTCGTCGCAGAGCGCGAAGAAGGCGTCGTCCTCATAGGTCATGACACCGGGCACGCGGATCATGTTCATGCCGGCTTCGCGCGCCAGCCTAAGCCAAGGCTCATAGGTTTCACGGCCGCCGGCGAGCGTCGTCACGTCGGCGCTGCTCCAGCAGGCGCCACGGCAGAACACGGGCACATCGTTGACGATAAGGCCGAAGCCGTTTCCATCCGCTCCCCGGTCGACCGCAAGCGAGCGGAAGCCGATGCGGCCGAGATCGATCGTCTCACCGCCAAGCGTGAGCGTCAGCGCATGCAATGCTGGCTCGCCATGAGTATGCGGGAACCACGGCGCGATGCCGGGGAGGGTGAGTGTGCCGGTGAGGGTATTGGGAGCAGTCAGTTGAAGGCGCGCTTCGTTGCCGGCACAATGGAGCGCGCCCGATCCGACCACAGTCATCCGTCGCAAGCCCTCATCCTGAGGAGCGCCGGCAGGCGCGTCTCGAAGGATGCTCACCGAGGCCTTGGCGCGATCTGGAGCATCCTTCGAGACGCCGCTTCGCGGCTCCTCAGGATGAGGGCTCATGGAGGCAAAGCCGACAAAAGGAATAACCTCGCCGAACGTGATCGTCAGCGAAACCGTACCCGTTCCGCCCTCATAGCCCGTTTGCAGATCGATGCCGGCGGTAACAGGCGCCCCCGCCTCCCGCTCCACGCGCAGAACCGGCCGATACGGCCCCGTCGGCAGTCCCGGCGGACACCAGCCGGGCGCCGAACCAAGCGCGGTGGCGCGGAACCAGCGCAAGCCGTTGGGCTGGATCATCGAAGGGCGCCAGCGCGAGCGGCGAGGGGCGGCGGCGAGTTTGGGGTTCAGTGCGCGAAAGCAGAGCGCGATCTCGGCGCCGGCCTCGGAATCGACCGCGATCTCGACCGGCACGAACATCGAGGCGCTGACGGCGCGCTTCTCGCCGTCGATCCAGATTTCGGAGATCGTCGCCAATCCCTCACAGCGCAGCGTCCCCGAAAGCGGGCGGTCGAGGCGGGTGCGGTACCAATGGTCCTGATCGCCGATCACAGCGGCGCTCGCATCGTCGAGGCGGCCTTGCGCGCGCAGCGTCCCGGCGACCGTGCCGGGCACCGCGGCTTCGGCCCAGCCCTCTGCCGGCAGCGCCGAAGGCGTGGCGGCGGCATCGGCCGGTGTGGCGAGCCAATGCCAGCCGGCGATGGCCTCGATCCGTTCACTGCTGCGCGCGACGATGCGGGCCATGCCGTCAGCCGGGGAGGCGGTGGCGAAGTGCCTCGCCGACCGCGTCCCACGCGCCGGCAAGCTCACCGAGCGCATTGTCGAAGCGCTCGAAACGCTTCTGCTTCATGGCGCGGGCCAGGTGAAACTGCGCGATCTTGCTGCCTTCGGCGATGCGCAAGGACGCGTCTCGCGCCTCCGAGAACCCGTCCGCATCCAGCCAGTCGAGATGGCTCGCCAGCAGTTCGAAATTCGCGCCGAGCTGGCGCAACGTGTTGAAGGCGTAGAGGTGAAAGGCCTGGCCCGGCCGCTCGGCCAGCGCCTCGGCCTGTGCCAGCGCCACGGTGCGGTAGGCCGCGACGGGGTTCGCCTCCGGGCGCCGCGCCAGATGACGGGCGAGCAGGCGGCGCGCCGTGACCCTCAGCGCAGCCTCGTCCGGCAGGCGCGTCGGCAGGCGGGCCATCTCGGCATAGGGGAACAGCGTGTCCTCGCGCTGCTGGCCGGGCAGCAGGCGGAAGAGACCGTCGAAGTCCTCGCCCGTCGCACGGTGGAAGCCGTCATTGTGGAAATAGTCGAGTTCCCGCCCGGCGCGATCGAGCCGATTGACGGCGATCGTCGTCTTGCCGTGGCTCTCGCGATAGGAGAGGCCCCGCGTGTCCGGCATGTAGAAGGAATCGAGCTCGATCAGCACCAGGCGTCCCCGCGCGATCTGCTGCTCGATATGGCCGATGAGATCGTTATAGAGCGCCAATTCGGTGACCTGGACCCCATAGAGCGCTTCGAGATCGTCGAGCGGCGGCTTGAAGAAGGTGAACTGGTCGCCTTCGAAATCCTGCGCCACCGTGAAGCCGAAGGCCGCCGCCGGCTGCGTGCCAAGCGCATGCAGGATCTCGATCCAGAGATCGGCATAGCAATTGGTCTGCGGCCAGTGGCGCTCGCCCGCATGCATCGCATGCGGGCGGTAGGCCAGCGGATCGACCGGCAGCAGCGTCTTGGCCGCGGGCTTTCCGATCTTCGAATGGGCGGTCATGCGCCGCTGTCCTTGCTTGTATTGCCTCGACGTGAGCACCACCCGCGCCGTCATCCCGGGCTTGACCCGGGATCCATTCCGGAACGCTTCCGACGAAGGTTCAGGCATGGATCCCGGATCGGCGCCGCTTCGCGGCTTGTCCGGGACGACGAGGAGGTCTGGAGCTAACGAAACCTCTCAGCCCCAGAGCACGTCGCGCACGGCCGTCGGCCAGGCCTCGACATCGTAGCCATGGTGCTTGAACAGCGCGAGCGCGACGCGCTCCATGCCAAAGCCGACGCAAGCGGTATGCGCGGTCTCGCCCTCCGCCGTCTCGATGCCCCAGGTCGAGCCGAAATGGTCCTGATGGTAGTTGAAGGAGAGGCAGGCGGTGGGCTTTTCCTCGCTCTCGATCGGGATCAAAAGCTCGAACTTCAGACGCTGATCGCGCTGGTTGTTGGCGAGCATGCGCCCGGCGCGACCGAAGAACGGGTCGTTGGCAACATCGACGTCGAGCGGCACGCCGAGCGACCTCATCATCTCCTGCCCGCGCTCCAGCCATTGCGCGCGGAACTCCGTGACCTGATCGGGCGTGCCGAAACGGACATATTCGCGCATCCTGAACAGCTGCATCCGCGCCGGGTCCTTCGAGGGCTCGTGGCGGAAGCAATAGGATTGCAGGTCGAACAGCGCGCCCTCTGCCTTGAGCGGGCCGCGCTTGGCGACAACAGGATAGAGCGGGTAGCAGGCGGCCGGGGTCAGCACGACCTCGGTCGAGATCTGCCCGTCGGTCCAATCGACTCCGTCAGCTACATTGTGCAGCAGCTGCGCATGGGCGCGCTCGTCACCGGCGAAGGAGTGAACGGTGCCGGCAAGCTGCGGGAAGCTCTTGAGGTAGCCGCTCTTCTCGAAATGCTTGCGGCTCATGGCGGGGGGAAAGCGAATGATCTCGGCGCCGTCCTTGCCGCCATAGCTTGTGATCAGGTCGTCGAAACGAGCGATGACCTCCTCGAACAACCCGCTGCGGCCGTAAAGACCATCGACGCCCGTGTCGATCAGCAGGCCGTTATCGATCAGCTGCGCAAGGAAGCCCTGCGGCTGGGAGCAGTTCTGGCACATTCAGATCACCGGGAAAGGCTGGAATCGTGCTTGTACACGGCCAGCAGGTTGGAGGTGTTGCCGAGGATTCGGTCGTTGTTGATCATGATCGGCGCCGAAAGCGCGTCGCGCATCAGCCGCGCCAGGCTCAGCGGACTGTCGTTGCGATAGCCCTGGATGCCGCAGATTAGGAAGGCCTGCGTCACGATCTCGCCGACGCTCTGCGAGGCCGCGATCTTGACGCTGTTCATCGCGACGACGAAGCCCATCGAGGACAGTTCGTCGGCGTCGCTGCGGGCGCGCTCATAGCGGTCGAGTCCAGCGACGACCAGCGCCTTGAACGCTTGCAGCTTAGCCAAAAGCTCAGCCAGGCGCAGCGCGCTCGGCGGGGTCGAGCCCGGCTTCTTGCGGGCTTCGGTCCGCACGAAGGTCTCGCAGCGGGCCACGGCCTCGGAGGCGATGCCGTACCAGATCGCAGCCCAGAGCAGATGGGCGTGGGCCAGCATCGACTGCGCCGCAATCTCGGCAAACGGCGTCGGGATCACCTGCGGCAGCGGAGCGCGGCCGGCGAAAGTGAAGTTGTCCGAGCAGGTGCCGCGCATGCCCATCGTGTCCCAGACGGCGCTGCGCTCGAGCCGGTACTGGTCGCGGGTCAGCACCGCCATGACCTGGTCGGAGGGCGGAGCCTCGGGCGTGCGGCGAGCCGTGATCAGGATGGCATCGGCTTGGGCTCCATAGGAAATCAGGCAGCCTTCCTTCTCCAGCGTGAAATCGTTGCCGTCGCGCACGACGCCGCAGACGGAATTGCGCAGGTCGCCGCCGACGCCGCCACCTTCGGTGGTTGCCGAGGCGAGCAGCAACTGCTCGCGCGCGATCCGCTGCATGAAGCCGGCATGCCAGGGATCGTCGCCGCAATGGACGACGAGGCTCGACACCTTGATCTGGTGCATGGCGTAGACCATGCCGGTCGAGGAACAGCCCTGCGACAGCACCGAGCAGATCTCGGCGATGGTTGGTAGGCTCGCTTGCTCGCCGCCCTGCGCGACCGGGATCATGATGCCGAGCAGCCGCTCGCGCTTGAGAGCCTCGAAGGCTTCGTGCGGGAAGCGCGACCTGGCGTCGACATCCGCCGCATGCTCGGCCGCGATCTTCGCGACCTTGCGGGCCGCCGCGATCATTGCCTTCTCGGTGGCGGCGCGGCCGGCGAGATCGACGAGCACGGGGGAGGGCGATGCCGTGCCCGCTTCAAGCTCCGGCGGCAATTCCGGGCGGCGCGCAGGCGCACCCATCAGGCGTGCTCGCTCATGATGCTCTGGAGCGCCTGCTCGATGCCCGATATCGAGGAGAAGTTGCGTCGGTTCATCATCTTGTCGGGGAATTCGAGGTCGAACGCCTCCTCCAGCGCCATCATCAATTCGACCGTGCCGAAGGAGGTCAGCCCGGCGTTGAAGAGATCGTCGTCGTCACGCAGCGTTGCAACATCGACCGGCAGCTTGGCGGTCTTGCTCAGGATTTCGCGGATCTTGGTCTTCATGGGAGCCTGCTCTTTCCTCAACGCCGGTGCCGGCTGGCGTGAGCAGGTGCCGCATCGGCGACATCCTGCGAATGATCGCCGGACACGGATCTCTGCTTGCTGTTGACGCCGTTGTTTTCGTTACGGCAGGTCTAGCGCCGAGAGATTTAATGTCGTCTTGCGTTCATCACTGAAAGAAGCTCGAATTCGATGAATTGAGCGGCGATCACGACCTTTGGTAAATGAAGATACGCCGGAAACTCGCTCATATCCGCGCAATGGCGTTTACGATATTTTTGGAAACAGGCCTGGATACGTCCGGGAACACGGCAATCCAGCATCGTCTGCTGCTATACAACGGGCTCGACGCTTCTCGTCATATCTGACGCTGGGGAAGACCATGGCGACATTCGGATCGCGGCTTGCCGATCATAAGGGCGTAGGACCCGGCTTCGACGCCATGCGTATCGCGCTGGCGCTGTCGGTGCTCTTCACCCATACCGGGCTGCTGCGGGTGGCGACGCCGGAAGCGGCGCTGGCGCCGGTCGTTCCGTTCGCGCCTTTGCAGCAATGGGCCTTCGACTTCGCCATTCTGCCGATGTTCTTCGCGCTCAGCGGCTTTCTCGTCGCCGGTAGTGCCGAGCGGCTTTCCGTCGGGCAGTTCCTGATCAACCGTGGTCTGCGCATCGTGCCGGCGCTTGCGGTCGAGATCGTGCTGTCGGCGCTGGTGCTGGGCCCGCTGCTGACCATTTACGGCTTCTGGCAGTATATCAGCGACCCGCTCTTCGCGCGGTATTTCCTGAACATCCTCGGCAACATCCATTACGAGTTGCCGGGCGTCTTCCTGTCGAACCCGCAGCCGAACATCGTCAACGGCTCGCTCTGGACGGTGCCGCATGAACTGACCTGCTACGCGCTGCTGGTCGCCTGCCTCGTCATTGGGCTCTATCGTCGGCGCTTCCTGATGCTGCTGGTCACGCTGGCATTGTTTGGCGTGTCGATGGCAATTTTTCTGTGCGGGCGCTTTGGCATCGCGCTGCCCTATCAAGACGCGCTGAACTACGTCTTCGTCACGCGGGGCGCAGCCAGACTGGTGCCGCTCTTTCTCGTCGGCATCCTGTTTTACCAGTATCGGGATCGTATTCCGTATCGGCTCGCTTATGCGGTGACGGCGCTGGTCGCCTATGTCGCTATCGCCGCCTTCGGGTCTCCGGACTGGATGGTGAACCCGGTCTTCTCCTTCGTGACCGCGCCACTCTTCGCCTATGTGGTGACCTATGCGGGCTTGTCCGAGAAGTTCGTCTTCAAGCCCCTGTCGCGCGGCGACTACTCCTACGGCATCTATCTCTACGGCTACCCGCTGCAGCAGACGATGGTTCACACCATGCCCTGGATCGACAATCGCGCCGCCTTCTTCGCGCTCTCGGTCGCGGCGGCGAGCGCCATGGCGATCTTCTCCTGGCACGTCATCGAGAAGCCGATCCTGCGGTTGCGACGTAAGTTTTCGCTGACGGCGCGAATCCATACCGGCGAGGCCCCGGTGGCCAAGCCCGCGACGGCTACGGTTCAGCCGGCGGTCGCGGCGGAGTAGGCGGGCAGCGTCTCGGCAGACGCCGTCGCGCGCGGCGCCGGCCCGGTCGCATCGGAATCGCTCGACCCCGCCATGAACCAGAGCAGCGCCGCCGTCTTGATCGAATAGACGGAATCGCTGACCAGCATCAGTAGGCAGATATAGGTCGCGACGCAGACCTTGAAGCGCCAGGCGCGCGGCGTCCGCTCGGGCTGGAAGATGAACAGGCTCCAGAAGCCGATCATCCCGACAAGCCCGATCTGGTTGAGCGAATAAGCGTAGCCTGAATCCGACAGGAAGGGCTTGTCGGGCGAAAGGCCCCACACCGCTTCCGGCGACAGCGAGGTAATCAGCCGCGCTGTCCACAGCAGGCGCCCGGCGAGGTTGTTCTGCCAGCTCACCTCGGCGCTGTTGAAACCGTAGATCGCCAGCCCGCTCAGGATGATGAAGGGCGCGCAGAGCCAGACGATCCGTGGCGTCAACGGCGCGACGAGCCAGGCGGCGGTGGCGACCATGCAGACATTGGCGCCGAAGCGCGAGTCGCTGAGCACGATGGCGCAGGCGCCGGTGAGCAGCGTCAGCCAGCGGTGGCGCATCCGGCTGCGCGTCAGCGCCCAGATATAGAGGATGGCACCGAAATTACCGGTCGAGATCGGCTCGAGGAAAACCGACGAGGCGCGGTGAGGGCCGAGAAACGGCAACAGCGTGCGTGCATCCGGCCTGACGCCGCTGGCGAAGAGCGCGCCGGTATCGGGCTTGACGTCGGTCGGGGCGACGGTGCCGCGCGCGACGTAATATTTGATGATGTTGAAATACTTCACATAAACGTCGAGCGCCGTGAACTCGAAGATACCGAACACCACGACGATAAGCCCGCTGATCAAGGCGGCCCGGTCGGCGATGCGAATATCGTTGCAGGCTCGGCCGAGCAGATAGAACGCGATCGGAATCAGAAAATCGCGCACCGCCTTGGGGTCGAGAAGCGGGCGCATCGCCATCAGCAGCGCGGCATAGGACACGAACACCGCTAGCACGACATAGGGGCCGGCCCGCTGGCCCAACCCCAGATAGAGCGCGGTCGCGACGAGCACCACCTCGCAGCCCATCACCATGGTGTCGTTCACAGCGAGCACGTTGGTGTTGAGGAAGCACAGCGCCATGTTGAAGGTCAGCGCGCCGACCAGCAGCAAGAGCGGCAAAGTGGGAGGTGGCGCGCCCGGCGTCGCGGCCGCGGGCGGTTCGAGCGGCATCTCAGCCGGCCTGCCTGAAGCGGTTCAGCCAGCTCACCTTCGCCGTGGCCTTCTCCATGGATTGCGGCTCGGCGGCCGGCGTCGTGTCTGTTGTCACCAGCGCGATGATGCGGCTGCGGTCGGGCGAGGCGGCGTCGGCGGTGGCCTTCAGCGTCTCGACGGTCTGGCCGGCGAAGCCCGTCGCCAGCACGATCGCGTCGGCATCGGCATGCGCGTTCCCTCCGACGGTGGCGGGACGCATGATGATGAAGCTGTGGCGGCGGCGGGCGGGGCCGGATCCATCCTCGCCGACACGGCGGATGCTGAGGTGGCGGCTGCCGACATCGCCCTGATAGATCAGCACGCTCTCGCCGCGCAAAGCGAGTTCCTGCGCGAGCAGATCCGCGACGGCATCGAGCGCAGGCGTGGACAAGCTACCGGTAACGGTGATCGTCGCGGGCAGCCGCTGGCCGAAGCGCTGTTCCAGCGCGTCGGCCACGGGCCGCAAGGCCAAACGCCTCTCCGTCGGCAGTTCCGGCAAAGTCACGGCGGTGTCGATACCGAGCGCGGCCGCAGCGCTGGAAGGCGTCCATGCAGCAGCGGGCGGGGCCGCAGGCGCGTCGTCATGGTCGGAGGAGCGCGGCCACAGGAATTTCGGCCGCGAGATTTTGAACCGCGAGATTTTCAGGCCGGAGGGTTTGGGGCCCGCGGCCTGCTGCGGCTGCGGCGCAGGGAGGCCGGAAGGCGTGGGCCGAATGGGCAGCAGCTTGCGGTCCGCCGGCAGCAGTTCGAGCAGATAGGCGATACCAAGGCCGGCGCAGGCACCGAACATCAGGGCCGCTCCGAGCACGAGCGCGAGCGGCGGCTTGCTCGCGAAGGTCGGTGCCACCGCTTCCGACAGCAGCCGGGAGTTGTTGGTCTCGATCTTCTTTTGCTGGTCGAGCTCCTTCGCCCGCTGCAGCGAAGCGTTGTAGACGACCCGTGTCGCGTCGGCCTCGCCCTGGAGCTGGCGCAGCCGGATTTGCGCCGCACTGCTGACCTCCTGGGTGCGGGTCAGCTCCTTGGCGCGCTTCTGGAGATTGGCGAGATTGGCCTCGGCCTGACGATAACCTTCCTGGGCCGAGGCGCGGATGCGCCCCAGTTCCGCGGTCATCAGCCGTCGCGTCTCGGCAAGCTCCGAGCGCAGTTCGATCATGCGCGGATGCTGCGGAGCAAGCGTTCCGCCCAGGCTGGCGATCTCGCGCGAGGTCTGGGCCAACTGACCCTTGAGCGAGGTCAGCGAGGATGAGTTGGCGGCCTCCGGCAGGGTCTCGGCCAGCGCGACGGCGTTGCTGCCCGCCCGGCCAAGCTGTTCCCGGCGCGCCTGCTGCCGGGCCATTTCGGCCGTCGCCTGGCCGATCTGGCTGTAGAGGTCACGCAACTGTTGGGTGACGATGAGCCCGCTCTCGCCGGTGCTGACCAGCCCGTTCTGGCTGCGGAAATCGTCGGCCGCGCGCTCGGCCTCGTCGAGCTGGGCGCGCAGGCCCGAAATCTGGCCGATGAGCGAGGCGTTGGCCCGCTCCACGGAGCCGCGCCGGCCCTCGATGCCCTGTTGAAGATAGGCCTGCGCCAGCGTGTTGGCGATCTCGGCCGCCTTCTGAGCGTTAGGGTGCGAAACGGTGATCCGGAAAACCAGCGAGGCGTCAACACGCTGGATGACGATGGCGCGTCTCAGCGAGTCCAGCGTCGCGGCGGCGCGTTCCTCCAGCGAAGGCTGCATCACCTTGCCGAGCACGCGCGCCATCAGGCCGGGCGCCCCGGCAAAGGCAGGATCGTCGACCAGCTTCAGATCGTCGATGACCTGTTTGAGAACGCCGGTCGACATCATGACCAGCGCCTGACTGTCGACATTGGCGAAGTCGATCGAGGCGGAGGTGTCGGTGCGGACAATGTCCTTTCCGACGACCTGAAGGGCGGTGGGATCGACCAGAAGTTCGGCGGTGGCGCGGTAGACCGGCGGGCGCGTCACGGCATAGCCGAAAGCGAGCGCCATGCAGATGGCGATGCTGACGAGCACGAGCTTGCGCCTAAGACGCAGCAGTCTCAGCAATTCCGACAGGCTGAAGGCCATGGCAGGCCTGGCAGGCGCCGCCGCGACGTTCGCTTCTCCCGCCTCCAAGGCAGCCGCCTGCACCTTCGCACTCCTTGATTCGCGAGGCTGATACGCTCGTCCGCAACAAACGATGCTTCAGCCTGGCTTTTTCGCGTTCATGTTCCCGCGTCACGGTTAAGATTCATCTAACCGGCGAGATAAGGTTTGAGTGAAATATTCGCGGATACCTCTCTGCGAAGGTTAACTAAATCCGCACAAGTCCCGTCGTGGGGCGTTCCCCGTTGCTGGCGCAGCTGATAGATCAACTTTGACGAAAATTGACGGCATCTGCCGAAATTGCCGCCTTCATCGAAATGGCGGCATCGCTGGTCATGCGGCGTTTACGATCGGACCTGAATCGTGGCTCGGCCTAGGATTTGTTTAATCTGCCTTACGCATGGTCCGGCCATGAACTGGCGCGCAGACGCCGCGATCTCGAACAGGGCGACCGCATGCGGATTCTGATGGCCTGCGCCGCATTTCCACCGTTCATCGACGGCGGTGGTCCGATCTCAGCGATGATCGTCGCCAAGCTGCTGCTTGGTCTCGGCCATGAGGTGACGGTCGTGAACGTTGCTGACGAGGCGCGGCACGAAATCTATGACGGCGTCCCGGTCCGGCGGCTCGCCTCTCTCAATATCGACTGGAATTACCGGCTGCCGCGGCCGGGCTGGAAGAAACTGGTCTGGCACGCGCTGGAGAATTTCAATCCGCGTGCCTTCTTCGCGATGCGCCGCGAAATCCGCGAGCTTAAGCCCGACCTCGTCCTCACCGACTCGATCGAGAACATCAATGTTGCGAGCTGGGCCGCCGCCAAAAGCTGCGGCGTGCCGGTCGCGCATATCGTGCGCAGCGCCTTCCTGCTCTGCTGGAACGGCAGCATGTCGCGCGGCGGCGCCAATTGCGACGGCGCCTGCGGTTCCTGCAAAGCGACCTCCTACGGCAAGAAGCTGAGCTCGCGCTTCGTCGATGCGGTGATCGGGGAAACCGACTTCATCCTCGATCGGCACTTCTCCGAAGGCTATTTCCCCCACGCGACCCGCCACCGCATCGCCGGCGCGGTACCGACCCCGGCTGGCGCGATGCCGCGTCCGGCACCGGCCTCCGACAGGCCGCTCAGGGTCGGTTATATCGGCGTGCATGATCGCCTCAAGGGCCTCGACACGCTGGCGGATGCCGCGAGGCGCCTGGTCGGCCGGCCCGTCGAATTCCTGATCGCCGGCACCGGCTCGCGCGATTACGCGAAAAGCCTGCCTGAACGCTTTCCCGCCTCGAACACGCGCTTCCTCGGCTGGACCAAGCCGGAGGACTTCTTCCCGCAGGTCGATGTCATCGCGATCCCCTCGCTGATCCGCGAACCGTTCGGCCGCGTGACGATCGAGGCCTTTGCCCAGGGCGTTCCGGTGATCGGCGCCCGCAGCGGCGGCATTCCCGAGACGATCGAGCCGGGCCTCAGCGGTCTGCTGTTCGAGCCCGGTGACGACGCCGAACTGGCCGCACGGATCGACAGTCTTGTTGACGACCGCGACTTGGTCGCTCGCCTGTCGGTCGGAGCGTTGCAGGCCGCGTCCCGCTACGCGCCGCAGCGCATCGCGGCCGCGTTCGACGAGGCGCTGACCGGGCTCGTTCAGCAGGCGGCGCGGCCTGCCCTGCTGCAGACGGAAGGGTTGCACTCGTGATCGCGCTCTTGCGCCAGCTTCGGCAGGTCGAAGGGCGGCGCTTCATTTCCGCGTTCTCGTCGCGGTTCAGCAGCACGCTGCTGAGCTTTCTCGTCCTGCTGACGGCGAGCCATTTCCTGCCGACGCAGGAATACGGGCTCTATGTCTTTCTGTTTTCGGTCGGCAGCGCGCTTGGGCTGATTGCCGTTCTCGGCCAGCAGATCCTGGTGGTGAAGCACTATCAGCGCATGGAAGGCGCGGATCTGCCGCTGAACCAGGCGCTACTCGGCGTGAATGCGCGCTGGCTCGGCCTCGGCAACGCCTTGCTGCTGGCTGGCGCAGTGCTGCTTTTCATCTTCTCGGACAGCCTGCCGGAAACCTATCGCCAGCTTTGGCTCGCCTTCGTCTTCGCAGCCGTGTTCTCGCTCAGCGAATACCTGCAGAACTATTTCCGCATCCATGGCGAGATCAATCTCTCTCTGATGCCGCGCGAGATCGTCTGGCGCGGCGGCTCGATCCTGGCCATCGGGGCTGCCGGGCTGGCCGGGTTCCTCGGTGGCGGCCAGGGCGTGATGATGATCCTAACGGCTCTGCTCTTCGCCACGACCTTCTACCAGAGCGCCGCCTTCCTGCGGCGCGAGGGCACGACCTGGCTGCATGCCAAAGCGAGCGCGCCGGCAAAGACACAGGCCGAATGGCAGCAGGAAAGCCGATATTTCATCGCCAACGGCGTCTTCATCTCCGCATCGGCCTATTTCGAGACGATCCTGATCGGCGTGCTGCTCGGCCTCGACAAGGCCGGCTTCTATTTCGTCGCCTTGCGCATCGCGATGCTGCTGACGCTGCCGGTGGCCGCGATCGACACGGTCGGCATCCCGATGATCGCGGCCCGCGTGCAGAAGAACGACATGCCGGCTGTCCAGAAGCTGGTCGCGCAATTGTCCTTCGGCAGCTTCGTCATCTCGCTCGCCGGCGGTCTCGGCCTCGCGGTCCTCGCGCCCTTCGTGCTTACTCTGTTCAACCCCGAATTCGTGCGCCACGAGGACGTGCTGACGGCGCTCTGCGTGCTGTCCATCGCTCAGGCTTTCTTCGGGCCCGGCTCCTGGCTGCTGATGATCGGCGGCGGGGAGCGCTATTTCCTGGGTGCCCGCGCGGTCCTCTTCGTCTTCTATCTCGGGCTGCTTTACTGGCTGGGCAGCATCGGTGGCCTGATGGGCATTGCGATCGCCGGCGTCATTTTCAACACCGCGCTCAATCTGGTCGCCTGGCACTGGGTCAAGTCGCGCTGGGGCGTCGACAACATGGCGACGGCGTTCATCCGTCCGTTCCTGTTCGGCGGTCGCCCGGCCGATAAATCCTTCGAGACGGTCCAACCGGCGCATGGAGCGGGCAAATGAGGCAATCCTCGGTGGCTCTGTCGACGGCGCAAATCGTGCCGCTGCGCCCAGTGGAGGCCGAGCGCGAGCCCTCGCGTCTCGGCGAGCCCGTCATCATTCGCAACAGCCTCGGCCTGCTTTATCCCGGCGGAGGGGCGGTGGCCGTGCTGATGCTGGGCGCCGTCGGCTATGAGGAGATGTGCCTGCGCACGACCTGGCAGGCGCTGTCTGAAAAGCTGTCGCAAGCCGGCATCGCCAGCCTGCGCTTCGATTATCCGGGACAAGGCGATGCGCCCGAGCCTGATGATGCCGAAGGCCTAAGCGACTGGTTCGAGACGATCCGGGCGGCGGCCGAGATGCTGCGGCGTGCCAGCGGCTGCTCCCAGCTCGTGCTGGTCGGGCAAGGGCTGGGCGGGATGCTCGCACTGCACGCCGCGCCGGCGCTCCAGCCTTTGGCGGGAACGGTCCTGATGGCGCCCGTCGCCAACGGCAAGCGCTACCAGCGCGAGCTCTCGGTCTGGTCGCGTATGGTCTGCGATCGCATCGGCATCGGCATCGACCCCGACGACGACACCGGTTGCGCCGTAGCGGGCATGCGCATCGCGCCCGGCCGGCTGCACGCAATCGCCGGCCTGACGGTGAACACGATCGAGGCCGCGCCTTCGCCCGACGCGCTGCTCGTCGTGCGCCCCGGCCATGCGGCCGATGCCACCGTTGCTGAGACCCTGTCGGCGCTTGGCTGCGCTGTCGCGGAGCAGCCTTACGAGGGCTATGAGGTCCTTACGACCGATCCCACCGCGGCTCGTCCCCCGCAGCAGACATTGGCGGGGATCGTCCAGTGGATCGGCGAGCGCGCGGCGGTAACGCCCGCCAATGACGCCGGTGTCGTCGTGCCCATGCCGGGCCCGATCTTCGGCCATGACGTCCTGCGGGGCGACGGTTATGCCGAGCGACCGTTCCGGTTCGGGCCCGGTGGGCGCCTGCTCGGCATTCTTTGCGAGCCGCTTGGCGAGGCGGACAGCGAGCCGGTGCTTTTCGTCAATGCCGGGCGTGACTACCATATTGGCTGGGCTCGGGTGACCGTGAACCAGGCGCGGGCTTTCGCGCGCCGTGGCGTGGTCTCGCTTCGCTTCGATTGCAGCGGCATCGGCGACAGTCCGGCTGCAAGCGACGGTCCTGACGAAATCCTGTATTCTCAGGCCCAGATCGACGACGTCAGCTTCGCCATCGATGCGCTGGAGGCGCGTGGTTTTGCCAGCCCGGTGCTCGTCGGCCGTTGCAGCGGCGCCTACGCCGCCTTCAATGCGGCCGTAGTGGACCGGCGGGTGCGACGGCTCGTGATGGTCAACAACGAGCGCTTCGTCTGGGACGCTGCCGAAAGCGTCGAGGATGCGATCCGCTATGCCCATCGCAGCGTCGGCGATTTCGGTGCGACGCTCCGGCGCAAGGGTGGGATGCGTCGGCTCTTGACGGGGCAGCTTCGGGTCGGCCCGGCGGCGCGCTACATTCTGTTCCGCTGGCATAAGCAGCTCTCGGTCGCGCTCGCGCCTTTCCTCGGCCGCCTGACCAAGCATGGCCGGCTGCATCGCGAATGCCATCGGCGCATGCGCGTCCTGGCCGGCAGGGACGTCGAGGTCTCGCTGGTCTATGCCGAAGGCGATGTCGGCATGGGCGAGTTCCGCACCTATTTCGGCGCCCGTGGGGAAAGGCTCTCGGCCTACCCCGAAGCGGCGCTGACCATGATCCCCGACGCGGACCACAATTTCACTCACCGCGCCGCCGCCGAGCGATTGCTGGCGGTGCTGATGCGATTGGTGGCGCCGTGAAGCGCTGCTTTGCCATCGCGATCGTGGCGAGCCTGCTCGCCGTCCTGCCCGCGCAGGCAGAGATGTGCCTGCGCGGCGTCAATATCTCGGGCGCGGAGTTCGGCGACGTTCCGGGCAAGCCGGACAAGGATTACACCTATCCGAGCGAGGAGGCGTTCAAGCGCCTGGCCGGTCTCGGCGTCGGTTCGGTGCGCTTGCCGTTCCGTTGGGAGCGGCTCCAGCCGGCGCTGGGCGAGGGCCTCGACATCATGGAGCTGGCGCGGCTCGACCAGGCGGTACGCCAGGCGACGGACGCCGGCATCGTGCCGATCCTCGACCTGCATAATTTCGGCTACTACGCCAAGCGTCAGCTCGGCACGAAGGACATGCCGGCCGAACGGCTGGGCGATGTCTGGCGCCGCCTCGCTGTGCATTACAAGAACCGGCCGAAGCTCGTCTTCTCGATCATGAACGAGCCCTACGACATCCACAGTGCCGCCTGGGCCGCCATCCAGAACGTCGCCGTGACGGAAATCCGGAAGGCCGGCGCCAAGCAGCTCCTCCTCGTGACCGGCACGGCCTATGGCGGCGCCCATAGCTGGACGAGCGATCTGCCCGTCGGCAACAACGGCCGCGACCTGCTCGACGTGAAGGATCCGCTCGACCGCTACGCCTACGACTTCCATCAATATCTCGACGCAGATTTCTCCGGCCGCGCTCCCGAATGCTCTGCCGCTCCGCGCGCGATCAAGGCCATCGACGATGTCACGGCGTGGCTGAAACAGCATGACCGGCGCGGCTTCCTTGGGGAGTTCGCGTCGTCTGGCCAGTCGGACTGCGTCGCGGCGCTCGGCAAGCTCGTCGCCCGGGTCGACGCCAACCCGAAGCAATGGGTCGGATGGGCCTATTGGGGTGCCGGCGCCTGGTGGCCGCCGGACTACATCTTCAACATCGAGCCGACGGCCTCAGGCGAACGGCCGCAGATGAAGGTGTTGATCGAACGGCTCAAGGCGACCAAGGCCAAGGGAGCCTGCGGGCGGGAGGCCAAGCCTTGAACGCGATGGTCTTCCCGGCCGAAGCCAAAACTTTGCCGGCGGGAACCCGGATCGTTCATGTCGTGCGCCAGTTCCTGCCGAACCGGGGCGGGCTGGAGGATGTCGTCGCCAATCTCTGCAGGGCGCAGCTCAAGCTCGGCCTGAAACCGTCGGTGGTGACGTTGAACCGCCTGTTCGTCGAGCCCGACCACATCCTGCCCGCAAGCGAGGTGATCGACGGAATCCCGGTGACCCGCATCCCGTTTCGCGGTTCCAGCCGTTATCCGCTAGCGCCCGGCGTTTTCGCGCATCTTGGCGAAGCCGACATCGTCCATGTTCACGCGATCGACTTCTTCTTCGATGCCCTGGCTTGGGGGCGCTTCCTGCACGGCAAGCCGCTGGTCGCCACGACCCATGGCGGGTTCTTCCACTCCGGCGATTATACTGGGTTGAAGACGCTGTGGTTCAAGGGCCTGACGCGGCTCTCGGCCCGCGCCTATCGCAGGCTCGCAGCGTGCAGCGCCGCAGACGCCGCGCGCTTCGAGACCATCGCGGGCGAGCGTGTGATGCTGATCGAAAACGGCGTCAATCTCGACAAGTTCGCGGGCGCGGCGAGCCCGGTCTCGAAGCGGCGCCTCATCAGCATCGGCCGCTTCTCCAAGAACAAACGGCCTGACCGCCTGATCGCGACGATGCGGGAACTGGCGCGCCGCGACTCCGATTGGCACCTCGATCTCATCGGCGTGGCGTCCGACTGGACGGAGACCGAGCTTCGCGCATCGATCGCCGACGCAGGCATGGACCGGCACGTCACGCTGCATCTGGGCCTCGGCGACGCAGATATCCGCGCGCTTCTGGGGCAAGCGTCTATCTTTGTCTCGGCGTCCGAGTTCGAGGGCTTCGGGCTGGTGGTGATCGAAGCGATGAGCGCGGGCCTCGTCCCCGTCGTTCACCCCAATGCCGCTTTCGCAGCGCTCGCCGCAAAGCTCCCGGATATGAGGCTCGCCGATTTCAGCAAACCGCAGGAGGCGGCGAGCGCGGTGGCCGCCGCCTACGACGCGCTGGCGGCGGGGAAGGCGGATCGGCCCTCGCCAAGTCTGCTCGCCGATTATTCCTGGGACAAGGTCGCCGAGCGATACCTAGGGCTCTACCTGCGTTGAATACCGGGCGCTTGATGCCCAAACGCGATGCGACCTCATTCGGTGCTGATGCGTTGAACGGGCACGACCTGAAAGAGGTGCCCATGTCGAAACGCGACGATGTCGGAAGATCGCTCGCTCAGGATATCCGGCACAGGGCCAGGACCGAGGTGAAGTCCGGGCCGGGCGACCGGGGGCGAGCCGAAGCGCTGAGCGACCCGTGAAGCTCGCCACCTTCAACGTCAACGGCATCAACGGCCGGCTGCCGGTCCTGCTGCGCTGGCTCGACGAGGCGCAGCCCGACATCGTGTGCTTGCAGGAGCTGAAGGCCGCGCCGAACAAGTTTCCGGAAGAGGCCCTCCGTGCGGCCGGCTATTCGGCCCTGTGGCAGGGGCAAAAGAGCTGGAACGGCGTTGCGATCCTCGTCCGAGGTGCAGACGCGGTCGAAACCCGGCGGGCGTTGCCGGGCGAGCAGGAGGACACGCAGAGCCGCTACCTCGAGGCTGCCGTCAAAGGCGTCCTCGTCTGTTGCCTCTACATGCCGAACGGAAACCCGGCTCCGGGGCCGAAATTCGACTACAAATTGCGCTGGTTCGAGCACCTGATCTCACATGCGGCATCGCTGCTGGAGCACGAGGTCCCCGTCGCGCTCATCGGGGACTTCAACGTCATGCCGACCGAGCTCGACGTCTACAAGCCTGAGCGCTGGCAGGATGACGCGCTGTTTCGGCCGGAAGTGCGGGAAGCGTTCGCGAGGCTCGCCGCCCAGGGCTGGACCGATGCTTTGCGCAAACTCCATCCCAACGAGCGCATCTATACGTTCTGGGATTATTTTAGGAATGCCTGGGGCCGCAACGCCGGCCTGCGCCTCGACCATCTCCTGCTCAGTCCGCAGCTCGCGAAGCGCCTGAAAGGCGCCGGAGTGGACCGGCATGTCCGAGGTTGGGAGAAGGCGAGCGATCACGCGCCGGTCTGGATCGAGTTGTCCGACGGCTGACTGGCATCTCGCTTTCTGTCGTGGCGAGCAGGCCCCCTAGCCCTCTTCGGTCAGCTCCCGCACCCGCGCCTGCAGACGCGCATTCGCCGCTTCCGAGACCTTGAGACGTTGCAGCAGGTCCCCCTGCGGTTCAGCGACCGGGTCGCCGAAGGTCACCCCGACCCCATCGCCGCGGCGCCAGATCACGCGAGCCGAAAACCGCTTCTGCCGCGCGGGAATTTGAAGTTCGAAAACAGGCGGCAGCATCACCGCCTCGGACAGCTTGAGCAGCGCCCCTTCTTCCGAGGCGTTGCGGATCGTGCAATCGACCGTGGAGCGGCGGTCGTTGAACGTCGCGACCCCGGCCAGCAAGGTCCGCATGCGCGGCAAGCGTCGGCGTTCTTCGTCCATGCCGTGGCTCCTGTGCGACCGAGTTCAGACCGGGCGCCAATATAACACGGCTCTCATGTGGTTCATGCGTCGGCGTGGTTTGGCGTTAACGGAAGCTGCTTTTCCGGCTGGTGCTCGGCTGGCGGGAGAACGACGGGCTGCATCGCGAAGAGCCGCTTAGTCGGTAGCCGGCTATTTAGGGGGAGAGGCGAGACTTGGCCTGCCCTCTAGGGAGTACTCCCTCTGGTGAGAGCGGGAATCCCCTTTGCGCTCTTCGTTGCGGAATGGATGAAGCGTAGCGTCAATCTGTTGCGGGTTGAGTTGGGGGATTTGCTGTGGGCTCGATAGCGAAAACTTGCGAAACGCAGATCTCTGCTGGTGAACTGCAGGCTGCCGCCGAAAAGATCAAGAACCTGCGGCTGGCTGCCACTGAGCATGCGATCGAGATCGGGCGGGAACTGCTGCGCGTCAAGGAAAAGCTTCCCCATGGCGCATTCGTCAGATGGGTCGAGCGAGCCTGTGATTTCAAGATCAGGACAGCGCAAGACTTGATGAAGCTGGCGCGCGAAACAAAGCCTGACGCAAAGCTTGTTGCCCTGATGGTTCCTTCGACGTTGCGGGTCTACCTGTCCAGGAAAACGCCCCCGGCTGTGAGAGCGTCTCTGCTGCAACGGCTCGAAAACGGCGACCGGGTGTCCCGCAGCGATCTGTACTCGCAGCTCTCCAAGGCCCGCGAGACCGCGCTGGCGCCGGCTTCGTGCCCAGGTCCGGCTTCGCGACAAGGTTCGTCCGCCTCCTTCATGACGCTCGATCTCCGGGCCGGCGCGGAAGGACGCGCGGCGGGGCCCGACCAGGCCCGCGCCGTCGCCGAGCTTCTTCTGCGGCGTCTCAGCCCGGACGATTACGCGCTGATCATGGAGGAACTGAACTGGGAAACCTGGAACCGCGTCTTCGTCTGGATGAGGGCGGCGCGGGTCGTGGACGCGGAGCGGGCCGAGTTGGCTTTGCCCTCCGCGCCCCCGGGCGCTTCCCTCCACCTTGTCTCCTCCGAGTTGCAGTGACGGGTCCGGCGGCGTGTCTCCGTTTCGTTGCGTGTGTGATGTCCCCACCGGATGGCGAAACCGGCGATGCCTAAAGCGGCATCGACCGGCCGTCGCCAGCAAACCGGGCCTGCGATGATCGGGTTTGCTAAGAAATCGGATCTGCCATGACGGGCCAGCACATCAATCGGCAATCTCCAGCGCTCGGACTGTTTACGGCCCGGCGGCATCTTGGGCTGATCTTGACCTGTGCCACTGTCGCGATTGCAGCTGGCCTGGTGTTCGTAGGGATTCGAGCAGCAACCTACACCGCCACGACGCAGGTTCTGGTCTACGTCAAAGAGGTCCAGCCCGGTGCCGAGCTGGTGATATCGCTCGGCCGGGCCGACCTTACGCAGGTCGAAAACGAGATCGAGATTATCCGCTCGCGTGGAACGCTGGCCAGGGTCGTCAACGCGCTGAATTTGACCGACGATCCGGAATTCGTGCCCGAGGCAGCGTTCGTACAAACCATTGTGGGTTTGGTTTTCGGGCCGCCGTCAGCAATGCAGTCCGAGGAGCGCAGCCGGCAGGACATCGCGATCGCTTCGCTCGTGCGGCGCCTGGCTGTCCGGCGTATCGGGACCAGCCACACCATCGCGATCGAGGTCACCAGCGGCGACGCGGCGAACTCCGCCCGTATCGCGAACGGGATCAGCCAGGCCGTCCTGCAGGCCCGTAGCGCCGAGCAGGACGGCGAAAGGGCTCCGCTTTTGCGCGAGCGCCTGCGGGGGCTCGGACCCAGCCTCTACGTGATGACGCCCGCGCTCACCCCCGATAGGCCCAGCGGCCCGCGCAAACTGCTGGTGGTGCTGGCAGCGGCGATCCTTGGACTTCTGACGGGCGCGGGGCTGGCGATCGCACGCGACCTTCTGGACAGGACCGTCCGCACGGCGCGACAGATCGAGCGGCTCGGACTTGAATGCATCGGCGCGTTTCCCGTGCTTCCCGGCAAAAGCGACCGCGCGCGCCTCCCAATCGCAAACTCCGAGGGGCGGCGGCCGGCTCTCGCGGCGCTATTGAACCAGACCTCGCTGCGCGTGCTCGTCGCCGCCGAGGCTGTGCAGGCCCGCGTGATCGGCGTCGCGTCGCCGACGGCAGGCCAAGGCGCGGCCGAGGTCGCATGGCAGGTCGCGCAAGTCGCCGCGCGCAGCCACCGCAAGGTCGTCCTGGTCGAGCCCGGCACTGAGGGCGCGAGCTGCCCGGTGCCGGATACTGCCGAGCCCACCTCCGATCTGATCGTCGTGGCACTGCCGCCGCTCGAGGACGGCGCCGCGTTCCGCATCGCTGCGCAGGATGTCGACGGCGTCGTCTTGGTGGTGAGATCCGGCAGTACCAATTTCGAGCGGATCGAGCGCGCTTTCTCCGTTGCCGGCGTAGCCCGGTCGGACTTCATCGGTGCCGTTCTGAACGAAGCCGATGAGCGCGTCCTCGGGCGCTTCGGCAACACGCTATGGCGGGCTGAAGCGCTCGTCGCGTCGAGGCGGCGCCTGTTCGCCGCGAAAGAGCCATCTCAGCCCGTCGTGAGATCAGCATGAAGCGGAAAGGTGCTACGATGAAGCGAAACCGTTCATGGACCAAAGCCATCGCCGCAGCCTCGCTGCTCCTGTGCATGCTGGATGGCAACGCCGTCCGCGCCACGTCCGAGTATGCTATCCGGGCGGATGACAAGCTTCGGATCAAGATCTTCCAGTATCCCGAGCTGAGCGGCGAATATAAGGTCCGCGCCAATGGCACGATCTCGATCGCGCCCATTGGGGATATCCTGGTCAACGGCCTTTCCACCAAGGAAATCGCCGGGCAGATTTCCGAGCGCATTGTCCGGGCCGGCATTTCCGACAAGCCCGGCACCTCCGTGGAGGTCGTCGAGACCCGCCCGGTCTATGTCCTCGGGGATGTGCAGAAGCCCGGCGAATACCCGTTCCGCCCCGGAATGACCGCCTTGCAGGTCGTCAGCCTCGCCGGCGGATGGCTGCGGTTCAGCGACCCCGGCCTGATGCGCCTCGACCGCGACAGCATCAATCTCACCGGCGAGATGCGCAATCTGGCGAGGCGATATTACGAGCTGACCGCGCGGCGCGCCCGCTTGAATGCCGAGCTCGTCATGCGCGCCGACGTGCAGTTCCCGACCGATCTGATGATGCGTTCGCAGAGCGACCCCGGCGTGCGGCAGTTGATCGACGAGGAACGCTCGCTGCTGAACATCCATGTCGATGCGCTCAAGACGCAGATCGAGAGCCTGGAGCAGAACCGCGGTCTCTACGAGCGCGAGATCGATGCGATCCTGCGCCAGATCGAGGCCAACAAGGTTCAGGTCGCCAGCGTCGAGATGGAGCTCGTGGAGGTCAGGGGCCTGGTCAAGCGCGGCCTGACGACCATCAGCCGTCTCGCCAATCTTGAGCGCATGCGGGCGCAGCTGGACATGAACGAGCAGGGCTTCCAGACGCTGATCCTGCGGTCGCGCCAGAACATCACCCAGGCCGACCAGCGGATTTTCGACCTGAAAAGCCAGCGGAACGCTTCGGTGACGGCCGAGGTTCAAAAGGTCCGGATGGATATCGACGATATCAGCGTGAGGTTCGATACCAACCGGAGCCTGCTCGTCGAGGCGAAAGTCACGGTTCCGACCCTGGTCGGCAATTCGGACGGGCCGGTGGAAGCACGCGCACTGGTCGTCGTCCGCATGCAGGACGGTAAGTCGCTGACGATCGAGGCGGACGAGAATACCGAGCTTTTGCCGGGGGACGTTCTCAGGATTCAGCGCAGTTTCCTGCCCGGATCAATCGGCGGCATCGGCTCGCTCGAACAGACCAGCCTGCTCACGCCGACCCGCGTCAAACAATAAGACCTGGGCCGCGTGCTTTGCGGCCCGGCAGTCTGAGACGCGTGCGAGCCGCCGGCACGCCGTGTTGTTTCGTCCTGTTGAGTATCGAGTGGGAGATCGACGATGGCCTTCGAAGACCGCAACGCCACAGCAAGCCCCGGCGGAGCCTCCGTTCAACAGCAGATGCTGGCGTTCGAGCCGCAGCTGCGCGCTTACGCCATGTCGCTCAGTCGCAGCGCCGACAGGTCGGATGATCTCGTGCAGGAGACGCTGCTGCGGGCCATCACCAAGATCGACACCTTCCGCCCCGGCACCAATCTGGGCGGCTGGCTGACCACCATCCTGCGCAACTGCTACCTCGGCGACCTTCGCCGTCGACGCCGGGAGGTCGAGGACGCCAACTCTTGCTATTCAGAGGGCCTGCGCTCCGCGCCCGAGCAGGAAGGCCTGCTCGAATACAAGGAATTCTGCTCGGCGCTTCGGGAAATTCCCTTCGACCAGCGCGAGGCACTGATGCTGGTCGGCGCCGCCGGCCTCTCCTATGAGGACACCGCGACGCTGTGCCGGACGACCACCGGAACGATCAAGAGCCGAATCAACCGGGCCCGATCTCGGCTCGCGGCGCTTCTCTCGATCGAGAATGTCAGCGAGCTCGGACTAGACAGCCGGACGCGCGCGGTGATGGCCGGCAGCCGAGGGGCGGATACAAAGCGCTGGTCCTTCTGAGGCGAACCGCGCTCGGTGCACGCTGCCGCGGGCGCTGATCAACGCTCCCGCAAGCTGTCATGCCGATATCGCGTCAGCGGCGAGAGCAGATAGCTGATGATGCGGCGTCGACCCGTCTTGACCTCGGCCGTCACTGCCATGCCGGGCGACAGGTTGACCTGTTTGTCCTCGATCGTCAGCTGCGTGCGGTCGAGCGCGATGCGCGCGGAATAGAGCAGCTCCCGGCCGCGCGGCTCGCTGCTGTCGTTGCCCGAGCCCGAGGTCTTCTCTGCCGCGCCATCAGGCGCCTTGTCGCGCGAAATGGCATCCTGCGAGACGCTGAGGATGGTGCCCCGCAGCAGCCCGTAGCGCGTGAAATTGAAGGTATCGATCTTGACGGCGGCTTCCTGCCCGGCGCTGACGAAGCCGATATCCCGGTTAGAGACCATCGCCTCGATCTCAAGCTTGCTCTCGGCCGGCACGACGAACATCAGCGTCTGCGCGGGCGTGACCACGCCGCCGATCGTATGGATCGCGAGCTGCTGGACGACGCCGTCGACGGGAGCCGTCAGGCGCTGAAGGTCGCGGCGTTGTTCCGCCTTCACCAGATCACGCCTGAGGCCGGCGGCCTTCTGCTGGGCCTTGGTCAGCTCATCGAACAATATCCGCTCGTATTCGGCGATGGTTCTGCTGCGGGTCTCGTTCAGGGCGACGACGGCGGCATTGGTCTCGCCGCCGCGCTTTTCCTGCACCAGGATGTCCTGGCGCTGACCCACAAGGTCCTGCAGCTCCGTGAGATAGGTCACCTTGGACCCCAGTTCCTTCTGGAAAAGCTGCTCGCGGATTTCGACGCGTTGCTGAAGCGGCACGAGCGTCGATTTCAGCTTATCGATCGAGGCCTGGATCGTGTCGCGTTCGGCGACCTTCTGCGCCAGTTGCCCGTCGATGGTGGCGAGCTTGGCCTTCTGTTCGCTGCTCTGGCTGAGCAGCAGGCCGCGATAGATCTTGACCAAATCCCCACCCGCCTCCGCGGGCGCGACGAAGGCGGAGAGCGGATCGTCCTTGTTGGCGATGGCCGCTTGCAGCCGGGCGATGTCCAGCCGGGCCGCCATCCAGTCGCTCTGGACGTGGCCCAGTTCTGCGTCGGACGACGTGGTGTCGAGCTCGACCAGAACCTCGCCGGCCTTGACGGCCTGTCCGTCATGAACCTTGATTCCGCGCACCACACCCGTCTCGAAAGGCTGGATCATCTTCGTCCGGTCGCTGGGCACGATCTTGCCCGGCGCGATCGCGACGATGTCGACCGTGCCGATGCAGGCCCAGAGCAGCGCGGCGCCGAAAACCGAGATGATGGTCAGCCCGATGATGCGGCCCAAAGGGGAGGGCGGCGTCTCGACGATCTCGAGCGCCGCCGGCAGGAAGGCAAGTTCCAGCGCTCGCCGGCGGTTGTCGTCGGTCGAGCGTGCGATGATGGCCTGACCCACGGCCTGAGACCGCGTCGCGATGCCGGTCATGGCCGTGCGTGTGCCCCGGACGCTCCATTGCGCGGTCGTCTCCAGCGCCTGGCGTGCCCGCAGCGCCACCGCGCGGTCAAGCCGCTTTTCCGGCTCGGGCGAGGGCTTGCCCTGTCTGACCAGAACGATATGGCCACCCCATTGCGCTTCGAATTCAGCCCGCGTCATCAAGCTGGGTTGGGTGATGTTCGAGGCGACGACGACCGCCTTTTCGTGATCGATCTTGCCGAGCAGCAGGAACGTGCCGTCGCGCAGTGCCGCGATGCAGGGCAGGGGGAGATCGACCAACCTGTCCCAGGTGGCCGACAGCGTCTTGGCCGCCAGACCGTAGAGCCGCGCGCCCCGCAGCATCTCCGCGATGCCGACGGCCCCGTCTCCAAGATGTTGCCGCAGATCGTCGCGCGTGGCGACGGCGCCGCGAAAACGCAGCAGCATTTCGAGGGCGAGCAAACCCGATTGATCGTTCGTCATCGCGTGCATGGCGGTTATCTCGCGATCCCTTCCTGTGGGTCTCGGCCTCGATTTCCGATGTCCGGCGTGATGGAAACAACGGTCATCCGGCCGCCTTTCGGTGAGGCTCATGCGATGGGAATTCGGAGGCATCCGCCGAGCCCTGGCGGGCCCGCGAACCGACAGAAGCCCCGGCCGCCGGCCATGGATCGGCCCGGCCCCCTGCCTGCGGCGCAGCCTCCGCCAAACCCGACTGGAGACGGTGCAGCGTCGCGTAGCGGCCCCCGTTTCGGATCAGCTGCTCATGCGTGCCGTCCTCGGTCAGGCGCCCGCCTTCGATGGTAACGATGCGATCGGCCATCCGCAGGGTCGAGAGACGATGGGCGATGATCAGCACCGTGCGCGAGCGGGCGATCTGCGCCATGTTCTGCTGGATGATGTGCTCGCTCTCGTAATCCAGCGCGCTCGTCGCCTCGTCGAAGATCAGGATGCGCGGATCGGTAGCAAGCGCCCGCGCGATCGCGATGCGCTGCCGCTGGCCGCCCGATAGGCTGCCGCCTCGCTCGCCGACGATCGTGTCGTAGCCTTCCGGCAGCTTCAGGATGAATTCGTGCGCGCCGGCGAGCTGCGCTGCCGCGATCACCTGCTCGGCCGGCAAAGCGGGGTCGGCCAGGGCGATGTTGTCGCGGATCGAGCGGTTGAACAGGATATTGTCCTGCAAGACGATGCCGATCTGGCGCCGCAGCCAGGATGGGTCGATCTGGGCAACATCGACGCCATCGACCAGCACACGCCCGTTTTCCGGCACATAAAGCCGCTGCGCGAGCTTCGCCAGCGTGCTCTTTCCGGAGCCGGACGGTCCCACGATCCCGATCATCTGGCCTGCGGGGATTTCGAGGCTGACGTTATGGAGGATTTCCGGCCCGTCGATCCGATAACGAAAGGTGACATGCTCAAAGGCGATGTCGCCGCGAATGGCAGGCAGCGCTGTCCGGCTAGGATTATAGGCCGGCTCCGGCGTCGTATTCAGGATGTCTCCGAGCCTTGCAATCGACAATCGCGCCTGGTGGAAATCCTGCCAGATCTGCGCGAGCCGCAGCACCGGCCCGCTCACGCGCCCCGCCAGCAGATTGAACGCGACGAGTTCGCCCACGGACAGCTCGCCGCCGATGACCAGCTTGGCGCCCATGTACAGGATCGCGGCTGTGACCAGCTTGCTGATGAACTGCACCGCCTGGCTGGCGATATTGCCCAGGCTCAGGACCCGGAAGCTGGCTGCGACATAGGCTGCGAGCTGCTCCTCCCAGCGCTGCTGCATCTGCGGCTCGATCGCCATCGCCTTGAGCGTTTCGACCGCCGTCACGCTTTCGACCAGAAACGCCTGGTTTTCGGCGCCGCGAGCGAATTTCTCGTCGAGATGGCGGCGAAACAGCGGCGTCACACCGACCGAGATCGCGATGTAGAGCGGCAGCGAAGCCAGCACGATCCAGCTCAGCAGCGGCGAATAGAAGAACAGTGCGGCGACGAAGACGACCGTGAAGAACAGGTCGATGACGAGCGTCAGCCCCGAGCTGGTCAAGAAGTTGCGGATATTCTCCAGTTCCCGAACCCGCGCGACGGAGTCGCCGACGCGCCGCGCCTGGAAATAGCCGATCGGCAGCGCGAGCAGATGGCGGAACAGCCGGGCGCCGAGCTCGACGTCGATGCGGTTCGTTGTGTGCGAGAACAGATAGGTCCGCAGAGCACCCAGCACGACCTCGAACAGCGCGATCGCGACAAGCCCCACCACCAGCACGTCGAGGGTGCTCATGCTCCGATGCACCAGCACTTTGTCGATCACGACCTGGAAGAACAGCGGCGAGATCAGGCCGAAGAGCTGGAGGAAGAAAGATGCCAGCAGGACCTCGCCCAACAGCCAGCGATATTTGTGGATCGCGCCCATAAACCAGGTGATGTCGAAACGGCGCGCCAGATCCGTCAGCGTCGCGCGCTTCGTCATCATTACCAGCCGGCCGTCCCAGACGGCCTCCAACTCGGCGCGCGACATCATGACCGGTCGCGGCGCATTTGGTGCCTGGACGAGGATTTGGTCGTCGCCACAGCGCCCGAGCAGCAGAAAGCTGCCGTTCCGCAGCGCGGCGATCACCGGGAGCGGCGTCTTGGCCAGCCGCTCCCAGTTCGTGGTGATGCAGCGCGCCTTCAGGCCGAGGCCCTTCGCGCAGCGAACCATCTCGGACACGCCGATCCGCCGACCGGGGAACTGATGCTTGATCTGTTCGGGAACGACGCTGACGCCTTGTCCGCGCAGGATGAAAATCAGCGCGGTCAGGCCGTCGTCAGGCCGGGGATGGGCATCGTTGTCGGGATTTTCCAATCTCCGGCACCCTTGCATGTGTAGGTTGACGCAGGCGCAACAAGAGAACTCGTGCTCACGAACCCGACGCGTCCAACGCTAATCTTTGACAGGGCGAAGGCGCCGGGACGGCGCCTTCGTTGACGTGGTGTTTTTCGCTCGTTTCAGCCTTGCGGCTTGGTGAGCGTCTGGGCGGATGCGTCCCATGTCGCCGTGGCGGAAGCGCCGGTGGAGGTCGGCGCAGCCGTGGCGAAACTCGACGCCGCATACTGGCTGAGCAAGCCGAGCTTGGCTGTTTCAAGGCCAGGGGCGGCGGCCGCGACGGCATTGTCGTTCCCGCTGGAATAGCCCAGCGTCCGGTTGCTCGCGAAAGCCGGATCGGTCATCGCGGCGACAGATGACGAGCCGGCAGTCCAGCTTTTCGAAGCCGAGGTTGCAGCCAACCCCTCAGTCGAGGCTGAGGGCTCGGCCAGCAGGCTGGAGGTCTTGGCCAGGGAGCCGCCGCCATCGACCCGCAGCACGCCACCGGGCTGTTGCGGCGCGCCGTCGAGATTGACGGATTTGCCGGAACGATCGGTGACGCCGTCGAGATGATAACCGGAGACCTCGAGATCCGGCGCCGTCTGGCCGGCGCCGACCACATACTTGAACTGTAGCGTATTGGTCCCTGAGCCGCTGACGTATTGGGCGGTGCCGTTGCTGTTCAGCGACAGGTTCGGCTTGCCGCTGACCGTCATGACCTCATCGAAGTTCACGGACACCCAGACCGTGTCGCCGGCGCTGACGACACCGTGACCGTTCCGGATGCTGGAGCCGGATGTCGAAATCCAGCGGACCTGCGGGGCAGTGGGGTCGCTCGCTTGCGCCGTCCCGACCGCCAGAACGCCACCCGGCTGATGCGGCGAACCGCGCAGATCGACGGCGTTGCCGGCGCGATCCTTGACGCCGTTCAGATTGTAACCGGCGATCTCGAGATCGGCGGCTGTCTCCCCGGATTTGACGGCGTAGTCGAACTGCAACGTGTTGGTGCCGGCACCGCCGACATATTTGGCGGTCCCGGCGCTGTTGAGCGACAGGGTGGGTGTCCCCGTCACGGTCACAGCTTCGTTGAAGTTCACGGACAGTCGAACCGTGTCGCCAGCCCCGACCTTGCCATGGCCGTCACTGATGCCTGCACCGCTCGCGGCAACGCACTGGACCTTCGGAGCGGTGGTATCAAGCGGGGTAGCGGGCGCGGTCGGGTTGACGGGGGCGGCCTTGGTATCGACCACCAAAGTCCCGGCCGGCTGGCGCGGCGCGCCTGCCAAATTTACGACGTTGCCTGCCAGATCCTTCACCCCGGAGAGGGCGAAGCTGCTGATGGCAAGATCGGCGGTGTTCTGACCGGCTGCGACCTTGTAATCGAACTGCAGGGTATCGGTGCCAGTGCCGCTGACATAACGCGCGACGCCCCTGTCGTTCAATCCCAGGGTCGGTGTGCCAGTAACGGTGACGGCCTCGCTGAGCTTGAGCGTCAGCCGAACCGTATCGCCGGTCCGGACGGTGCCGCCGCCATTGACCAGGCCGGGACCGTTGGCCGCGATCCACTGCAGCGTCGGTTTAGCCGTGTCGGTCGCCGGCGAGGTGACCGGCGGCGTGGTGACAGGCGGGCTGGTTACCGGGGGGGCGGTCACGGGCGGGCTGGTGACGGGCGGAGGTGTGGTCACGACGGGGGGCGTGGTGACCGGAGGCTGGGTCGCCCCGCCGCCGGTTTCCCCAGAGGTCGTGCCGCCGCTGACGCCCTGCAACAGCGGCGTGATGTTGCCCATGTCATGCCAGAGCGACGTCATCGTCGCATCGTCGAAAGCATTCGACTGGGCGCGGATATTGGTGGTGCCGCCGGCGACATCGACCACATAGGCCCCGTATTTCTGCAAGGCCGTGAAGACCTGCTGCCCGAGGGCTGAGAGCCCGGCCGGCATCGGCGTGCCCGGCGGGATCGCCAAAAGCTGCCCTTCCTTGACGATGCCGGAAGCGCTGCTGCCGTCGCTGGAGATCGCCTGACCGACCATGCCCGACTGGACGAGCTTCGCGTCGACGACGAGCTGCAGCGCGTGGTCGATCGAGCCGTCGTTGGTCTCGTCCTTGACGACGAGGCCGCCAAGCTCGCTCGCCCCGACCGCCGTGATGCCTGCGCTCAGAAAGGGGGATTTGCTGCCCCAGCCATCGCCGGTAACGATGTTTTCCGCTCCAAAGGACGCGGCCGATCCCGAATTCGTGCCGGTGCGGTTGAATTGCCAGAAATTATAGGCGACGTCGCCATCGATCACGATTAGCTCGCCATCGGTGCCTGCGGCGCCGTTCGCGGCGGTTGGCATGTGGACGCTGACGGTGCCGCCGGGATAGCCCCATCCGGGCGGATACGTAACCTGTACTAGCGGGTCTGAATTAGAGGCAACGTAGACTGCTGGTGAATAGCTATCCCATGCGACGCTGTAATTATACCCCGTCGAAGATGGCCAGTTGAGTTTCGTGAAAGCTGCATCGGATTTTACTGCAGTATTCCAACTCGAAGAGGCAGAAAAAGGCCGTGTTTCGAGTAAGGTCATATGCCTGATATCCTCGGTTTATACAGAAGGAATGCGTAGGGGATTTTGGGTAGGCCAGCCGGTAGGCCTCGCGTTCCGTCGATTGCAGCCAATAGCCAGGCACGCTGCACGATCGCGGTCGCTAGATGGAGCCTCGCCGCATCGAGCAGCGAATCGTGGTTCCATCCACGAGCGAAGATGCTGAGATATAGTGTTTGAAGTATGTTGCCAAAGAATTTTTATTAACTTGAAAATTAATCATACAATTCAGTCATTTATCAGCGCGATCATTGTGGATAGCCTGTGGACGGCCGGGTCGCATGGCCGCGCCGCCACGTTTATGGCAGGGGATCGGGAGGGCTCATGGGAGGACTGGCGGCGATCGCAGGTCCCCGGCAACCGGCCGGACGTTGCGGAACCGCATCGTATCGGTGCGGCAAAGTCCACGATCGACCGTGCGGATCAGAAATCGATAAGCCCGCAGCAGCAACGCCTAGGCGAGATCTATCGCTTCACACGCTGAAGCAATGGCGAAATCCGGCCAAGGTCTGCCCGCAGGGCCGCGATTGTCGCCTCGTCATAGACATTGGCTTGAGCCCGCAGGTTGGTCACCCCGCCGGCGACGTCGACGATGTAGCCGCCATAGCGGCGATAGGCGCGGAAGACCTTTTGTCCGAGCGGCGATAGTCCCGTCGGCATCATGGTGCCGGGGGGGATGGCGAGCCGCTCGCCTTCCTTGAGGAGACCATGGGGGTTGCGCCCGTCGCCGCTGATCGCCTCGCCGACATGGCCCGGTCTCGCATAGGCCTCGTCGAGCGCGATCTGCAGGGCATGGGCGATCTCGCCCCGACCGGTCTCGGCCTCAACCAGAAGGCCGGCCAATTGGCTCGAGCCCGCGGCGACGATCCCTGCGCCAAGGAAAGGGATCGCGACACCCCAGCCGGTATCATCGGCGAGGTTCGCCACGCCATAGGACTGGGCGCTCGCCTGATGAGGCCCCAGGCGCCTGAACTGCCAGAAATTATGCACGAGGTCGCCATCGATCACGAGCAGTTCGCCATCGGTCCCGGCGGCGCCATCAATGTCGGCGGGGAGACGAATGCGCACCGTACCTGCTGGCCGCCCCCAGCTCGCTGGATGCTCGATCGTAACGAGGGGGGCTGTCGGTGAACTCGCATGAACGGCAGGCGAATAGCTGCTCCACGCGACACCAAAACGCGCGTCGGCCGGCCAGGGAATGGCCTCGAAGGTCGCTTCAGCTGGGATCGGGGTGTTCCAGGACGAGGTCGGTGTGAAGGGCCGCTGGCCCAGGGCGAAGGGTTGCCGGGGGCCCTCCGCAGCTGGAGCACTCTGCGCGAACACTGCCGGACCCCAACACCCTGCAATAACCGTGAGTGCTGCAAATCCGCCCATCCTTCGGAGAGCGTGCCGCAGGGCGGGTCGGAGATGACGGCGCGCGAGGGCGTTCTCCAGCGGTGCCTCAGGCCACCGATCGCTCATCTCAGCGTTCCGTCCGAATCCAGCCGATGCGGCGGCCGAGGACGAAGCGTGCGTAAGATGGCAGCTTGAGCAGACAATAGCCCGGGCCGGCTACAAGCTCGCGCCAGGAGATGATCTGCTGCGCGAAACGCCACCATGCCACGGCGACCGCGGTCACCAGACCTACCAGCAGGGCTGTCGACAGCATCAGCGGCCCTGCGATGCCAAGACAGGCGAGGGCGGCGAAGCAGGTCAGATGAAGCAGGATCAGCGACATCGCCAGCATCGTCAGCGGCGGGATGCACAGGTCCAGCGTGAAGGCGAGAAGGCTCGCGCTGCGGATCCTAACGCTATGGCGAACCAGCGGACGTAGGAAATCTGCGATCACCGCCAGATGCCCGTGCTCCCAGCGCGTGCGCTGCTGCCGCTTGCCTCGGTCGCCCTGTGGAAGGCGGCTCGTGACCACCGCGTCGGGGCAGAAGCGTGGCGCCAGGCCGGCGAGGGCGAAATCCGCGCCCAGCTTCTGGTCTTCCGCGAGGTGCCCCGTCGCGAGTTCGAACTGGCGTAACGCGTCGTAAGGCAGCGCCATTCCCGAACCCATCAGCTGACAAGGCCATCCTAACCGATCCGATCCCAGCGGCCGCACGAAGGTCTTGAGGGTCCAGGCCAATTGCGAAATCTTGTCCGCCGCGCTTGGCGCGAGGGGCGGCAGCATGACGTAGCGCGCCTGTATGGGGCGCCCGGCCGCCCGGCAGCGGTTGGCGATCAGCACCAGCGAACCGGGGCCGACCTCGCAATCGGCATCGACGACGATCAGGATGTCTGGTGGGTCCGCTGCAAGTGCGCTGAAGCCATGCGCCAGGGCGTAGCCTTTTCCGATGCGAGCGGCGTCCTGCCGAAGGGTGACCTCTGCTCCGGCGCGCCGGGCGACCTCTGCCGTGGCATCGGTGCAGTTGTCGGCAACGACCAGCAGGCGGTCGGCAAGTCCGAGTTGCGGTAAGATCGAGCCGATGCTGCGCGCGACGCTGGCTTCCTCGTCATGGGCCGGCATCAGCACCGCGACACGCGGGCGATCGGACGATGCCGCCGCCCCGGCAGACCGGCGGGCCGGCAGCAGGGTGCTAGCGATTTGCACGGCCAGAAAAACGACGGGGATCGCTGCCAGCAGGCAAGCGCCAGTCAAAACGACGGCGGCGATGTCCGCGATGGCCGTCACGACGGCAACGACCTCGGCCGTTTCGCAGGCCGCTTTGCCACCGACCCCGCCGCGATCGCGGCCTGGAGAACCTCATCCGCCGCGGGCGCCCGCATCGGCGGAAAGCCCCCGGTCGTTGGAGCGATGGCGACATCGCGACCGTCGATGGAGGTCAGCGTGCGGGCCAGAACGTCGAGGATCTGTTCGCAGGCATGGCCGTCGCCGAAGGGGTTCCGGGCCTGCGCCATCGCGCGATAGGTATCGGGGTCCGTCAACAGCTGCCGGCAGGCATCGACGATCGTCGCTACATCGGTCCCGACGAGCCGCGCCGTGCCGGCCTCGATGGCCTCCGGGCGCTCGGTGCTGTCGCGCAGCACCAGGACAGGTTTGCCCAGGGCGGGAGCTTCCTCCTGCACACCGCCGGAATCGGACAGGATGATGTGGGCGCCGTGCATCGCCAGAACGAAGTCCTCATAGCCCAGCGGTTCGATCAGCGAGACGCGTGGGTGCGAGCCGAGCATCGGACCGACCACCTGTCTGACGCGTGGGCTGAGATGGACCGGGCAGACGACCCGCAGTTCCGGGAAACCCTGCAGCAGGATCAATACAGCCTCGCAGATGCGCTGCATCGGCTCGCCATGGTTCTCGCGCCGATGCGTGGTCAGCAGGAGGGTCGGCGCGGATGCAGGCGCCAGACGCGGCGCTGATTTCGCCAGCGTCAAAAGCAGCGCGTCGATCGCCGTATTGCCGGTGACCCATATCGTTTCGGCCGGCACATTCTCCTTGAGCAGGTTCAACCGCGACGTCTCGGTCGGCGCGAAGTGATAATCCGCGATGACACTGGTCAGGCGGCGATAGACCTCTTCGGGAAAGGGCGCGCGCTTGTCATAGGTCCGCAAGCCCGCTTCGACATGCGCAACAGGCACATTTTCGTAAAACGCGGCCAGGGCCCCGACAAAACTCGTGGTGGTGTCGCCTTGGACGACGACGACATCGGGCCGGACATTGGCGATGATCTGCTGGAGCCCTTCGAGCGCCGCCGTCGTAATATGCGTCAGGCCCTGGTCCTTCCGCATGACGTTGAGGTCGGCGAAAATCGGCAGGTCGAAATAGCTCACGACCTGATCCAGCATCTCCCGATGCTGGCTGGTCCGCACTGCCAGAACCTCGAAGCGCTCGGCATCGGCCTGGGCCGCGAGAATGAGCG
Organism: Allobosea sp. P5_A5; assembly: GCF_056400625.1. Taxonomy (NCBI): domain Bacteria; kingdom Pseudomonadati; phylum Pseudomonadota; class Alphaproteobacteria; order Hyphomicrobiales; family Alloboseaceae; genus Allobosea; species Allobosea sp. P5_A5. The sequence goes on from NZ_JBFUKY010000004.1 coordinate 397,652, forward strand.
GAGCGAGCTTGATCGCCTCCGGCCGTGTCCCCATCACCACGAGAATTCGTTTGCGCTGAGCCATGTCCGTCTCGCTCAAGGCTGCGGCGTTGCACGGCGAGCGTGGGTGGCCTGGGCGATGGCGCTCCAGGATATCAGCCCGAGGAACTGCGAGTTGGTGACGAGATAGCGCCGGAACAGGCGGCGCGGCTCCTGCGCTAGCCGGAACGCCCATTCCAACCCTGCGCGCTGCAGGAAAGCCGGGGCACGCCGCCGGCGACCCGCGATCACGTCGAAGCTACCGCCGACGCCGATGACAATCTGCGCGCCGAGACTGTCCCATTGCTGCTCGATGAACTTTTCCTGGCGGGGCACTCCCATGCCCACGAACAGGATGTTCGCGCCGCTTGCCGCGATCGCTCGGGCTCTCGCCGCGGCCTGCTCCGGCCCGAAATAACCATCGGCATAGCCTCGGACGTCGAGCCCGGGATGCCGGTTTTGCAAGGCTGCGACTGTGGCGCCGACCGTGCCGGCATCAGCACCGAGAAAGTAGACGCCGATACCGTCCTGCGCGGCGCGCGCACAGAGCTGATCGATGAGGTCGATCCCCGCGACGCGCGCTGGAAGCGCGTTCTGCCGCAGGCGGGAGGCCCAGACGAGTGGCTGCCCGTCGGCCACCGTCCAGCGAGCCCGGTCGACGAAGCGTTGAAGCCCCGGGTCTGAGCGCATCATCATCAGGATCGCGACATTGACCGTCGCGAGGACGCCGCGTTCGCCGGCCTGGATCGCCGACATCAGCGCATCGACAGTCTCCGTGGCGGAAAACCTGTCGAAACGACCGTTCAGGATTTGAATGTGGCTCGGCGGCACCCGACCGTGCTCGTGATAGGCGGCAGTCGCTGATGGCATTGGATCCCCCGGGCGCAAACCGTCATTCGGGGACGGCAGGTCGAAGCGCAGGGCACGAGCGAGAGATCGCCGATGCCGGAGCGGATGCCGTCATGGGGAATCAATGGCCTGATCGTGAATTTGGTTCGGGCATGAAATATTTCGTTCGATCTCAGCGGCGCTCTGCAGTCGTTCGACGATTTGCAGAAGAAAAACCGACGGTGCGCGCCCGAGAAGACCGAGAAGAAAAACGGCACCCTCGGTGAGCCAATGTCGACCAACGCCATTCCGTCTCAAGAGCGAGACCTGCCAGCAAGCGCACCGGTTCATCTGACGCAGGTGTTCTGGACTGTTGTCGTCGCTGCCGTCGAGATGTCCGTGATCGCCGCCTGCGCCTATGGCGCCTTCATCGCCTATACGGCGGCGGCCTATGGCGTGTTTTTCTTCCGGATCGACTATGTGCAGGCCTCGATCGCGTTGGCGGTGCTCTACGGCGCCTTCTGCATCGCGGATGATCAATACGATCTGCTGGGGCCGCAATGGAATGCGCAGAGCGGTTCGCGCGGAGCGGCTGCGCTTTGTCTTTCGTTCGTGGTTCTTTTGACCGCCGGCTACCTCGCCAACAGCCTGGGCGCCTATTCCCGGGGCACGTTCCTGACGCAGCTGCTCGCAACGCTGGCCGCGCAGGTCGTCACCCGCCAGGTGCTGAAACAGGTCGTCGAGATGACCCGTGCGCGTGGCCATTGGCGCCGCGAAAGCATGGTGGTGCTGGTTATGCCGGGGGCGCGCGGCGCCGCCCAGATGCGCGCGAGACTGGCCGCGCGGCACGAGCATATCCTGCGTTGGTACGATGTGCCGGCCTTGACGGATGGTTCCGGAGGAGGTGCCTCATCGCGGGTACAACTTTCAGCGATCAGGAGCGAATGCCGCGTTTTGCCGATCGACGCTGTGCTCATCTTGTTCGGTTCCGACAACATGGACAGCGTCTCGAGCGCGGTCGAGACGCTGTCGGAGCTTCCGGTCCGGATCCAGCTGCTGCCGGTCGGGCTGGCCGAGTTGATGCAGCGCAGCCGCGTCGGTCATTACGGGCATCTGCGGGTGCTTGAACTGTTTTGCGGCCCCTGTTCGGTGCGGGACCGCTTCCTGAAGCGCTCTTTCGATCTGGCGGTCGCCGCCACGATGCTGATGCTGTTGTGGCCTTTTCTGCTCATCGTCGCAGCGCTCATCAAAATCGAGACAAGGGGGCCGGTGCTCTTCAGGCAGATGCGGCTCGGCTTCAACAACGAGCCGATCCAGGTGCTGAAATTTCGCAGCATGAGCTGCCTGGACGACGCCAGGGACGAGTTTAGCCAGGCTGTCCGGAACGATCCGCGCGTCACCCGCGTCGGGCGGGTGCTGCGGCGCACGAATATCGACGAACTGCCCCAGCTCCTGAACGTCCTGCGCGGCGACATGTCGCTCGTCGGCCCCCGGCCACACGCCCTGGCCCACAACAAGATGTTCGCCGAGCAGATCCACCGGATGTTCCGGCGCCATAACGTCAAGCCCGGCATCACGGGATGGGCGCAGGTCAACGGCCTGCGCGGCGAAACCGATACCTTCGAGAAGATGCAAAAACGCATCGAGCACGATCTGCACTACGTCGACAACTGGTCTTTCTTCTTTGACCTCAAGATCCTGGTCGCGACCGTTCTCTCCAAGCGGGCGCGCCTCAATGCGTACTGAGCCTCATGCGGAGAGCCCGATGCGCGTCTGCTATTTCGCCTCGGAATACCCGGCGGTGTCCCACACCTTCATCCGGCGCGAGATCGGCGAGCTCGAACGCCACGGCATCTCCGTCGTGCGGACCTCACTGAGGGGCAAGGGCCGTACACTTGTCGATCCCGACGACATCGCGGAGCAGGGCCGCACCCGCTACATTCTCGACGGCGGCCTCTTTCAATTCGTCACGGGCCTCGCTGCGGCGCTGATCCGCCGGCCGCTTCGGTTGGCTCGGGCGTTGCGGATGACCTTCGCGATGATGCGGCGCTCCAGCCGGCCGGCGCCGCTTCATCTCGCCTATCTCGCCGAAGCGCTGGTTCTGGCGCGATGGGTCACGCAGCAAAACATCGGGCACATCCACGCGCATTTCGGCACCAACGGCGCTGAAGTCGCGATGCTGTGCTCCTTGCTGACCGGGGTGCCCTATAGCTTCACGGTTCACGGACCCGACGAGTTCGACCGGCCGGAATATCTCGGCCTGCCCGCCAAGGTGGAGCACGCGGCGTTCGTCTGCGTCGTCAGCTCTTTCACCGGCAGCCAGCTTTGCCGATGGATCCCGGCGGAGCAGTGGAGCAAGATCAAGCTCGTCCGCTGCGGCCTCGACGCCGATTTCCTGGCAAGCGAACCGTCGAGCACCGTCCCGAAAAACCGGCTCGTCGCCGTCGGCCGCCTGAGCGAGCAGAAGGGGCACCTCGTTCTGCTCGAGGCGCTTGCCATTCTGGCGCGCGCGGGAGTGCCGTTCGAACTGACGCTGGCCGGAGACGGGCCGCTGCGGCCAGATATCGAGCGCCGCATCCGGGATCTCGGGCTGGAGGGAAAAGTCGATCTCGCCGGCTGGATGAGCAATGCCGAGGTCCGCCGCGCCATCCGGGAGGCGAGGGCGCTCGTCCTGCCGAGTTTCGCGGAAGGGCTGCCGGTCGTGCTGATGGAAGCGCTGGCGCTCGGCCGCCCCGTCATCGCGACCTATATCGCGGGCATTCCGGAGCTGGTCGCGGAGGGCGAATGCGGCTGGCTGGTTCCGGCCGGCAGCGCAGAGCAGCTCGCGGGCGCGATCCGCCAATGCCTCGACGCATCGGATTCGGTCATCGGTGCGATGGGATCGGCGGGCCGCGCGCGGGTTCAGGCGCAACACGATATCGCGCGTGAAGTGCAGAAACTGGCGGCCTTGTTCAGGGATCATCGATCGGCCGCCGCGCCTGTCGGAGAAGCCGCCGAAACCGACGGCTATCGCGGACCCGGAATGGGAGAGCTGATGGCCCTGCGCACCGGTCGTCCGGGATGGGCCAAGGGATGAGCCCCCGCCCCCGGACGGCCGCCGCATGCGGAGATGGCGAATGATCGACGTATCCGTAGTCGTGCCGACGCATAATCGACGCCTGCTGCTGCCGCAGTCCGTGCGCTCGATCCTCGGTCAGCAGGATGCGGCGCTTGAGCTGATCGTTGTCGATGACGGGTCGAGCGACGGAACCGGTCCCTGGCTCGACAGGCTGGCGGCGGGGGATGAGCGCGTCCGGGTCGTCCATCATGCGCAGCCGCGCTTCGTCTCGGGAGCGCGGAACGCCGGCATCGCCCAAGCGCGCGGGCGCTGGGTCGCGTTTTGCGACGATGACGACCTCTGGGCGCCCGACAAGCTCGCCGCGCAGCTCGCGGCGATGCGGCGTGATCGGGCGCGGTGGTCCTGTACGGGCGTGGCAGTGGTGAACGAGAAGCTCGACATGGTCGGGCACCACCATGTCCAAGGCGGCGAGATTCTGCCGCGCCTGCTGCAAAGCAACCGGATCCCCACCGGTTCGACGGTCGTTGCGGAACGCAGCCTGATCGGCGAGGTCGGCGGCTTCGATCCTGCCTTGCGAGGCTCGGAGGACTGGGACCTCTGGATCAGGCTGGCGCAGCATTCGCCGCTGACGGCGGTCGATCGGCCGCTGATCGCCTATCGCCTCGGCCCGCAATCCCTGTCGATGATCATTGAGCCTATGCGTGAAGGGCGCCAGATCATTGCCCGGCGCTATCGCGCGCTGGCCGCAGCGGCCGGCGTCGCGATCGACGAGGCCGGGCACGAGCGCTATCTGGCCAGGCAGTTGCTACGGGCTGGTGCAGGCCGGCGCGCAGCCGCCATCTTCTGGGGATTGGCCTTTCGCCATGGCCGCTGGCGCGAGCTGCCGCGGGCGGCTGCCGCATCGATCGCGCCACGACTGACCGACCGGATCGGCCAGATCAGGGCTTCGGCGGCGGTGCCCGAGTCCTGGCGCCGGGAGGCCGAGCGGTGGCTGCAGCCGCTGCGACACCAGCTTAGCCCGTCCGCGCATCGGCCCGACACCTGGGCCGCGAGCGAGGGGTTGGAGGCATGAGTTTTCCCGTCGCATCCATACGAAGCGGCGAAGCCCTCCTGCGTCGCGATGGCGAGGGCCACCCGACGCGCTCGGTGCGGGAAGCCAATCTCGACGCGCTCCGCGACATTCTCGGGACGGTCGTCGTCGCTATTCTGCTGACGCGGGCGTCAGCCGATCCGGTCTTCAACCTGTTGGGCGGAGAGGCCGGCGCCGCCTCGATGGGAGCGGGAGCGGTTTTCAACGTCCTGGCGATCCTGATCGCGGGGCTCTTTCTGTTGCTGTCGCCTTTGAGGGCGCCATTCCCCGTGCTGGCGATCTGGGGGCCGTTCCTGTTCGCGGCCTTCGCCTCGACGCTCTATGCCCCCGATTTTGCCGGTGCGGCGCGGCTCGCCTTCGTCCTGTTGTCCTACTGGGCGTTCTTCACGCTGCCGTTCTTCATCCTGCGATCGGGGCAGGATCTGTCGCGGCTCGTTCTTCTGGTCATCGCATCCTCGGTCGTTCCGTCGCTCTATGCCTTCGTCGACATTGCACGCGGCCTTTCCGATCTCGCCGAGTTCCGCCTCCAGAGCACATTTTCCCATCCCAACATCTATGCGTTTTACCTCGTGCTGATGCTGGGCCTGGCGCTGTACGTTAGGGCTTCACGCGGCCTTGATGTCTCGCCGGCGATCCGCCGTCTGGTAACGCTCTACATCCCCTTGCTGCTGATGTTCTTGCTGCTGACCAAGACACGCAGCGCCTGGGGAGTCTGCGGGGTGATGATGCTGGTGTATGCGCTCCGGATCGACCGGCGGTTTTTGGCCGGGCTGCTGCTGGTGCCGCTTCTCTTCGCCGCCAATCCGAGCCTGCTCGAACGACTAACGGACGTCACGGCAGCGACCGAGGTCGACAGCTTCGCCCAGCTGAGCGAGAGCACGAGGCTGAATTCCTATGTCTGGCGGCAGGCGCTGTGGGAATCCGCTCTTCCCCAGGCTCTGGAACAGCCCTGGATTGGTCATGGGCTCGGCTCGTTCAAGCCAGCGACACCAAGCTTTTTCCCTCTGATCGGGCCCGAAGGCATCGATGGCCACAACTTCTATCTGCAGATGGGATTCGAGCTCGGCCTTGCCGGGCTCGTGAGCATCGCCTGGCTGTTCGGCTGCATCGTCTGGATGCTGGTGAAGGGCTGGCGGCGCGACCCGCCGGGGCTGCTGGTCGCCTCATGCGTTTTGGTGAGCTATCTGCTCGAATCTTATTCCGACAACATGCATTTCTACCTCTCCTTCAACTGGTATTTCTGGTTCGTGATGGGGACGATCTATGCCTGGATCCGCGGCCAGGACGAGCGAACCGGCGACGACGCCGACACCGAAAGTCTCCTGCCAAAGTCTGGCTGACGAACGCCTCGGCAAGCCGCAGGAACGGCGATCGACCGCGCGGCATTTTCCCTTTGCGAAGCCGCTGAAATCGGCTTCGACGGCCGCCGCCTCGGGATTGGACCTCCACCGCCGATGGATACGAGAACCCGCCCGCAGATCATCCATCGCTCGGAACCGATCGAGCGCCGGATCGAGGTTCGTCCCCGGGCTTCGTTCGGCCTGGCGAGCCTGCGCCGCCACACATCGCTGATGGTCCTAGGCACGCTCGCCGGGCTGTTGCTTGCCGCGCTCTTCGTGACGCTGCGGCCGGCCAAATACACCGCGTCGAGCCAGTTGTTGATCTACATCCGGCAGGTGTTGACCGGCCCCGATCAGGCGATCCTGCCCGGGCGGGCAGATCTGCCGATGGTGCAAAACCAGATCGAGCTTCTGCGTTCCGGCAATGTCCTGACGCAGGTCGTGCAGGCCCTGCAACTGACGGATGATGCCGAGTTCGCAGCCCCGTCTATGCCGCCGGGCACAGAGACCGCCTCGCGGCCTCTGCGGGGGCCCCAGCCTGAAACACTGGGTCTCAATGCCGCGCTGGAAGCCTTGCGCGGCAAGCTTGCCGTCCGGCAGGTCGGAACGAGCCATATGGTCACGGTCAGCTGCCAGACCTCCGATCCGGTCAAGGCCGCGCGGATCGTCAATGCCGTGGCGCGGACCTATCTGCTCGAGCGGGCGCGTGCGTCGGATGCCGCATCGTCGCGCGCTCCGACCCTTCGCGAGATCTATCAGAGCCTCGGCCCGAGCGCGCAGGTGGTGTCCGAGGCCGAACCACCGATCCGGAAGGATGGACCGCCGGCAGCCCTGATTTTAGCCAGCGCGGCGCTGCTCGGCTTTGGCGTTGCCGGTGCCGTGGCGCTGCTGCTCGACCTCGGTGACGATACGATCCGCAATGAGCGCCAGATGGAATTCGTCCTCGGGCTCGAATGCCTGGGGAGCGTACCGCGGTTTTCCGGCATCGATACCTGGTCGGAGGACGCGGCGGCTCAGCGCCTGCTTGGATCGGACAGCCCTGTTCCCGGTCGCGCTCTCGACGCATTGCGCGAGATGGCCCCTTGCGGCGTCCAGGTGATTGGCATCACTTCGGCCGTGCCGGGCGAGGGAGCAACGACCATCGCTATAGCCCTGGCCAAGGCCGCGGCGGCGGCCGGTCGGCGCGTCCTTCTGGTCGATGCGGCGCAGGACAATCCCTCGCTCTCGCGCTGGGCTGCGAGCCTGTCGGTCGATCCTCCTTCGCCGGGTGCCGAATGGCACGGCGATGTTCTCGGTGGAATCGTCCCGATGCAGCCGGGCCTCGATGTTCTGCCACTCGCCGAGCGTTTCGCCGCGAGCGACGCGTTGATGCCGGGTCATCTGCTCGCCGAGGTCGTGCGAGCCGCTGATCAATCCCATGACGTCGTGATCGTCGATCTGCCCGCGCTGGTGGCCGGTCCGCAGGTCCGCGCCGCCGCTGCCTCACTCGACGGGTTCATCCTCGTAGCGAGATCGGGCGCAACGGCGTCCGGGCTGATCCGCCAGGCCTATCGCTCGGCGGGGCAGGCGCGGCCCCGGTTCATCGGGACCATCCTCAACATGGCCGAGCGCGAGGCCGCGCCCCGGCAGGCCCAAGCGCCGGGACCGGTGCTGCGAGCCAAGAGTTTTGCCTGAAACGCATTCCCCGGCCGTCCGGCCGGACATCGCCAGAGGAGAGCTTCCATGAAGGTCGTGCTGTTTTGCGGTGGCGCCGGAATGCGGCTGCGGGGCTATGTCGACGATGTGCCGAAGCCGATGGTGCAGATCGGCTCGCGCCCGATCCTCTGGCACCTGATGAAGTACTACGCCCATTTCGGCCACAAGGACTTCATCCTGTGCCTGGGCCACAAGGGCTACGCCATCAAGGATTATTTCCTGAAATACGACGAGTCGATCTCGAACGACTTCGTCTGGTCGCGCGGCGGCCGCAAGATCGATTTCATCAACCGCGACAGCGACGACTGGACCATCACCTTCGTCGAAACCGGCCTGCACGCGACGATCGGCGAGCGGCTGAAGGCGGTCGAACCCTATCTGCAAGGCGACGAGTACTTCCTGGCGAATTACGGCGACGGCCTCAGCGACCTGCATCTGCCGACGATGATCGACGAGATGAAGCGCAGCGATGCGGTCGGTTCGCTGCTGCTGGTGCAGCCCACCGCGAGCTTCGACATGATCAGGACGACGCCGGAGGGCAGGGTCGCGGAGGTCTCCGCGCTCGCTCATTCCGACATCTGGATCAACGGCGGCTTCTTCGTCTTCCGCAACGAGATCTTCGACCACATCAACCCCGGCGACGAGCTGGTGCGGGAACCGTTCGCGCGGCTGATCCAGCAGGGGGCGCTGTTGGCCCATAAGTGCACCGGGTTCTGGCAGTGCATGGATACGTTCAAGGACAAGCAGCGCCTCGACGAGCTGCACGACACCAATCCCCCCTGGAAGGTGTGGAAGGACAGCCCGCCGATCCCATACCCCGCTCCGGTTCAGTCGGATATCGCGCTGATCCAGGTCGCCTGAAGTGCTGCGCCTGAAGCCGGACGGTGCCTCCGGCCCGTTGCAGGTACTGTGTCTGGGCTGCCACTCCGACGATATCGAGATCGGCTGTGGCGGCACGGTGTTGCAGCTTGCGGCGGAGCACCCGGACGCGGTGTTCCACTGGGTCGTGTTCAGCGCGACCGGGGTACGCGCGGCCGAGGCTGAAAGCGCAGTCCGGCAACTGCTCGGTCCGGCGCGGATTCAGCGCCTTGTCCTGAAGGACTTTCGGGACGGTTACATGCCGTTCGCGGGGGCCGATATCAAAAACGCGTTCGAGGATCTGAAGCGGGAGATCACGCCCGACATCGTCTTCACGCATAATCGCCACGACGCGCATCAGGACCACCGGCTCATTGCCGAGCTGGCCTGGAACACGTTCCGCAGCCATCTGATCCTCGAATATGAAATTCCGAAATACGACGGCGATCTTGGGCAGCCCAACGCCTTCTGTGCGCTCGCGGCCGAAACTTGCGAAAAGAAGGTAGACATCATTCTCGACGCGTTCAAATCACAAAGCGGCAAGCACTGGTTCGATCGCTCGACCTTCATGGCTCTGATGCGACTGCGCGGAATGGAATGCAATTCACCGAGCGGCTATGCGGAGGCCTTCTATGCCCGCAAGCTGCTGCTCTGAGCGGCGACCGGGGGCGACATGCAGGACCTCAAGAGCCGGACCGTCCGCGCCGGGTTGATCAATGTGGGCTCGCGCGGGCTCGGCTTCCTCATCCGGATCATGGCGCTGATGGTTCTGGGCCGGCTGCTCACGCCCGAGGATTACGGCCTGGTCACGATGGTGACGGCCTTCACTGGGGTGCTGAACATGTTCGGCTGCTTCGGGCTGTTCCAGGCTGCGATCCAGCGCGACACCCTCAGCGAGGCCGAATCCTCCTCACTGTTCTGGCTGAACCTGCTCTTCGGAGCCCTGCTGACTCTGATCGCGATCATCGCCGCTCCGATGGTGGCGAATTTTTATCGCGAGCCGCGACTGCTGCCGATCATGCAGGTCATCGCCTTCACCTTCCTGATCACGTCGGCCGGCGTCCAGCACGGCGTTCTGCTTCAGCGGCGCATGTCCTTCGGCACCTCGGCAAGGATCGAGATCGGTTCGCTGGTGATCGCCACGGCCGTTTCGGTCTGGATGGCGACGGCCGGCTACGGCTATTGGGCGATCGTCTCGATGACCATCACGATGCCGCTCGCCACCACCATCGGCCTGTGGCTGTCGACCGGCTGGGTACCGGGTCGCCCCCGGCTCGTCTCCGGCATGCGTGCGATGCTGCGCTTCGGCGGCGGCGCGACGCTGACGGGCTTCCTATCCTACATCACGATCAATATCGACAAGCTGCTGCTGGGCCGCGTCTGGGGCACGGAGGCCACGGGGCTCTACAGCCGTGCCTTCTACTTGATCAATTTCCCGACCGAGAACCTCAACACGACGATCGGAGAGGTTGCGTTCGCGGCGTTGTCGCGCACCCGCGAGGACCTCGATCGCCTGCGGCGCTACTTCCTTAAAGGGTACTCGCTGGTTGTGACCCTCACCTTGCCCCTGACCGTCGTCTGCGGGCTCTATGCCGACGATTTGATCGTGGTGATCCTCGGCCCCAAATGGACGAGCGCGATCGAGATCTTCCGGATCCTTGCCCCGACGATCCTGGTCTTCGCGATCTCCAGTCCGCTCGGGTGGCTGCTGACGGCGCTGGGGCTGGTGAAGCGAAGCGTCCATATCGGGCTGTTTTCCGCCTCGGTCATGGTCGCGGGCATCCTGATCGGCCTGCCTTATGGTCCCCGTGGCGTCGCCCTGGCCTATTCCTCGGTCATGGTGCTGAAGCTAGTCCCGGTTGCGGTCTGGGCCCTGCGCGGCACGGGCGTGAAGGTCCGGGACTTCGCCGGGGCGCTGGTCAGGCCGCTCGCTGCCTGCGCGCTCGCCTCCATCGTCGGGTTTGCGGTGCATAGCCTGCTCGCCCCGACCCTGTCGCCGGCGCTCCGCCTGCTGCTTGATGTCGGCTCGTTCGGCACGGCCTATCTCGCGGCCCTGATGCTGATCGCGGGCCGGGAGGCGCTCTATCTCGACCTCTTCCGGGCCGCGAAAGCCGCGCCTTCCGCCTGACGTTTTCGGGCGAAGACTCTGCCGCTGCGCAAGCGCTCATTAGGGCGGATTGCGCCGGAACGAGCCCCCTCCCGGACCATTTCTAGAGTGCGGTGCCTGCATCGGGGGCTGAGATGCATTTCATCAAGACAAGCGTCCAAGGTGCGATGGTGATCGAGCCTGCACCACATGCCGATGCGCGCGGCCGTTTCATGCGGAGCTGGTGCGTCAGGGAGTTCGCCGAGAACCACATCGCCTTCGATCCCGTCCAGGCGAATATGGGCCTCAGCCGAAAGCGCGGCACGCTTCGCGGCATGCATTTTCAGGAAGGGATGGCCTGCGAGGCCAAGCTCGTGCGCTGCACCCGAGGCGCGATGTTCGATGTCGTCCTCGACCTGCGGCCTGAATCGCCGACATACGGCGCCTGGCACGGCGTCGAGCTCACCGGCGACAATGGCTGCATGCTCTATCTGCCCGAGGGTTGCGCGCATGGCTACCAGACGCTCGAGGCCGATACCGAGATGCACTACATGACCTCGGCTTTCTACGAGCCGGCCGCCGCGAAGGGCGTGCGCTTCGATGACCCGGTCTTCGACATTGCCTGGCCCCTTGCAGTCAGCGAAATCTCCGAGCTCGACCGCAATTGGCCCCTGCTGAATCCAGCCCCGGTCTTGGCCCTGCCGGAAGCTCGCCTTTCGGCCTGATCCTGCTCGCACCAAAAAGGAATGACGCATGTCCCTGGATATGGTGTTGCGGGACTACGAAGCTGCTGGGCGCCCCATCCGCGTCGGCATGGTCGGAGCGGGCGCCACAGGGCGCGCCATCGCCTTGCAGCTTGGCACCCCAGTGCCGGGGATCAGGCTGGTCGGCATCGCCAATCGCACGCTGGCGAATGCCGAACGTGCCTTCCGCGAGGCGGGCATCGCGGACTGGCGCCATGTGACCTCTGCGCATGACGCCGCCGCGATCATCGCCCAGGGCAGGGCGGTCGTGTCCGAGGATCCGTCCGTACTGACGGGCTGCGAGGCGATCGACATCATCCTGGAGGTCACCGGCACCGTCCAAGCCGGAGCGGCCGTGGTTCTGGACGCGATCGCCCATCGCAAACATGTCGTGATGGTCAATGCCGAACTCGATTCCCTGATCGGCCCCATTCTGAACGAGCGGGCACGTGAAGCCGGCGTTGTCCTCACCAATACCGACGGCGATGAGCCCGGCGTCGCCATGACCCTGCTGCGCTACCTGCGGACACTTGGGCTGCGCCCCGTGGCGGCCGGAAACATCAAGGGGATGGTCGATTATTATCGCAATCCCGACACCCAGCGCGCCTTCGCCGAGAAGAACGATCAGGACCCGCGCAAGGTCACATCCTTCGCCGATGCGACCAAGCTTTCCATGGAAACCACCGTGCTCGCCAACGCGACCGGGTTCCGCGCCGGGCGCCGCGGCATGTACGGTCCGGCCTGTCAGGATGTGCGCGAGGTCGCGCATCGGTTGCCGGCGGAGGCGATGCTGGAGACCGGCCTCGTCGATTACGCGCTGGGTGCCGCCCCTCACACCGGCGCTTTCGTCGTCATCCATGAGGAAGCGCCGCTGAAACAGGCGCAGCTCGCCTATTACAAGCTGGGCGACGGACCCTTCTACGTCTTCTACACGCCGTTCCATCTGCCGCATCTGCAGATCGCCTCGACCATCGCGCGCGCCGTCATCCAGAACGACGCGACGGTCGCGCCGCTGGCCGGGCCGGTGTGCGAGGTCGTGACGATCGCGAAGCGCGATCTCAAGGCCGGCGAGCGGCTGGACGGCATCGGCGGTTTCTGCGCCTACGGCCTCATCGAGAACACGGCGGAGGTGCGAGCCATCGACGCGCTGCCGATCGGGCTCTCCGAGGACTGCGTGCTCCTGCGGGACAAGCGCAGGGATGAGGTCGTCTCCTTCGCGGATGTCCTCGTTCCGGCCGGGCGCCGGGCCGATGCGCTTTGGCGCGAGCAGCAAATGCGGTGGCCGCAGCTTCCTTCCATTGCGGCGCGACCGCGTGTGCTCGCCGAAGCGGACGCTTGAGATGCACCGGCAACAATCCAGCAACAATCGGCGCACTGCGCTGCCGCTGCCGCCCTTCACTGCAACGGGGTCTGTCCGGCCATGTTGAACCGCGCCTTCTGGAAAAACCGCAAGGTCTTCGTCACCGGCCATACCGGCTTCAAGGGGTCCTGGCTTACCCTGTGGCTGGATGCGCTGGGCGCGGACGTCACCGGCTATGCATTGGAGCCGCCATCCGAACCCAGCCTCTACGAGCAGGCGAGGGTGGGGGATTGCGTCCGCTCGATCCACGGCGACATTCGCGACTTTRAGCATCTGCGTGCCGCGGTCGCCGCGTGCCGGCCCGATGTCGTCATTCACATGGCCGCCCAGTCGGTGGTGCGCCAAAGCTACGACGAGCCGGTCGAAACCTACGCCACCAATGTCATGGGCACGGTGCACCTGCTGGAAGCCGTTCGCCGGCTCGATCGCCCGTGCGTGGTGGTCAACGTCACCAGCGACAAGTGCTACGAGAACCGCGAATGGGTCTGGGGTTATCGCGAGAGTGACCCCATGGGCGGGCATGATCCGTATTCGAATTCCAAGGGCTGTGCCGAGCTGGTGGGCAACGCCTATCGCGACTCCTATTTCCAGCCTGAGCAGCTCGCAAGGCACGGCGTAGCCTTAGCGAGCGCCCGCGCCGGAAACGCGATCGGCGGCGGCGACTGGACGGCCAACCAGCTCATTCCCGATCTGATGCGGGCCTTCCTCGAGCGGCGACCCTGCCGGATCCGCAGCCCCGGCGCGATCAGGCCCTGGCAATTCGCCCTCATGCCGCTGCACGGCTACCTGCTGCTATGCGAAAGGCTGGCACAGGACGGCGCCGCATTCGCCTCCGGCTGGAATTTTGGGCCGGCTGAAACGGATGCGCGGCCGGTCTCATGGATCGCCGACAAGCTCGCCGCGTCCTGGGGCGAGGGCGCCTCCTGGACGCAAGACGGAGCGGTGCATCCCGCCGAAGCGCAGCTGCTGCGCCTCGATACGTCCAAGGCGCGCACGCTCCTCGATTGGCGGCCGGTGCTCCAGCTCGATCAGAGCCTGCTCTGGATCGTCGAATGGTACGAAGCCTTCCAGGCCGGCAAAGATCTGCAGTCCCTGACGCGCCGGCAGATCGAGCGCTACGAATACCTTCTCCAGGACGACGCCGAGGCGAGCGCCGCTGCGGCAAGGCGCGTCAAGACGGCGCCGGACACCGAGTTTCGCCTGTCCGTCGCGGATGCCCGCTCCGTAAGCTGAATAGATGGCAAAGGAATGCTGCCATGCCGAACGCTGTCATCATCGGAACCGGAATGGCCGGCCTTGGAGCCGCGCACCGTCTCAGGCAAGAGGGCGTCACGCCGGTCCTCTACGAAAAAAATGCCCGCTATGGCGGCCACACCAAGTCGTTCCGCTACGAGCCGGGTTTCGTCTTCGACGTCGGCCCGCACATCTCGTTCACGAAGGACGAGCGCGTTCAGGACCTCTTTGCCGAGAGTGTGGACCAGCACTACGAGACGGTTCAGATCAAGTTGAACAACTACTGGCGGGGCTACTGGCCGCAGCATCCGGTCCAGCTTCACCTCAACGGGCTGCCGGAAGAGGTGGTCGTCAAAATCATCGCCGACTTCGTCGAGGAGCGCCAGAAGCCCGACCGGCCGATCGAGAACTACCACGATTGGCTGATCTCGAGCTTTGGCAGGAGCTTCGCTGAACTCTTCCCCGAGCAGTACACGCGCAAATACCACCTAACCTCGGCCGAAAACATGAGTACCGACTGGCTGGGGCCCCGCATCTATCGGCCGAGCCTCGAGGAGGTGCTGCGCGGTGCGATCTCGGCCTCGGCACCGAATACCCACTACATCACCCATTTCCGGTATCCGACGCAGGGCGGCTTCATGTCCTTCCTGCGGAACTTCGTGCAGCCGGCCCAGATCAGACTGGATCACGCGCTGGTCTCGATCGATCCGCGCAGCAACGAGGTCGCCTTCTCGAACGGCGCCCGAACCCGCTACGACACGCTGATCTCGTCCGTGCCGCTGCCGGATCTGGTGCCGATGATCCAGGGCGTGCCGGCCGACGTGCTGGCGGCATCGCGCCGGCTGGCCTGCTCATCCTGCGTGCTGGTCAATATCGGGGTGGACCGGGCGGATATCTCGGAAGCCCACATGTCCTATTTCTACGACGAGGACATCTGCTTCACGCGGCTGGGCTTCCCGCACATGCTCTCGCCCAACAACGCGCCCGCCGGCGCCGGCAGCATCCAGGCGGAAGTCTATTTCTCGCCGAAATACCGGCCGTTCTCCGGCCAGCCTCGCGATCTGATCGAGCCCGTCATCGCCGATCTGCGCCGCTGCGGGCTGCTGCGCGACGACGACCGCATCCTCTGCAGCGAGGCCATGTATCTGCCCTATGCCAATGTGATCTTCGATCTGGAACGGTCCGAGGCCTTGGCCACGGTGCATGGCTATCTCGACGACATCGGCATCGCCTACTGCGGTCGCTACGGCGACTGGGGTTATATGTGGACCGATGAGAGTTTCAGGAGCGGCGAGGCTGCGGCCAGTGCTGCACTGGACCGGCTCGCGAATTCGCAACCTGCGCGGCGAGCGCTGTCCGCGTGACCGGCAGGGTCGACATGGACCTCGGGGTCGACATGGACCTCGGGGTCGACATGGACCTCGGAGGCGCCGGGCCGGTCGAGCAGGGTTGGTGCGAGCGCGAAAGGCTCACTGCGCCCCGCGATGCCGCGCTGCCCATGCCCGGTCGTATCGCGCTGCTGGCCCATTGCGGCACCGGCAACCTGGGCGATGAGGCCTCGATCGCGTCGGTACTCGATAATATCACGCGCCGGTCGCCGGGGTCATCGATGGTCGCCCTGTCGATGGACCCGGACGACACCGAGCGCCGCCACGGCATCACCAGCTTTCCGATGCGCCAGCGGGTGTTTCCGTTTCAGCGCGAGTGGTCGGCGCAGGAGATGCCAACCGAGCAGCCAAGCTCCATCGAAAGGCTGAAGGCCCTGCTGCGCAGGACGGGGCCGCTGTTTCGCGTTGGCAATACCTTGCGCCACCTGCTGATCACCTGGCCCGCGCACTTCGTCCGTGAGGCGCTGTTCCTAGGGCGCTCAATGATCCTGCTCTGCGACATGGACATGCTCGTCATCTGTGGGGGCGGCCAGTTGCTGGACTGGGGCGGGCCTTGGGCCTTTCCCTACACCCTGTTCAAATGGGCGCTCATGGCAAAGTGCGCCAATGTTCGCTTCATCGTCCTGAACAGCGGTGCGGGTCCGTTGGATTCTCGGCTCAGCCGCTGGTTCGTGCGGCGGACGCTGGCGATGTCAGACTACGTGTCGTTGCGTGATCGCGCCTCCGGGGAATTGCTGCGGAGGATCGGTGTCGCCGGCAGGATGAAGGTTGTCGCCGATGCGGTCTGGAGCCTGCGGCTGCCGGCTACCCGCGTCGCGCAACCCGACGAAGCCCAGCCGGGCCTCGTGATCGGCATCGCTCCGATGGCTTATGGCGATGCCTCCCGCCACTGGGTCGACGATAGCGAGGGATATCGTCGGCTGATCGCGAACCTGGCCATTTTCTGCGGCGACATTCTAGCGCGGGGACACCGGATTAAGCTCTTCAGCAGCGACATCTGGTTCGACTCGCAGGCGATCCTCGATCTGGAGTCCGCCATAGCCCGCGACTATGCCGCGATTGCTCCCGGCCGGGTCACGCGCGAAGCCGTCTCGGACATCGGCGATCTGGTCACGGCGTTGTCCGGCCTGGACTGCTACCTGACATGCCGTTTTCACGGTGTCGTCTTCGCATCGCTTTTGAACGTGCCCAGCATCGCTCTAGCGCCGCACCCCAAGGTCACGCACCTGATGGGGGAGCTGGGCCTGTCCGAGTATTGCCTCGACATATCGCGCTGTGACGCTGCGGAACTCACCGCGCGCTTCGACCGGCTGGTCGCCGGCGCGGACGCCGTCAAGGCGCTGATCGAGAGCCGCGTGGCGGTCTTCAAGACCGAACTCTCGCAGCAGTTCGACGAGCTGTTTCTGGAAGGCACGGAAAAGCTATCCGAAAAGATTTGAGGGCCTTGGGAGGGCGGAGAAGATGTGCGGCGGAGCGGAGCCTTTGGTCAGCGTCGTGACCCCTGTCTACAATGGAGAACTTTATCTCAGGGAGTGCATCGAAAGCGTCCTGGCGCAAACCTATTCGAACTGGGAATACCTGATCCTTAACAATGCGAGCACGGACGACACGCTCGCCATCGCCGAAGACTATGCGCGACATGACAGCCGTATCCGGGTCATCGACTGCGACGAACTGCTGCCGATCATCGCCAACCACAATCGGGCGTTCCGTCACATCTCCGGCGAGAGCCGATACTGCAAGGTGGTCTCGGCCGATGACTGGATCTACCCCGAATGCCTCCAGAAGATGGTCGCGCTCGCGGAAGCTCATCCCGCGATCGGTATCGTCGGCGCCTATCAATTGGCCGGTGGCAAGGACATCTGGTACGTCCGCAATGTCGGCCTGTCCTACTCGCAATCGGTCGTCCCCGGCCGCGACATCTGCCGGGCCCACCTATGTGGAACTCTGCGCGTCCTCGGCAATCCGACCTCGGTGCTCTACCGTGCCGACCTTGTTCGCGGGAGCGACGCGTTCTTTCCGAATGCGACCCATGAAGCCGATATCAGCGCCTGCGTCGAACATCTCAGGTATGACAACTTCGGCTTCGTTCACCAGATCCTCACGCATGAACGGATCCACTCTGATCGCGCCACGACCTCTTCGCTTGAGAACAACGCCTATGTATCGGCGGAGATCAGCGACTGTCAGGCCTATGGCGACTGGTATCTGTCCCGGCAGGAGAAGGCCGAACGGATCGAAGAACTTCTGAACGAGTATTATGGCTATTTATCGGCGAGCGCCTTCAAGATGAAGGGCAAGGATTTCTGGGCTTACCATATCGAAAGATTGGACCAACTTGGATACCGCTTCGATGCCTGGAAGCTTGGCAAAGGTGTCGCCGTCAAGATGATGGCCTCATTGTTGAATCCAAAAGGGACGGCCCAGGCCATCAGCCGCCATATCCGTCTGTATGCGCTGCTGCGGGGAGCACGTGCGAATCCCAAAGGGAGCTAAAGGAGAGGGATCGAGATGATCGCTTCCGTCGGACGCGAAGAAACCAGCGGTACTGTCGCGGACAGAGCAGGACGTCGCGCGATTAACCTCATATGGTTACTGCTTCGGTAACAAGCTTGCCGTAAAAGATAAGATCGAGTATTGGTTTCTGGCGATGCCGGCAGATCGATCTGACGTCGATCTGAACACTGTTTGTGGGTGTCGATCGTTGGGTCGCGTAGTTGTCGTTTCGTGGTCGCAGACTCTGAGTTTCGGTGCTGTCTTCATTCGTGAAGCGCCGCCGCCTTCTCTGCATGGCCAGTCGCGAAATTTCGATCCCTTTCCAAAGTCTGATAGCGCGCGGCACAGCAGTCTGGCATTCGACGATTGTGACGTGTTTGCCGGAATTGTAGCGGAAAAGCTTCGGCGCGCGCAGTATTGGCTTGGGGCGAAATCTGTTGCCGGCGGGAAAGCCTGCAGGATGGACCACGAGGTCTTGCCCTGCCAAGAAGCGCCGTTGCCTTTCGAACAATTGAAGCCGTTCCGGGAAGGGGCTCCCGAGAACTCCAGGTCTGGAGTGCTCGATGAAAGACAGTAAGGACTGCGCCATCGTCGTTCTGGGTAAATACTCCCTCGTGAAAGAGGGAATTTGCGGCGTCCTGCAAATGCGCGGGTATCAAGCGCTGGCCGCCGGTACGAGCGCAAGTCAGATCAAGCTCAAAACCAGGGCGCCGAAATGCCTTTTCATCATCATTCGCGGGGCGGATGATTTCGGCTCGGTTCTGTCCGAGATTTCGATCCTGAAGGGTCTCTATCCGGATGCTACTGTCGCGGTCGTGTCCGAGCAGCATGCCGCCGAAGAGCCCGCCATGGCCTTTGCAGCCGGGGCGGGCGGTTATCTGACCACCAATATCTCTTGCGATGCCTTCGTCAAATCCGTTGAGTTACTGATGTTGGGCGAGGCCGTCTTTCCGCCCTCTTTCGCATCGCCGGCAGCCCCCCGAATGGCGGATGCGGCGACGGCGGTCGCCGTCACCGGGTCGCTTCACGCCGACGATCGGATCAGCGCGCCATTGGACGCCGTTCACACGCCGCTGCTCTCGCCACGGGAAACCGCAATCCTCCGCTGCCTCATCCAGGGCGAGTCAAACAAGTTCATCGCTCGGAAGATTCAGATCGCCGAAGCCACGGTTAAGGCCCATGTCAAAGCGATCCTGCGCAAGATACGGGTGCACAACCGAACCCAGGCCGCGATCTGGGGAATGAACAATGCCGTGCTGCTCGAGCCCGCCAACAGCAATTCGGTATTCGCGCCGATCATCACCGACACAAACTGAAGTCGATGGGCGGCGAAAACGGCTGAACATGCGCTTCGGCGCTACTCGGCGACGCCAAGCATGTTCGGCATTAAGCGACGCCGTATCCGCTTCTGGCGAAACGGATACGGCAGCGCACGAAGCCGGATGTTACTCGGCGTAGGACTGGGTCGCCCAGGCCGCCCTCAGCTTGGGGCCGACATGGGCGCCGAGCGGCCCGAACCACTTCATGTAGAGCGCTTCGGCCTCGCCGGATTTGAACATCTTGCCCATGCTGTGGTTGACGATCCAGAGGATGGTCGGGTTTAGCTTCGGCACCATGAAGCCCTGCGGCGCATAGCCGTATTCGTCGCCGACGATCTCCAGCGCATCGGGCTTCTTCGACTGCTTGATCAGCCCGTAAAAGGCGCCATTGTCGCTGAAATAGGCGTCGGCACGCCGGGTCTCGACCGCGATCAAAGCCGCCGCATGATCGTCCACATTGAGGACGCGCAGATTGAGCTTGCGCTCCGCCATCAACTTCTTAAGATCAGGCTCGCTGGTGCCGCCGGTCGCGACCGCGATGATCTTGCCGTTGAGGTCGTCATAGCTCTTGATGCCGGTGGCCTTGAGAACGAGCAATTGGCTCGCCGAGACATGGCTGACGGCCGAGAAGTCCACCTGCCTGTTGCGGCCGAAGGTGTTGACCGTGCCCTCGCATTCGAGATCGACCGTGCCGTTGGCGACGAGCGCCTGCCGGTTCTGGATCGTCATCGGCACATATTTAATTTTGATTTCAGGCAGATTCAGCTCGGTCTTGATGTCTTCGATGATCCGCCGGCAGAACTCGACCGCATAGCCGGTGGGGTTCTTATTGTCGTCGAGATAGCTGAAGGGAAAGAGCGCCTCGCGCACGCCCATCGTGATCGTTTGCGTTTCGCGCAGCTTCTTGACGATCCCGTCGACCTCTTGGGCGCCGGCCGACGAAGCTGTCAGGCTCAGCGCAAGGAACGCGCCTGCGGCAGCTGCAAGATGATGTCGCATGAACTCTCTCCCGTTTCGCGATTGCTCGCTCGATGTCGCCCTCGACGAGAGGGCTTTTACTACAGCATTTTTCAAGCGAAACGGGCACGGCTCGCCCGAGGACAATGCGTTAAAACAAGAAGCTAAGCAGTTCCGGCACACCGTTTTTGCCGGAACCCTTTTAGAAGCCATCCTTTGCCAGCGTCTCCAACTCCCCGCGCGTCATGGCCTCGAAGCCGAGCGCGGGCAAAAGGTCGTTCTCGCGAGTAAAGTCGTGCCCATAGGCAGCAGAGAGCACAGCAAGTCCGGCCTCGTGCAGCACTGCCGGACGCCCCGCGAGGCGACCTAGCAACACGGTGGGCAAAAGCCCGTAAGGCGCGTCCTCGAGAACATAACGCGTGTCGAGCGTCGCCGGACCAAGGCCGCCCTTACCGCGCCCGTGAAGTTCCGCGTTCATCTCCGCGATGCTGGCGACCGGGAGCTGGTAAGACAAGGCATAATGCTCGAAGATCGTCCGGACCGACAGGCCGAAGGCTTCGGCGATGGCAAGCCGCTCGGCGTCGAGCGCCTCCATCACGCGTCCGACGGCCGGCGTGACGTTCTCGGCCTGACCCCAGCTTTCGCCACGCTCCATCCGCGTCAGGTTGAACAGCGCGATCGCAAGGTGGTTCTGCGGGTTGAGGTTGCTGAGCGCGATAGCCAGCAGGCCCTGACGGATGACGAAGCGGTCGCCGAACAGGCTCGTGCACAGGGCCTTTGCTGCGTCGGCGGCACCCAGCGGCACCGTCGCGAGATCGATCTTGGAGCGCAGCGAATTCACCGCGACTTCGGTCGGCGAAACCTTGCGGCCCGTCGTCAGCGTCGTGCCCCAGGCGATGATCGGGACCGAGACCTTCCGGGCGGCGAGCAGCCGCGACAGATAGAGAGCCCCGAACGAGGCATGCGAACTGATGATAACGGGCTGCCCTTCGCGCAGATGCGGCGCGATCGCATCGAAGGCGAGCTTATGGGCATAGGCCGGCATCGCGAGAAGAACCGCATCGGCAGCGCCGACAGCCTCTTCGGCGCTGCCGGCGATCCGGGGATGGATGCTTGCCGTGACGGCGCCCGTCGCCGTGAGGGGCGCGCCGGCCTTGAGCGCAATTGTGCCCCGCCCCGACGGTGACCAGAGCATCGGATCATGTCCGCAGACCGCGAGATGAGCCGCCGCGCCGCAGGCCGCCGATCCCGCGCCCAGAATGCTAACGCGCATCGGACCTCATCCTTCTTTTCGCCGTCTTCGCCGATTGGTCGATCAATGCGTCAGCACCTGGTTCAGGAACTGCCGCGCGCGCTCCGAGGCCGGGGCGCTGAAGAATTGCGGCTTGGGCGTGTCTTCGACGATCTCGCCACGATCCATGAACAGGACGCGGTCGGCGACACGCTGGGCAAAGCCCATCTCGTGCGTGACGACCACCATCGTCATGCCCTCCAGCGCCAGCTCCTGCATCACCTCCAGAACCTCGTTGATCATTTCGGGATCGAGCGCCGAGGTCGGCTCGTCGAACAGCATGGCCTTGGGATCGAGCGCGAGCGCGCGAGCAATCGAGACGCGCTGCTGTTGCCCGCCGGAAAGCTCGGACGGTCGGCTCGAAAGCTTGTCGCCCAGGCCGACGCGGGTCAGGATCTTCTCAGAGCGTTCGTCGGCCTCCTTGCGCGTGCGCTTCAGCACATGAACCTGCGCCAGACTGACGTTCTGCAGGGCCGTCATATGCGGGTAGAGTTCGAAATTCTGGAAGACCATGCCGATGCGAGCCCGCAAGGCGGGGAGGTCGGTCTTGCGCGACGAGACCGAGACGCCGTCGACCGTGATCGTGCCGCGCTCGAACGGTACCAGCCCGTTAATGCATTTGATCAGGGTGCTTTTGCCCGATCCCGAAGGCCCGCAGACGACCACGACTTCTCCGAGCCGGATCTGGGCCGAGCAGCCGCGCAAAACCGGCTGCGAGGCGTAGGCCTTGTGCACGTCGTCGAGAACGATCACGTCGGGCGGCCCTTCCTGTAGAATTCCGCCAGCTTCGTGACGGAGAGGCAAATCACCAGATAGACCACCGCGACCAGCGAATACATCTCGGTGGTGCGCCCGTCGCGGGCGGCGACGACGCTCGCCGCGGTCAGGAAGTCATGCAGTGAAACGACATAGACCAGCGAGGTATCCTGAAACACGATCACGATCTGGTTGAGGATGAGCGGGCCCATCGCCCGCAGCGCCTGCGGCAGCACGATCAGACGCAGCACCTGCCCGCGGCGCAGGCCCGTCGCGAGGCCGGCATCGCTCTGGCCGCGCCGCACGCTTCCGATACCGGCGCGGATGATCTCGCAGTAGAACGCCGCCTCGAACAGCACGAAGGCGATCAGCGCCGAGGTCAGCGATCCGACCGGGCGGCCGATCGCGAGCGGCATCAGAAAATAAAACCAGAACAGCACCAGCACAAGCGGTAGCGAACGCATCATTGTGACGTAGCCGGTCGCCGGCCATGCGATCCAGCGATGAGACGAGAGCCGCATCAGGGCCAAGCCGAAGCCGACGACGAGACCGCCCACCGTCGCCACCAGCACGAGCAGGGCGCTTAGCGCCATGCCATCCGCGAGAAAACTGGCCGAGCGCGCGATGACGCCCCAATCGAAATCGCTCACGCGGTCGCCTTTCGCAGGCTGGCGCCGCCGATGCGCCGGTCGATGATACGCATCAGCCCGGTGACGCAGATGCCGATGACGAGATAGGCGACTGTCGCGAAGGTGAAGGCCTCGAAGCCCTGGAAGGTATAGTTCTCGACATGGCGGCTCTGTGCCGTCAGCTCCAGCACGCCGATCGTCAGGCTGAGCGAGGACAGCTTGATCGTGATAAGGAGTTCCGACGTCAGCGGGCCGACGATGGCGCGCAGCCCAAGCGGCAGTGCGATCAGCCTGTAAGCCTGGAGCGGACGCAGGCCCGTCGCCAGCGCGGCGGGCAGCAGTGGCGCTCCGACAGCTTCGATCCCCGCGCGCACCTGCTCGGCGACGCGCGCGCCGGCGAAAAGCCCGATCGCGACGACGGCGGTGACGATCTCGGCATAGGGCAGATCCCGCTTCAGCCAGAGCCCTAAAGCGTCGGGAACGACCTCAGGAAGCACGAAAAACCAGAGGAAGAGCTGGACCAGCGGCGGCACGCTGCGGAACACATCGATGAAGACACCCGCCGGCACGCGAGCCAGCGGGGAAGGCGCGCAGCGCGCCACGCCCGTAACGATGCCGATCGTGAGAGCGATCGCCCAGCTGAACAGACTGATGATCAATGTCTGGAGGAGCCCGCTCCACAGCCATTCTACGAATGGCTCGCGGATGAGCACCGACCAGTCCCAGCGGTAATTCATGCCGGCCGCCTTGTTGCACCACGATCAAAGCTGCACACAGATCCCGTGCCGGTGGAAGCCCGTTGGCGCGTCAGCCACAGGCGCCTGCTGCAAGTTACGCCCGAAGAACGGTCAGCAAACGCTCCTTTTTCAGTCACGCACGCCGGGCGAAATCGAGTCCGGCGTGGGCGAGCCCTGCCGCAGCTGGATGAGATCGGGGCGGAACCCTCCGCGATCTGTGATGCGCGGTCCCGATGTCGTCGATAACCGGCTGCATATGCCATAGACGATGCTTTCAACGGCGCTCTGGCTGACCCAGCGTATGCATCAGCCGGTTGGCCCAGCCGAAGATCGCAGCGGAGAACACGAGATCGACCGCCTCGAGGAGATCGAGGCCGGCTGCTTTGACCGCATCGACATCCTTGTCCCCGAGCGCAGGCGGCGTTTCGGAAAGCTGAGCCGAAAAGTCAAAGACAGCCTGGTCGCGCGGCTCCAACGCCGCATTGCGCTCGTCCTTGAAGATCGCGTCCATCACCTTCGGCCGCTGCGTCAGCCCGTTGAAGCGCGAGGCGTGAACGGCGGCGCAATAGATGCAGCGGTTGACGACTGACGCGCCGACCGCTCCGAGCTCGCGCTCCGCCGAGCTCAAGCCGTCTTTGCCGTACATGATCTTGTTGAAGAGCGGCGAACGCACAGCGAGAGATTCAGGATCATGCGCCAGCGTCAGCACATAGGGCGAAACGCCTTTGTTCGACGGCGTCACTTGTAACGCCGCCAGCTGTTCCGGGGTCGCGGAGGCCAGATCGACCGGCGTGACATAGGGCGACCAGACCGGCACGGTCGTGGTGAAGGCGTGGACGACCTCGCTCATTTCACCTCTCCCAGAGCCTGGAAACCCCTGATGACACGGGCCTGATAGTTCACGAAAGCCGCCAGTTCGGCGAGGCGCACGATGTCGGCCTCGCCAACGCCCGCTTCTTTCAGGGCCTCGATGTCCTCGCGCGTCGCATCGCGTGGACGCAGGGTCAGCAGGTCGGAATGAGCGAGGATGGCAGACATTTTCCTCTGCTCGACCAGCGAGAGGCTGTCATCATGTTCTGAGCTGCTCCGCAGTAGCTCCTCGTAATGCAGGGCGAGGGGGATCTGCGCGTTTTGGCGCGCCATTCGTGCGGCGAGAGCGGCCCTGAGGCCGTGACTGAGGCCTCCCGGATCCTTCGGCAACAGCACGGCATCATGACTGGCCTGGCTCAATGCGAGGATCTCGGTGCGCTGCGCCAGCGCGGTTGCCAGCGGGGAGCCAGGCCGGACGTCGGCCAACTCTTCGATCAGCGTCATGGCAAATCACCTCCGTCGGATCGCCCACAGTGGCATTATGCTTTTTACGCATCAAGGTGGGTATATCATTCAAATATGTGCGGCAGGGGGAGGGATCGATCAACGCTTTATGTTTGAACTGCATCGACGCCGACCTATCATCCGCCGAATGGATACACCGTCGCTCGACGTCCGGCAGCTGGAGGCTTTCGCTGCCGTGATGTCGGCCGGCAGCATCACAGGCGCGGCCCGGTTGCTCGGTCGTTCGCAGCCGGCGGTAACGCGGCAGATCCGCGAACTCGAGGCCGAGATCGGCTATGAGCTGCTCCATCGCAGCGGGCCGCGCATCAGCCCCACCCGGCGCGGCGTAGAGTTCCACACCCAGGTCGAGCGCCTCCTGTTCGGGCTCAAGCATATCCGGGCGAAGGCTAAGGCGATCGGCGCGGCCGCGCTGCCCGCGCTCGAATTCGCCTGCACGGCCGCACTTGCTGCGGGGTTGATGCCGGATGCACTGGCGGCAGTGGACCCGGCGCTGCTACCGGCCGAGATCCACATCCAGTCGCTCTCTGCCGAGGCCGTAGTTCAGCAGGTGTTGTCCCATGCGGCCGATTTCGGCCTCGCCAGCCTGCCGGTCGAGCATCCCGGGCTCGAGGTTCATTGGATCGGCCAGGCACCTTGCCTCGTCGCACTTCCCCCGGACGATCCGCTGGCGCGGGAGGAGGTCGTGACATTGCGCGATCTCGCCGACCGCCGCGTCATCACCATGGCGAACCCGTATCGGCTGCGCAGGCGGGTCAACGACGCCTTCGCCGCCGCCAAGGCCAGTCCTGTGCGTGTCATCGACACCAACTCGTCTTTGACGGCGCTGGCGCTGGTACGCCGTGGCCTCGGCGCCGCCATTGTCGAACCTGTCATGGCCTGTGCTCTCGAATTGCCGGGTGTGGTGCTGCGGCCGCTCGATGTCGCGATCCCGTTCCTGTTTGGCGCGATCTCGCCGGTCGCCCGGCCTTTGCCGCCCGGCGTCGCGGCGCTCAGCGAGGCGCTGTTGAACTCCGCCGCCCGGCTTATTCCCGGCTTCAGGCTGCACGATCCGGCGAGATCGGATCTCCTGTCCGATCTCGTCTACGGGCCGGACGACCACAAGGAAACATTGCGATGAAGGCTGCAGACGCGGCCCCTTCCGGCCTCGAAGCTCTCGAGGCCCGGCTGATTCAGGACTTGTCCTGGCTCGAACTGCCGGCGAAGAGCTGGGTGCCGCCGCGCAAGATCGACGGGCAGCGTGTGCGTGATGTCGTCATCATCGGCGCCGGCATGGCGGGCCTCGTGGCGTCTGCCATGCTGAAACGTCTGGGCGTCGATAATCAGGTGCTGTTCGACCGCGCGCCGGCCGGCTCCGAAGGCCCCTGGATCACCTATGCGCGGATGCGCACCCTGCGCTCGCCCAAGCAACTGACCGGCCCCGCCATGGGACTGCCCGCCCTGACCTTCCGGGCCTATTACGAAGCCCGCTTCGGCCGCGAGGCCTGGGAGACGCTGGACCGAGCCCCGCGCACCGTCTGGATGGACTATCTGGTCTGGTACCGGAAGGTCCTCGGCCTGCCGGTCGAGAACGGTGTCGAGGTGACGACGATCGAGCGGGGGCCGGACAGGCTCCTCTCCTTGCGCATCGTCACTGCCGGCCGGGAGAGCGTGGTCTTCGCTCGGCACGTTGTCCTGGCGAGCGGAAGGGATGGCCTCGGCGGCCCCTACATCCCCCCGATCGCATCCACGATCGACCGAAAATTCTGGGCGCATACCGCCGACGCGATCGATTTCGAGGCGCTGCGCGGCAAGCGCATCTCCGTGATCGGCGCGGGCGCCTCCTCCCTGGACAATGCCGCAGTCGCGCTGGAAACCGGCTGCGCGCGGCTGGACCTCTTCATCCGCCGCGCGGATATCCCGCGCGTCAACAAGTTCACGGGCATCGGCAGTCAGGGCGTGGTCCATGGCTTCGCTGGGCTGCCGGACGAATGGAAATGGCGCTTCCTGGATCATGCACTGAAGGCCCAGACCCCGCCGCCGCGCCCGAGCACGCTGCGGGTTTCGCAGCACGCCAATGCCTATTTCCATGTCGGCAGCCCCCTTGCGAAGCTTGAGGAGGTCGGCAACCACCTCGTCGTCACCACGCCGAAGGGGCGCTACGAGACCGACTTCATCATCTTCGGTACGGGCTTCAAGGTCGATCTAACCTCAAGGCCCGAGCTTGCGGCATTCGCCTCGCAGATCAGGCTTTGGCGCGACCGCTTCCCGGTGCCGGCCGACATGCCGAACCAGGAGCTGGAGTATTCTCCCGATCTCGGCGATAGCTTCGAATTCCTGGAGAAGGCGCCTGGCGCCTGCCCGGCGCTGCGGCAGATCCACTGCTTCAATTTTCCGGCGACGCTGAGCCACGGCAAGCTTTCCGGCGACATCCCAGCCATCAGCGAAGGGGCGGACCGGCTGGCGCGCGGCATCGCGCGCAGCCTCTTCGTCGCCGATCGCGAGCATCATTTCGCCGCGCTCACCGCCTTCGAGACGCCGGAACTGCTCGGAGACGAATGGACCGACGCCGACGCCGCACAGGGAGCAGCTAGGGTCTGGACTCATAACCAGTAGCTGACGGTCGCTGCGATGCAGACTGCTGCGAGGAAGTTGACGGCGTTTCGATCGTATCGCGTGGCGACGCGGCGGAAATCCTTGAGGCGGCAGAACATCCGTTCGATGGCGTTGCGGTCGCGGTAGAGGACCGGGGAGAAGCAGTTCTTCCAGCGCCGGTTGGCCTTGGGCGGGATGTTGGGCATGGTGCCGTTCTCCTCGACCTGCCGGCGGATGGCGTTGC